>DATBJZ010000155.1:0-14268 GCA_036556125.1 Gemmatimonadota bacterium | reverse complement strand
CATGATCTGGGGAGCCCAGTACAAGTACACGTCGGATGCGATGCTGCTGGTCTTCGCCTCGCACGCGTACGACCCGGACGACTACATCCGGGACTACGAGCAGTTCCTGCGGGAGCGGCGGGAGTGGGAGACGGCCGCGGCTAACGCCGGAGCCCCAGCAGCAGCAGGGGAACGGGCCGGATGATCCGCCACCAGTCGAGCACCGGCCGGATGTGCGAGTAGCGGCGGTACCGCTCGTCGGCGGGGTAGGTCTTGGACACGCCGACCTCGACCGCCCGCCGCCCCGATCGCAGCGCCAGGAAATGCAGGTAGGTCTCCAGCTCGTACGCATCCAGCCAGTCCTGCCACACGTCGATCCGGCTGCCGTCCCTGAACAGCTCCGTGCGGTAGGCACGGAACCCGTTGAGGGCATCGGTGCCGTGGAATCCGGTCAGCGCCCCCATCAGCCGCGCGTGCAGCCGGATCATGGCGAGGCGTGCCGCGGGCGTGTTCTCCTCCGAGCCGCCGGGGGCGAACCGCGATCCCTGCACGTAGTCCGCCCGTCCCTCGCGGATGGGGGCGAGGAGGCGCGGGATCTGACGCGGATCGTCCTTGGCGTTGCCGGCCAGCACGCAGAAGATCTCGTAGCCGTGGTCGAGAGCGTGCCGCATGCCGCTCTTGATCGCGGCGCCCAGCCCGCGATTCTCGGGATGGCGGACGACGGGCAGATCGAAGCCCGCGATGTGCTCGGGCGTGTCGTCCGTGGAACCGTCGTCCACCAGGAGGACGTCGAAATCCCGCGCCGCCGCAGGCGGGACGAGCGCGAGCGTCCGTGCGGCGTTCGCCCCCTCGTTGTAGCAGACGATCGTGGCGAGCGCCGAACCGGGCCGCGTGGCCGGATCGCTCATCGCTTGGTCCGGCTGGTCCCCGGCCCTCACACGCCGGCTGCCGGCTCGCGGACGCCGACCGGCGGCCGGGCGCCGCGCTCATCGTCGCGCGCGTCGCGCCTGCGGCCGTAGTTCTGCGTCATCCACTCGCGGTACTCCGGCCGCTCCCGGATCTCGCGCAGCCAGCCGCCGTTCTCGAGGTACCAGTCGACCGTCGCGCGAAGGCCGCCGTCGAGGGAATGGCGGGGGCTCCAGCCCAGCTCGTCCCGGATCCGCGAGGCGTCCAGGGCGTAGCGCCGGTCGTGGCCGGGCCGGTCCTCCACGAAGGTGATGAGGCGCTCGTGCGGGACGTGCGGCGACCGCGGCAGCCTGTCGTCGAGGATCGCGCAGAGGCGGCGCACCACGTCGAGGTTCGTGGGCTGGTTGCCGCCGCCCACGTGGTACGTCGCGCCGGGCCGTCCCCGCCGCAGGACCTCGAGCACGGCCTCGCAGTGGTCCGTCACGAAGAGCCAGTCCCTCACGTTGCCCCCGTCGCCGTAGATCGGGAGCGGCCGGCCCTCGAGCGCGTTCAGGATCACGAGTGGGATCAGCTTCTCGGGGAACTGGCGCGGGCCGTAGTTGTTCGAGCAGTTCGTGAGCGTCACGGGGAGCCCGTAGGTGCGGGCGTACGCGCGGACGAGGTGGTCGCTCGCCGCCTTGGACGCCGCGTAGGGCGAGCTCGGGTCGTACGGCGTCTCCTCGTGGCAGGGCGGATCGTCGGGGCGGAGCGACCCGAAGACCTCGTCCGTCGAGACGTGATGGAACCGCCGCGGGCCGGGGCTGACGCCCTCCTCGAGCCAGGCGGCGCGGGCGGCCTCGAGGAGGGTCAGCGTCCCGATCACGTTGGTGCGGAGGAAGGGCGCCGGACCCGCGATCGAGCGGTCCACGTGCGACTCGGCCGCGAAATGGACGATCGTGACGACGTCGTGGCGGCGCAGGACGTCGGTGACGAGCGGGCCGTCGCACACGTCGCCGTGCACGAACTCGTGGCGCCCGGGGTCGGGCAGGTCCGCGAGGTTGGCCAGGCTGCCTGCGTACGTCAGCGCGTCCAGGTTCACGACGCGGACGGACGGGTCCCGCTCGAGCAGCAGGCGCACGAAGGCCGACCCGATGAAGCCTGCGCCCCCGGTGACGAGGACGCTTCCCGCCGTCACGTGAACACCTCCGCCTCGCGCAGCGGGCGTCCGACGGCATCGCGGGGGGACAGGATCGGCTCGTCGCCGGGAGTCAGCGGCCACGGGATCCCGAGCTGCGGATCGTTCCAGAGGAGCGAGCGCTCCGCGTCGGGAGCGTAGAAATCCGTCGTCTTGTACACGATCTCGGCGTGGGGGCTCGTCACCAGGAATCCGTGCGCGAACCCCACCGGCACCCACAGCTCCAGCCGGTTCGCGGACGAGAGGACGTTGGCCGTCCACCGGCCGAACGTCTGCGAGCTGCGCCGGAGATCCACGGCCACGTCCCAGATCTCTCCGGCGATCACGCGCAGGAGCTTCCCCTGCGGCTGGCGGATCTGATAGTGGAGTCCCCGCACGGTCCCGCGGGCGGAGCGCGAGTGGTTGTCCTGCACGAACGGCCCCCGAATGCCGGCGGCGGCGAAACGCCGCTCCTGGAACGTCTCCATGAAGAACCCCCGGCCGTCCTCGAAGACGCGCGGCGCGATCAGGACGACGTCCGGGATGGAGGCGGGGGTGAAGGTTTCCAGAGGTTCACCTGCCCGGCTTCGGTCTGCGCGGTCCGAAGGTAATGGGGGGCGGCCGCTTCGCCAGATCGCGAACGGTCGCCGCGCGCGAAAGTCACCCTTGCCGGAAAGGGGGCGCAAAGGACGGTGTGGGGGGCGTGAAGCGCTGTGCTCACATCATCTTCAACGTCGTCGCCGGGAACCGGCGCGCGCACGACGCCCGTCGCGAGGTCGAGGCGTGGGTCCGTACGCTCGGGGAGTCCGGCATCCGGGGCCGCCTCACCACCGTCCCGGGCGGCGGCGTCGCGCCGGCCGTCCAGGAGGCCGTGGACGGCCGCCCCGACCTCATCGTCGTCGCGGGGGGCGACGGGACGATCGCGACGGCCGCCGGGGTGCTGGTCCGGGCGGCCGCCGAGCGGGGCAACGACGTTCCGCCGCTCGCGATCCTGCCCACCGGGACGCGCAACCACTTCGCCCGCGATCTCGGGATCCCGGACCTGGAGACCGCCGCGCGCGTCATCGCGACCGGACACGTCGTGCGCGTGGACCTCGCCGCCGCGAACGACCGCATCTTCATCAACAACGCCTCGCTGGGCGTCTATCCCCGCCTCGTCGAGGATCGCACCCGTCGGGAGGAGCGCGTCGCGCACGGCCGTGCGGGCCGCCTCCTTCGCGCCCTCCTCACGATCCGATCGGCCGCGGCGATCCTGCCCGGGCTGCGTCTCATCCGCGTGGATCTGGACCTGGACGGGCGGCCGGTGCACGCGCGGACCCCGTTCGTCTTCATCGGGAACAACCCCTACGAGGCGCGCCTCCTCGCGGCGCCGCACCGCCCGCGCCTGGACCGCGGCCTCCTGGAGGTGGTCGTGGCCCGGGAAGCGCGCGCCCGGGTGCTGGTCGAGCTCGCGATCCGCTCCGCGTTCGGGCGGCTCTACCAGGCCGACGAGGTCGAGTCGAGACCCGCGCGAACGGCGCGGCTCACGCGGCCGGGGTGGCACCGCTTCCCACTGGCCCTGGACGGCGAGGTGGTCGAGGTCCTGAACCCCGTGTCCTTCCGCGTCCTTCGCGGTGCGCTCCGGATCCTGGCGCCGCCGCCCGAGTGGGGCGAAACGGTCGCCGCACCGGATTCCGCCCCCGCCCCGCCGTCGTGAAGACGATCGCCCACCTCTCCGACCTCCACGTCGGCCGCGCCGACCCGGCCGTCGCGGCGGGGCTCCTCTCCGAGCTCGACGCGCTGCGGCCCGACGTCGTCGCGGTCAGCGGCGACCTCACGCAGCGGGCACGGACGCGGCAGTTCCGGGCGGCGCGCGCGTTCCTCGACCGCTTGCCGCGGCCGCTCCTCACGGTGCCCGGGAACCACGACATCCCGCTCTTCGACGTCGTGCGCCGCTTCGCGGCGCCCCTGAAGCGCTACCGCCGGTGGATCGGCGAGCCCTGCCCGTGCCTCGTGGTGGACGATCTCGCGGTGCTGGGCATCAACACCGCCCGCTCGAACACCTGGAAGGACGGGCGCGTCTCGTTCGAGCAGATCGACCTCATCCGGACCGAGCTGGGACCGCTCCCCGCCCGCGTCTTCAAGGTCGTGATGGCGCACCACCCGTTCCTGCCGCCGCCGGACGACCCCTCTCCGCCCCTCGTCGGCCGCAGCACGGAGGCGCTGCACGCGGCCGATGACGCCGGCGTGGACCTGCTCCTGGCGGGACACCTGCACGTGGGGTACGCGGGTGAGGTGCGGGCGCGGCACGTGAGCGCGCGGCGCTCGATGCTGGTCTCGCAGGCCGGCACCGCCATCTCGAACCGGCATCGGGGCGAGCCGAACGCCTACAACGTGCTGCGCGTCGAGACGCGGCGCGTGGAGTTCGAGCTGCGGGTGTGGAACGGGCGCGAGTTCGAGGCGCGGTCGCGCCGGACGTGGACGCGCGAGGGTGACGAGTGGCTCGGCCCCGGCGAGCCTACCGCGGCTTCTCCAGCGCCTCCAGGAGCGCCCGCGCCCGCGCCCGCGCCGGCGCCAGGTGCTCCTCCCGGCTCGGCCCGCACGCCAGGACGTGGTTGAGCTGGGCCTGCACGCCCGAGCGCGCGTCCTCGTGCCCGTCCACGTAGAAGAGGAACGTACCGGACTCGTCCACGACGGCGCCGGTGACGACCGGCACCACGCGAAGGCCCTTCTTCGTCACGTGTTCGATCTCGCGGAAGCCGGCCGCGTCGGCCAGCGTCCAGTCCACCGTTCTCGCCATCGGCCGCTCCTTTCGAGGCAGTCCCTCCGCACGACGGCGGCGGGACGATCGCCGTGCGAGGGGCGTGCTCGGCGCTCAGTACTCGCCCGTGCGGATCCGTAGCGCGAGCCGGGCGGCCATCGGCACCGCGCGATCCCGAAGCGCCCCGAGGGTCCGCTCGCGGTCGTACTCCACGCGCCGCCACTCGGCGTGCACGTCCGCGCCCCTGCCGCCGGCGTCGTCTCCCTGAAGCACCAGGTACGCGGCGCGCGGATCGCCGTCGTACGGCAGCCCGACGCTTCCAGTGTTCAGGACTCGCACCCCGCCGGCGCGCCGCTCGCCGGCGCGGTGCGTGTGGCTGACCACGAGAGTCGCGTGCGGGGCGCCCGCGAAGAGGCCGGGAACGTCTCCGTCGGGCGTGGTCGGCCACACGCCCTCGTCGTCGCCCGCGGCGGAGGCGTGGTACAGGACGACCGGCAGCGGATCCGCGGACAGACTGAACGGCAGCTCGCGAAGCGCCCTGAGCTCCGTGGCCGGCATGCGCTCGACCGTCCAGCCGAGGCTGTCCCGCACGTCCCCCTCCGGCACCCCGGACGCCTCGCCGAGAGCCACCTCGACGAGCCAGCGGTCGGTGTTCCCCCGGGTCGAGGGAGCGCCCAGCCGGCGCAGGAGCGCGGCGGTTTCCTCCGGCTCCGGCCCGAACGCGAGGAGATCGCCGTTCACGAGGACGCGGTCGGGCCGGACCGTCTCGAGGTCGGCGATCACGGCTTCGAGCGCGGCGGCGTTGCCGTGGACGTCGGCCAGGATGGCGACCTTCACGCGACGAGCAGGTCCCGCGCCACGAGCTCCTCCCGGAGCGCCGGCGGATTCGTGAAGAGGTGGACGTGGATCCCCATCTCGCGCGCGGGCACGAGGTTCCGCTCCTTGTCGTCCACGAAGAGGGTCTCCGCCGGCTCGGCGCCGAGCGCCTCCAGCGCCTCCCGGTAGGCGGCCGGATCGGGCTTCACGCGGCACGTCTCGTTGGAGAAGAGCATCCGGTCGAAGTACGCGCCCACGCTCTTGCGTACGATCGCGGCGACGATCGGGTAATTGTTGGAGAGGAGCCCGAGCGAGACCCGGGTCCGGAGCGGCGGCAGCAGGTCCAGCACCGCGGGCTCGGGGACGATCGCGTCGCGCAGCAGGGCGGCGAACCCGGCTGCCTCGCCGGGGAGATCGAACCGCCCGGCGAGCTCCGTCCAGGCGTCCTCCATCGTGCCCTCGCCGCGCTCGCACGCGAGGCGCTTCCCCGCGCGCCACGCGCGGTAGATCTCCTCCTCGAGATCCTCGCGGTCCGCGCGCACGGCGACGTCGTGCGCGACGGTGCGGTCGAACTCGCCCCGCGTGAGGACGCCGCCCCAGTCGAAGACGACGGTTCGGATCACGGCGCGAGAGGCGCGGCCCGGGGACGGATCACGTGCGGGTCACCGCGCGAGGCCCGGCTCCGGCGTGCAGGGACGACGGCGCGCTCTCACCGTCCGAAGTTAGCCGCTCAGGGCAGAAATCGCCGCGCGTGCTCGCTCCAGAAGTTCCAGTCGTGCCCCCAGACGCCGGGCCACAGCTCGGTGACGGCCGGGATCCCCTTCCGGCGGAGGATGTCCTGGAACTCGCGGTTTGCCTCCGCGAGCGAGTCGTGCTCCCCGGTGGCCACGACGAGCTCGACCCGTGACACCCGCCGCACCCAGCCGTCGTCGAAGTTGGCCACGTACGCGGCCGGCGAGTGGAAGTAGCAGAGGTCGTCCCAGTACCCGTCGAGGAAGCGGTGCATCTGGTAGATCCCCGAGAACCCGACCGCCTTTCGCACCCGGTCCGGGTACCGGCACGCGACGTTGATCGCGTGGTACGCCCCGAACGAGCACCCGAACGTGGCGAGGTCGTCGCGGCCGGCTCGCGACACGGCGAACGGGCACACCTCCTCGCGCACGTACCGGTCGTACTGGTCGTGCCGCCGCACGCGCTCCGAGGGATGGCGGTCCTTCGCGTACCACGATTCCCCGTCCACGCTGTCCAGGCAGCAGAGCTGGAGCGCGCCGGCCTCGATCCGGTCGGCGAGCGCCCCGACGATCCCGAAGTCCTCGTACTGGTAGAACCGTCCCATCGACGTCGGGAACGTCAGCACCGGCCGCCCCGCGTGGCCGAACCAAAGGAGCTCCATCCGCCGTCCGAGCGACGGGCTGTCCCACTGCAAGTATTCGCGCTGCAAGGGGTTGTCTCCTCGAGAGGCGTTGTCCCCGGGCGCCGGGGCCGGGTATTATAGCCGCCGGGACGGACCCCTCGCAGGCGCGAGTTCATGAGCCCCCGTCGGATCGGCATCCTGTTCGGGATGGAGCGCGAGTTCCCGCCCGCCCTGGCCGAGCGCATCAACGCCCTGGCCGAGGGTCGGGTCGTGGCGGAGCCCGCTCAGGTCGGGGTGGTCCGCGACCGCGACCTTCCGGGTTACGACCTGATCCTGGACCGGATCAGCCACGAGGTGCCCTTCTACCGCACCTGGCTCAAGACGGCCGCGGCGCGGGGGACGCGCGTGGTGAACAACCCGTTCTGGTGGAGCGCCGACGACAAGTTCCTGGGGAACGTGATCGCCCTGGATGCCGGC
The DNA here is from genome assembly GCA_036556125.1 of Gemmatimonadota bacterium. Taxonomy (GTDB): domain Bacteria; phylum Gemmatimonadota; class Gemmatimonadetes; order JACCXV01; family JACCXV01; genus DATBJZ01. The sequence goes on along the minus strand of DATBJZ010000155.1, from coordinate 6,843 downwards.
GTGGCCGTCCCGAAGACGGCCCTCGTGCCCCACAAGGAGCACCCGCCGAACACGCGCGGCGACTCGTTCACGAACCTGCGCTATCCCCTCGACTGGGACACGCTGTTCAGGGACATCGGCTTCCCGCTCTTCCTGAAGCCCGCGCACGGCGGCGGCTGGCGCGACGTGCACCGCGTGGAGAGCCCCGAGGCCTTCTTCCGCGCGTACGACACGACGAAGGACCTCCTGATGATCGCGCAGGAGGCGATCGAGTTCACCGAGTACTACCGCTGCTACGTCCTCGGCCGCGAGCGCGTGCGGGTGATGGCCTACGATCCGCGGCAGCCCTTCGAGCGCCGCTACGTCCGCGACGCCGAGGTCCTGCCGCCGGCGCGGCTCGCACGCCTGGAGCGGGACGCGCTCACCCTGTGCAAGGCGCTGGGCTACGACTTCAACACGATCGAGTTCGCGGTCCGCGACGGCACGCCCTACGCCATCGACTTCATGAACCCCGCGCCGGACTGCGACCGCTTCTCGGTGGGCGTCGAGAACTTCGAGTGGGTCGTCTCGAACAGCGCCGAGGTGCTGCTCGACCGGGTCCGGAAGCCCGCGAAGCTCGAGGTGGCCGGGGGCTGGATCAAGCGCGCGGGGAGGAAGCTGGGCGCGGCGGCGGGCGCGGTCGGCGCCGGCGTGCGCAAGCGGCGTCCGGCGAAGCGGCGCCGGCCGGCGGCCGCGGGAACGGACGCGACGCCGCGTCCGCGGCCGGCCCGCCGCGCCCCCGCGCGCAGGACGGCTGCGCAGCCGGGGACGGACGGCTCCCGGGAGCCGGCGCCGGCGCACGAGTCCGGCGGGGCGTCGTGAGACGACGGCCCTCGTTCACGCTCGGCGTCGAGGAGGAGCTCCAGGTCATCGACCCCGCCACGCGGGGACTCCGCTCGCACGTCAGCGAGGTGATCGAGCAGGGCCGGCTCCTGCTCCAGGAGCAGATCCGCCCCGAGCTCCACCAGTCGGTCATCGAGCTCGGCTCCGGCGTGTGCAGCGACATCTCGGAGGCGCGCGAGAGCGTCACGCGCACGCGGCGGCTGCTCTGCGACCTGGCGCGGCAGCACGGCCTCCGCCTCGCCGCGGCAGGGACCCACCCCGTCACGCACTGGGCCGACGTGGAGCTGACCGCCGGCAACGAGCGCTACGAGAAGCTCGTCTACGACCTCCAGATCGTCGCGCGCGCCAACCTGATCTTCGGGCTCCACGTGCACGTGGGCGTCGAGGACCGCGAGTGCGCCGTCCAGCTGATGAACAGCGCGCGGTACTTCGTCCCGCACCTGCACGCGCTCTCGGTGAACTCGCCCTTCTGGCTCGGACGCAACACGGGCTGGAAGAGCTACCGCACGAAGGTCTTCGACCGATTTCCGCGCACCGGCATCCCGGAGTACTTCACGTCGGCGGGGGAGTTCGACAGCTACGTCCGGCTCCTGGCGAAGACGCACTGCCTCCTCGACGCCAAGCAGATCTGGTGGGACATCCGGCCCCATCCGAACTTCCCGACCCTCGAGTTCCGCGCCTTCGACGTGCCGATGCGGGTGGACGAGACCGTGGCGATCGTGGCGCTCGTGCAGGCCCTCATCGCCAAGCTCTGGCGGCTCTACGAGCAGAACATGGGCTTTCGCCAGTACCGGCGGGCGCTCATCGTGGAGAACAAGCAGCGGGCGGCGCGCTGGGGGCTCGAGGGCAAGCTCATCGACTTCGGGAAGCAGGAGGAGGTCCCGACGGCGGACCTGATGGAGGAGCTCCTGGAGTTCGTGGACGAGGTCGTGGACGAGCTGGGCTCCCGGCGCGAGATGGACTACGTCCGGGAGATCGTCCGCGAAGGCACGGGGGCCGACCGGCAGCTTGCGGTCTACGAGCGGACCGGGGACCTGAGCGCGGTCGTGGACTACATCTGCGACGAGACGGAGCGCGTGAACGGCGTCGCCGGGGCCGGGCAGGCCGCGTGAGGGAGGAGCCGCGCCGGATCGGCTGTCGCGCCCCCCGGGCGTGAGCGCCGCCGCCAGAGAGGCCCTGGCCGGCGCGGCGGGAAACGGCGCCGGCCGTCTCCGCGACGCCGCCTGGGACCCGGAGCTCGACCCCGGCGCGCGCAACGCGGTCTTCACCTGTCTCGCCGTCCGTCCGGGCGAGAGCTGCCTGCTGATCACCGACGAGGACACGCTTCCGATCGGCGCCGCGCTCGCGGCGCAGTTCCGGCAGGCGACCGACCGCTTCCGCGCGTTCGTCCTCGAGGACGTCGCGCCCCGGCCGCTCGAGCGCTTCCCCGAACCCATCGCCCGCGCGATGGAGGCCGCCGACGTCACGTGCTACGCCGCCTCGGCGCGGCGCGGTGAGCTCCGCGCGCGGATGCAGATGACGGAGATCGTGGACCGGCGCCGGATCCGCCACGCCCACATGGTGGCGATCACGGAGCGCATCATGACCGAGGGGATGCGCGCGGACTTCCTGGAGGTGGACGCGCTCTCCCGCTGGGCGCTCGAGCGCGCCCGCCGCGCCCGCGAGATCCGCGTGACGAGCCCCGCCGGCACCGACCTCTCGGCCCGGTTCTCGCCGGCGCTCCGCTGGGTGAAGACATCGGGGCTCATCAGCGCCGAGGCGTGGGGCAATCTCCCCGGCGGAGAGATCTTCACCTGCCCCGCCGGCGTCGACGGCGTCTACGTCTGCGACGGGGTCCTCGGGGACTGGTTCGCCGCCGTGTACGGCGATCTCCGCGGCTCGCCGGTCTCGTTCCGCATCGCGGGCGCGCGGGTGGTCGGAGTCGAGTGCGCACGCGACGACCTGCGCCGCGACGTCGAGGCTTACATCGCCACGGACGAGAACTCCTCGCGCGTGGGCGAGTTCGCCCTCGGCACGAACCTCGCGGTCACGAACGTCATCGGACACATCCTGCAGGACGAGAAGATGCCGGGCGTGCACGTCGCCTTCGGACACCCCTACCGCGAGCACACCGGCGCCGACTGGACGTCGGGGACGCACGTGGACGCGGTCGGTCGCGAGTGCGACGTGTGGATCGACGACCTGCAGGTGATCCGCCGGGGGCGCTACCTCGTGGATCCGGCGGAGCTGCCGCGGGCACCGGAGCCCGCCCCCCGGCCCGCCTAGCCGGCCGGCGCCGTCAGGCGGGCGCGATCCAGACCTCGGCCTGAGCTCGACACCTCCTTCTCCGGTCTCGCGTGGACCCGCTCTTCCGCGCCTTCTTCAATCGCAGCGACGTGGCCGCCCTGCACGGAAGGGTGTGCCGCGAAATGGAGCGCCGGCTCGAGCAGCCTGCGTTCGGCTTCCGGCTCGCCGAGACGCCGGTGTTCCTCCCCGCCGACCTGCGCGAGCGCTGCGTGCGGATCGCCGAGGAGATCGTGGCGATCCTCCGCGACCCGGAGCTGATCCGGCGCTGCGCGCGCGCCGTGCCGCCGGAGTACCTGGCCCCGCGGATGGACCGCCTGCCGAACTTCGTCGCCGTGGACCTGGGCGTGATGCGAAACGGCGAGGGCAAGCTCTCCGCGCGGGTCATCGAGCTCCAGGGCTTCGCGTCGCTCTATTCGATGCAGGTCGTCTACGCCGACGTCTGGCGGGACGTGCTGCAGTCGGTTCCCGAGCTGGCGCTCGCGTGGACGCCGTTCTTCTCGGGACTCTCGCGCGAGGCCTATCTGGACCTCCTGCGACGCGCGATCGTGGGTCCCCACGACCCCGCGGAGGTCGTCCTGCTGGACCTCCACCCGGAGCTCCAGAAGACGCGTCCGGACTTCACGGCGACGAGGCAGTTCTTCGGCGTTCACACGGCCGGCGTGGACCAGCTGGAGCGGCAGGGCGACCGCCTGTACGTGCGCCGGGACGGCGGCCGGTTCCCGCTCCGGCGGATCTACCACCGGGTGGTGTTCGACGAGCTCCGGCAGCACGGATTTCCGCTGCCCTTCGACTACCGCGACGACCTGGACGTCGAATGGGTGGCGCACCCGAACTGGTACTGGATCTGGTCCAAGTACACGCTGCCGCTCATCGACCACCCCGCGCTGCCGTGGACGCGCGTGCTCGCCGACGTGCTCGCGGAGGGCGACCTCCCCGGCCCGCCGTCGCGCTACATCCTGAAGCCGCTCTTCTCGTACGCCGGACGCGGGGTGCGCATCGACTTCGACCAGGCCGACCTGGCCGCGATCCCGCGCGAGGAGAGGAGCCAGTGGCTCGTACAGGAGAAGGTGGACTATGCTCCCGCCGTCGTGACGCCGCAGGGCCACGGCGTGAAGGTCGAGATCCGGATGATGTTCATCCGGCCGCACGGCGAGGAGCACCTGACGCTCGCCACCAACCTCGTGCGGCTCTCGCGGGGCAAGATGCACGGGGTGGACCACAACAAGGATCTGGACTGGGTGGGGTCCAGCGTGGCTTTGTGGCCGGGGTGAACGGCCGCTCCGGATGCGGGCCGCTGGGCTCGGGGGTCAGCTGCGATCCCTGCGTCGGGCCGAAGGCGTGACCGCGGATCGAGCGGGGAGCGGGGACGCATGACCGGGCGATACGCGGTTCCGGCCGGCACCGACATCGGCCACGTGCACCTGAAGGTGGCCGACCTCGACCGCGCGCTGGCGTTCTACTGCGGCGTGCTGGGGTTCGAGCTCCAGCAGCGGGTCGGCGACCAGGCGGCGTTCGTCTCCGCGGGAGGCTATCACCACCACATCGGCCTCAACACGTGGGAGAGCCGCGGCGGATCGCCGCCGCCGCCGGGAACCACCGGGCTGTACCACGTCGCGATCCGGTATCCGTCCCGCGCGGACCTCGCCGGCGCGCTGCGGCGGCTGATGGAGGCGCGCGTCGAGCTCGACGGCGCGAGCGATCACGGGGTGAGCGAGGCGCTCTACCTGCGCGACCCCGACGAGAACGGCGTCGAGCTCTACTGGGACCGGCCGCGGCCGGCGTGGCCCCACGGGCCGGACGGCGGCATCGCCCTCTACACGCGGCCGCTGGACCTGAAGGCGCTGCTGGCCGACTCGCGGTGACCGACCCGTCGGCCGAGAGCAGCGCGCCCCGTCGGAGACGATGGCCGGCGCCGGGACGCGGTCAGCTGTTCCTCGCGGGCTGCGTCGCGGTCACGCTTCTCAAGCTCTGGCTCGTCGGCACGGACGAGATCGTCGCGCGGGACCAGCCTCACGACGACGGCTGGTTCCTGGCGTCGGCCAGTCACTGGTACTGGGGGGCGCCGCCGGAATCCGCGCTCCTCCGCCCGCCGGCCTATCCTCTCTGGGTCGCCGGCGTCCGTCTCGCCGGCGCGCCCCTGCGCATCGCGATCGAGTTGGCCCTCGTGGGATCCGCGGCGCTGCTCGGATTCGCCCTGTTGCGTGCGGGCGCGCTGGCCCCGCTCTGCGTGCTGCTCGTCGCGCTCGTCGCGTTCGATCCGGTCAGCCTGCTGGTCAACGACTACGCGCTCGCCGACACGCTGTATGCGCCCCTGCTCCTGCTCCTGGTGGGATGCACCGTGCTCGCGCTGCTGGGGGCGGAACGTGGGCGAGGCGCGGGCTTCGGCGTCCTGACGGGTGTGGTCCTGACAGCGCTGTGGTACACGCGCCAGGAGACGCCGCTCCTGATCCTCGGGCTCCTCGTGCTCGCCGTCCTGGTGGTCCGGCGCCGGGATCGCGCCCGAACGCGGAGCCGCCTCGACGTCGCGGTCCTCGTGCCGGCGGCGGTCCTCGTCGCGGGGCTGCTCACCGTACGGACGGTGAACGCGGTGCGCTTCGGCGTCTTCGCGGATTCCGAGCTGTCGGCGCCGGGGTTGACCGGCGCGTACAAGGCACTGGTCGGGATCGTTCCCGCCGTGCCGCAGCGGTTCATCCCGGTGCCGCGGGAGGTTCAGGAACGCGCGTACGAGGTCAGTCCGGCGTTCCGCACGCTGCGCCCGCACCTCGAGGGTCCGCTCGGGCGCGGCTGGCAGAGGCACACGGCCAGGATCCTGGGAATCCGGGACGAGACGGCGGCGGGCTGGATGATCTTCGCCCTGCGCGAAGCGGCGATCGTCGCCGGTCACCGGGAGCCGCGAAGGCGCGAGGCGTTCTTCAGGAAGATCAGGAGCGAGATCGGACAGGCGTGTGAGGACGGGCGTCTGACGTGCCGGCGCGTGCTCTCCCACGTCCTCGATCCCGTTCCGGCCAACTACGTGAAGCACCTGCCGGCGTCCCTGACCCGCGTGCTCCGCTGGTTCGCCGCGCCCGCGAGCGCGATCCGCCCCGCGGGTGGCGACGCCCCGGTCACGCCCGAGGTTCGCGAGCTCTTCGACCGGATGGCGAGCCGCCGCACCGCTCTGGTTGCAGCCGGCCAGGAATGGGTGCACGTCAGCGGCTGGGCCGCTCACGCCGGGGATCCGATCGCACAGGTCGTCGCACGCGACCCCGGCACGGGCGCGGTCGTGGCCGCGACCTCCGAGTTCCTGCCCCGACCCGGTGTGCGAGACAGGCTCGGGGGTGACACGCCGCTCCGGTCGGGGTTCCGCATCTCCGCTCCGATCCGGTCGCGGACTCAGCGGCCGACGCTGCACTTCCTGACGCGAGCGGGCCGTGAGTTCAGCGTGCCGTACGAGCGGCGCCTCGAGATGGACGGGCCGTTCGTCAAGGGGGGCGGCGCTCCGGAGAGCCTGCGGTACGCCGTCGACTCCGTCGAGGAAGTCCTGACCTGGAGGACATCGACCGACAAGGCCAAGACGGCCCTCGCACGGTTGCACGGGCCGTTCGTCCTCCTTCTGACCGCTGCGGCGGTCGTGGCGCTCCTGCTGCTCGCCCTGGGCCCCGGCGAGGCCGGTACGCTTCTGCCGATCGCCGGCTTCGTCGTCGCGATCGTCCTGAT
>DATBJZ010000154.1:0-9497 GCA_036556125.1 Gemmatimonadota bacterium | reverse complement strand
GTCGTCGTTACCGGCATGGGAGCCGTCGCCCCGGGAGGCCACTCCGTGCCGGCCTTCTGGCGGACGCTGGCGGACGGACGGAGCGCGGTGGACGCGATCAGCCTGTTCGATGCCTCGCGCCTCCCGTGCCGCGTGGCCGCCGAGGTGCGGGACTTCCCCGTCCGGGACGCGCTGCCGCAGAAGACCCGCAAGCTCGAGCTGCGGATCGTCGCCTTCACCCTCGCGGCCGCGGACGAGGCGCTGGCGCAGGCGCGCCTCGATCCCGCCGGGCTGTCGGCGCCGGCGCTGCGCCGCGCAGGCGTCCTGCTGGGGACGGGCGCTGGCGGCATCGAGTTCGGCGAGCGGCAGTACGAGATCTTCTTCGGCGGAAACGGGCGGCAGGTGAGCGCCTACGGCATCCTCGGCAGTTTCGTGGGCATGCTCTCCAGCGAGGTCAGCATGGCGTACGGCCTGCGGGGACCGAGCCACGTGGTGTCGACGGGGTGCACGAGCGCGTCCGACGCGATGGGGTACGCGTACCACCAGATCCGCGCGGGGGCGCTGGACGTGGCGCTCACCGGCGGCGCGGAGGCCTGCATCGCACCCGGGATCATGACCGCGTTCTGCCGGATGGGGACGATGACGACGAGCGGCAACGACGAGCCTGCGGCCGCCTCGCGCCCGTTCCACCCCGAGCGCGACGGGTTCGTGATGGGCGAGGGCGCGTGGGTGCTCGTGCTCGAGTCGCTCGACTCGGCGGTCGCGCGCGGGGCGCCGGTCCTTGCGGAGGTCGCGGGCTACGCGTCCACGTGCGACGCGTACCACCGCGTGAGGCCGGAGCCGTCCGGCGAGGAAGCGGCGCGGGCCATCGAGCTTGCGCTCGAGGACGGCGGAGTTCCCGCCGACGAGGTGGGATACCTGAGCCTGCACGGCACGGCCACGGAGCTCAACGACCGCATCGAGACCCGCGCCGTGAAGATCGCCTTCGGCGACCGCGCCCACGCGATCCCGGCGAGCGGCATCAAGTCGATGATCGGCCACGCGCAGGGCGCGTGCGGCGCTGCGGCGGCGGTGGCCACCGTGTGCGCGCTCCGCGAGCGATTCCTGCCGCCGACCATCAACTACGCGCCCGGCGACCCGGAGTGCGACCGCGACTACGTGCCGCACCGGGGCCGGGCAGCCGGGGGCGCGGCGGCGGTCGTGAACACCATCGCGTTCGGCTCGAAGAACTCGGCAATCGTGCTGCGGCGGTATCGCGAGTAGGGCGCCGACCGGCCGTGCACCCAACGAGTCGCGCGATCTGGCCGAGGGCCGCGCGCCGGGCCGGCGAGGCTCGCTCGGCTCAGCCGGCCTGCACGTTTCTCCCCCACGACGTCACCCGCAGCTCCTGCGCGCTTCCCCCTGCCGACGCCCGGCCTCACGGGGCCGTCTTCACCTCGCTTTGCGTCAGTCGCCGGCCGGGGCGCGCGGCCTGCCCCTTTGGAGTGTTGACCCGCCGCTGCACCCGCGAAACGCGCTCTACAGCCGCAGCTCGAACGGCATCGGGTGGAAGCAGAGCACGAGCAGCAGCAGCGTGAGCCAGCCCACGAGCTTCCGCCTGCCGTCGAGGGGCAGCTCGGTGTCGAGGGTCGGCGGGTGGCCCAGCCGCACGACGAGCAGCATGATCGCCATCCACATCCACCATCCCTTCCAGAACCATCCCATCCCGGCGAGCGCCACGAGCGCGAGCCCGCCGACCACGAGCTGACCGCGCCCGAAGAGGGCGTGCACGACGTGGCCGCCGTCGAGCTGGCCGATCGGGATCAGGTTCAGGGCCGTCACGAAGAGGCCCAGCCAGCCCGCGAGCACGAGGCTCGTCGCGATCAGGTCCTGCTCGGGGCCGAGACCCGGCCGGAGCAGCGCCTCGAGGGCCTGGAACAGGAGCGGCTCGCCCAGGTACAGTCCCGGCCCGGAGGAAGCCGGCGCGAGCGGAGCCGTGAGGATCCCGTACCCGAGGATCGGCAGGGCGGCCGCGATGCCCGCGATCGGCCCGGCCGCGCCCACGTCCATCAGGATCCGACGGTCGTAGAGCGGCGTTCCCATCCGGATCACCGCCCCGAGGGTGCCGATCGGCGACAGGAAGGGCGGCACGGGGATGTAGAAGGGCAGCGTGGCGTCGAGGCCGTACCGCCGCGCCGCGATCCAGTGGCCCATCTCGTGGCACGTGAGGATTCCCAGGAGCGACAGCGAGAACGGAAGGCCCGCGGCGAGTCCGCGGCCGATCGCGTCCCAGTCGAGGCTGGAGGGAGTCGAGCCCGCGAAGGGGTCCACGCCGCTCCAGTACGCGCCCCCCCACGTCGTCGTGAGCAGCGTCAGCAGGAACAGCACGAGGTTGAACGGCCAGCCGGCGTGAAGGGCGCGGGAGCGCGGCCGGGAGACGGTCACGAGCGTCGTGCCGTCGGCGCTCTGGAAGAAGGCGTCCACCGGCAGCCGCTCCAGCTCGCGCGCCAGCGCCGCGCGCTCCGGCGGCCCGCCCGCCAGCCGGCCGCGGACGATCCGCTTCGAGCCCACGCTGTAGACGCGCGGCGCCTCGAGCCGTGAGAGGACGGCCTCGTCCACGGGGTCCACGGGGGCGGTCGCCACACGGGTCGGCGCCGAATCCGGCGGAAACGGACCGCGGGGCAGATCGAGCCGGCGGAAGCTCACGCGACGGAGCCCGCCGGGCCGCCGCCTTGACCCCTCCGAGGGGCGACGGGACCTTGTCGGAGGCGTTCCCCCCGATCCGCCGGACGCGGACAGGCTCGCATGCTGGTGTTCCTCGACGGTGAGTACGTGCCGGCCGAGCGGGCGCGGGTGCCGGCGGACGATCCGGGCTTCCTCTACGGGGACGCCGTCTACGAAACGGTCCTGATCCGGAAGGGCCGTCCGCCCTTCTGGGAGGAGCACTGGGCCCGGCTCCGCGCCTCCGCCGAGGCGCTGGACATCGAGCTCCCGCTGACGTTCGCCGCGGCCACGTCGATCCTGCGCGAGCTGGTCGGGCGCAACGATCTCGCCGACGCCGTCGCCAGGATCCACCTCACCGGCAGCGAGCCGGCGTCACGTCCGGCGAGCGGCGTGGAGAACGGCCGCCGCCGGCCGCGGCCCGCCCGAACCACGCTGATCCGCCTGGCCCCCGTGGCCGCGCCCTCCCTCGACGACGTGCTCCGCGGGTGGAAGGCGGTCGTCGCCTCGCGGCCGCACGTTCCGTTCCTCCCGCGGGTCAAGCACGCCAATCGCCTTCCGTTCGTGCTCGCCCGGCGCGAGGCCGAGCTCGTGCACGCGCAGGAAGCGATCCTGCTCGATCCCGCGGGCGTGCTCCTCGAGGGCACGCGGAGCAGCCTCTTCTTCGTCCGGCAGGGGATCCTTCATACCCCCGCGCTCGAGTGCGGGATCCTGGCCGGCGTCACCCGCGAGAAGGTGCTGCTCGTCGCGCGCCGCGAAGACGTCCCCGTGAACGAGGGGGCGCACCGCCGCGAGGAGCTCGCGGACGCCGAGGAGGTGTTCCTCACGTTCACCTCCGGCGGCGTCGTGCCGGTCACCGAGGTCGACGGCCGGCCGGCCGGCGCCGGGCGGATGGGCCCGGTGACCGCCCGGCTCCGAGCCGCCTACGAGCGGCTTCTCGCGAGCGCGCTCGCGCGGGCGCCCGCGCTCGTGTAGGCGGGTCCGCGCCTACTGCACGCCGGCCCCGCGCCAGCCCTCGGCGAGGACGACCGTGGCCAGCGCGTAGACCGCACCGCGGGTGGGCTCGTCCGCGTCGTCTCCCCGCCGGAGCTCCGCGATGCGGTCCCGGTGCTCGCGCGCGATCTCCAGGTTCCGTTCCGGCACGCCGGTGCCCCCGGCGGCCTCGGCCTCCCCGGCCTGGATCAGCGCCCGGCCGGTCCAGAGGTACGCGGCCGGCGAGAGGTCCTGGTCGTCGAGCGCCTCGACGAGCGCGAGCCGTGCGTCGCTGAGGCCGCGCATCGCGGCCATCGCGTCCCCGAACCCCGCGTCGCCGCCCGACTGGTCGATGCGCTCGCCGCGCTCGTGCAGATCCTTCGCCCAGTCCTCGATCCGCCCCCACGCGTCGTCCGTCGCGGCCCAGAACTTGTCGACCAGCTCCTCGTCGAGCACGCCGTCGGCCGGAGGCGTGAACGGGTGCTCGCGCTCGAGCTCGGCGATCGTGCGGTTCGCCTCCTCGTGCTGCTCGGCGCTCTCGACCACCGATTCCCCGACGTCGCTCACCTTCTTCGTCAGGAAGCCCAGGCAGGTGCCCATCAGGATCAGCACCAGCAGCAGCACGATCCCGCAGCCGATCGCCACCTTCACGCCGGTGGACAGACCCTTCTTGGGCGGCGGCGCCCCGGGTCCGGAGACCGTGACGCCGGTGTCGCCCGGCCCCTGCGCGGGCGGCGGGGCGGGAGGCGGGGGCGGGGGCGAGCCCGGAGGCGGCGGCACCTGCGTCATCGTCGGTCTCCTCGTGAAGGGGTCGTTACCACGTGGCGGAGGCGAGCGGTCGCCAGACGATCTCGCCGCCCTCCCGCACGTCGAACTCCAGGAGCATCGATCCGGCCGTGTGACCGTCCTCGAAGTAGGCGTGAACCCAGCGGTCGTTCAAGAGCACGATGTCGTCGGGCGAATAGAACCCCATCCGCCCCCCGAGCCGGCTCGGGACGGGGATGAGCTCCGGGTGCGCCTGCAGGTCCGCCCGGACGTCGCCCAGGGGGTCCTCGAGGCCTGCCTCGCGGAGGCGCCGCAGGTGGACCTCGTTCGCGAGCAGACCCGCCGGATGGCCTGCCGCCCAGGGGCCGGCGCCCGGCGCGGGTGCGGCGCCCGAACCGCCGGCAGGGCCGCCGTCGGGACGACCGCCGACGGCCAGCGACTCCGCCGCCGCCCGCTCAGCCGCCGCGAGCTCCAGCCGGAGCCGCTCCGCCTCACGACCGACCCGCAGCGCGTGGACGCCGAGGACGGCGATCAGGGCCGCCGCCACGCCGGCCCCGACCGCGAGCCAGGCCCCGGCGGGCCACCGCCGCCCCGGGCGCGCCGGATCGCCGCCGGGCCCGCTAGACACTGAAGCGGAAGTGCGCGACGTCGCCGTCCCGGACGACGTACTCCTTCCCCTCCAGCCGGAGCTTGCCCGCTTCGCGCGCCTTCGCCTCGCTGCCGAGCCGGAGCAGCTCCGCGTGGTCCACGATCTCTGCGCGGATGAAGCCGCGCTCGATGTCGGAGTGGATTCGGCCGCCGGCCTGCTGCGCGGCGGTCCCCCGGCGGATGGTCCAGGCACGCACCTCGTCCGGCCCGACGGTGAAGAAGCTCACCAGGTCGAGCAGCGCGTAGGCCTCGCGGATGAACCGGTCCTGCGCCGGCTGGTCCAGGCCCATCTCGCGGGCGAACGCGGCCCGCTCGTCGGGGGGCAGATGCGCGATCTCGGCCTCCAGCGGCGCGGAGAGCGCCAGGGCATGCATCCCGCGCTCGGCGCAGAAGTCCGCCACGTCCGACGGCAGGGGCTCCGCGGCCCGGGCCTCGGGCACGTTCAGCACGGCCATCGCCGGTTTGCGGGAGAGGAACGCGAACCCCGTGAACCGCGCCCACTCCCCCGCCGAGAGCGCGAGCGAGCGAAGCGCTGCGCCGCCCTCGAGGTGCACGCCGATTCGCTCCAGCAGCTCGGCCTCGCCGGCGAAGCCCCGCTCCCCCTTCCGCAGCCGGGCCAGCCGGCGCTCGACGATCTCGGCGTCCGCCAGGATCGTCTCGGCCTCGAAATCGGCGCGCTCCGCCGCGGGCCGCGGCGGCGCGCCGGTCGCCGGGTCGCCGAACCCGCGGACGACCTGCGCCAGGGCGTCCACGTCCCGCATCGCCGTCAGCGCCTCGGCCGCGAGCGCCCGGCCGCCCGGCGCGCCGCCGGGCAGGTCGCTGAAGCGCACCTCGGCGTGCACGGTCTTCCGGGGCTGATACAGCGTGGAGAGGGCGTCCACCCGCGGGTCGGGCACCTTCACGACCCCCAGGTTGGACCGACCGCGTCCGCCGCCCGGACCGGTCTCGGCGGCGAGACCGGTGAGGGCGTTGAAGACCGTGGTCTTGCCCGCGCCGGGGAAGCCCACGAGCCCCACCTTCACGGCGTCCGCGGGCGCGGCGGGAAGGAGCGAGACGCGGGCAGGGAACCTCCGTCGGGAAGGACCGGATCCGGGAGCGGGAGCTCGAGGGAAGGGCTGAGAACTTGGGGCGGGACGCGCCGGCGGACCAGCGTGGAGACGACGGGGGCCGGACGGCGACGGGCCGCGAGGGAACCTCGCGGCCCGTGGTGTCCGAGGTGGGGAAGCGGCGGCGGACCTCCGATGGGCGGCGGGCGGCTGGCCGTGCGCCCGGCCCACCGGCGGCGGTCAGGTCGCGGCGCCTCCCGCGGCGTTCCGCGCGTCGTTCCGGACGTAGCCCAGCGCGAAGTTCAGCTGGTTGAAGTCCGCCGCCCTCTTCGCCCAGGCACGGGCCTCGTCGGCGTGTCCGGCCCTTTCGTGCGCGCGCGAGAGGGCCCAGAGGACGCGCGGATCGAGCTGGTTCGCCTTCTCGAGCTCGGCGATGCCGCCCGCCACGTCGCCTTCTGCCAGCGCGATGCGGCCGGCCAGCTCGTGCGTCTGCTGGACCTCGAAGCGGACCTTCTCCACGTCCACGGCCGCGCGGTAGGCGTCGGTCTTCGCCTTCGCCGCCGCCAGGTCCCCCTTCGCCAGCGCGACGAGCGCCTCCTGGTAGAGGTGGTTCCGACGCGCCGCCTCCTTGACCTCCTCGGGCTGGTCGGCCCGGTCGCTCACCTCGACCGCCTTCTCGAAGCTGGCGAGCGCGTCGTCGGGCGAGCCGCCGGTCTCGAGGATGATGTTGCCGATCAGCAGGTGGTCGCCCGAGACGTTCGCGAGGTCGCCGCTCGCCTCGGCGATCGTCATCATCTTCCGCACGGTCTCGATCGCCTGGTCAGGCTTCCCCTCGTGGACGTACGACGCCGCGCTCCAGAACAGCGCGTTGCGCCGCACGCCGTCGTTCGGCGCCTTCGCGTAGTACTCCTCGAACGTGCGCCGCGCGTCGGCGTACCGCCCCATGAACATCTGGTTGTTGCCGATGCCGATCAGCGACGGCGTGAACTCCGGGTCCACCTCGAGCGCCTTGCGGTACTGGGCGACCGATTCCTCGAACCGCCCCATCCGCATCAGCAGCTCGGCGTACGAGTCGTACGGGTTGGGCTCGTTCGGCAGGACCTCGATGTACTCCTGGAACGTGCGCTCCGCGTCGTCGTAGCGGTCGAGAAAGCGGTACGCGTATCCCAGGATGTTGTAGGCCCCGGTGAAGCGGGGGTTCAGCTCGATCGCGCGCTTGTAGTGCTCGATGGCCTTCTCGTACTCCTGACGCCCGTTGTAGTAGTTGCCGAGCTGGTTGTGCGCCCGTTCGTCGTCCGGATGGAGCTCCACCAGCGCGTTCAGGTGCTCGAGCTGGCCGTCCGGATCGCTGTTCACGGCGGCCTGCGTGGCCAGGATCAGGTGGCGCTCCCCGGCGGAGACGCGGGGCGCCAGCTCCGCGGCGCGCTTCACGCTCTCGAAGAAGATCGCGGCGGTGGGCGCGCTGTTGGCGCGGCCCAGCCAGGCGAGCGCGAAGTCCGGGTCCGCCTTCACCGCGGCGTCGAACTTCGGGTGCGACTCGGCCACGTGCAGCGTCTCGAAGAGATCCCGCCCCTCGAGATAGAGGGCGCGCGCCTCCTCGGACTTCGTGGTGATCGGGATCGCGGCGCTTCCGCCGGCGTAGGCCGTCTGGGCCGCGGCGTGCGCGGCCAGGCCGGCCAGCAGGGCCGCCGCCGCCAGGACTCGTCTCATCGTGCTCCCCTCCGGGTCGTTCGGGTCCGGACCCCCCGACCCGGCGCCAACGGCGCCGCGTCCCCAAACCGCTCGTGCGGCGGATCCGCTGGAGGGTCTCCGGGGGGAGCTTGGTCGAACGGGTGTGACGAATACAACCGAAGCGGGACCGGGCGCCGCCCGTCGGGACGGTCCGCGCCCGGGACGTGGTGAACCGGAGCGCCGTTCGTTACGCGGCCGGCCCCGATCCCGGAGCCGCGGGCGCCTGTCGCCCAGCGGAGGGGACGCTCGGGCGACCCTGCCGTGCCGGATGGTGGATCTGGTCCGTGTCCTCGAGCGACCCGCGGGCGAAGGCGACGCAGCGGCCGCCCACGCGGACGGCCCGCACGCCGTCGCCGTCGGCCTCGACCTCCACGTGGAGCAGGCTGGGACGCCCCATCTCGAAGCCCTGCTCGACCACGAACGACGCCCGCCCCCCGTCGGCTCCGACGAGACGCTCCCGCACGAGCAGGACCCCGAGCGGCGGCGCGGCGCTGCCGGTCGCGGGATCCTCGGGAATCCCCGCACCGGGAGCGAACAGGCGTCCGTGCACCGCGGAGCCCGGTTCCTGCCCGCCCATCGCGAAAGGATAGATCCCGGCCGCCCCGATGCGCCCGAGGAGAGCCTCGAGCCGCGGCCCGTCAGGCCGCGCGCGTCGCACCGCGTCGATCGAGCGCAGCCCGACGAACAGGAAGGGATTTCCCGACGAGCCGACGCAGGGCGCCGGGACGTCGGCCACGTCCGCCGGGTCCAGCGAGATCGCCGCGGCCGTCTCGCTTGCGTCCGCGCCCACGGGGCGGAAGGAAGGGAGCGGCGCCTCCATCCGCACGAAGCCGGGGCGTCCGCCGTCGTTCGTCACCTCGACGGGGACGTTGCCGACCCCCTCCTGGAGCACCATCCGCGCGCCGTCCGCACCGAACGGAATGCGGCCCTCGAGCACGAGCGCGTACGCCGTCCCGAGCGTGGGGTGGCCCGCGAACGGCAGCTCGGTTCCCGGCGTGAAGATGCGCACGCGCACGTCGGCGCCGGGCGCCTCGGGGGGCAGCACGAAGGTCGTCTCTGAGAAGTTGAACTCCCGCGCGATCCGCTGCATGCGCGCGGGGTCGATGCCTCGCCCGTCGGGGAAGACCGCGAGCTGGTTCCCGCCGAAAAGGCGGTCCGTGAAGACGTCGACGAGGCGGAAGGAGGTCATCGGGATCGCCGCAGTGTGGGCGTCCGGGGCGCACGCATCAAGTCGTCGGGGACCGGCCGCAGAACGGAAACGGGGACCGCGCGGCGGTCCCCGTTCCGGCGCGGACGGAAGCCCGCCGGCTCAGAAGATCCGGAGGTCCGCCGTGTTCGAGCCGCTCCTCACGGAGAACGGACCGAAGGATCCGCTCTCGGAGCCGAACGCCGCCGACACCGTGCATTGCCAGCCGGCGCCGAACCCCGGGGCCGCCTTCGCGAACTTGTACCGGCCGTAGGTGTTGGAGCCGCCCCGGTCTCCGGTCTTCGTCGCGTCCTGAAAGGCGGTGAACGGGGAGGTCGTCTTCCGGCAGCTGAGGAAGACGTCCGCACCCCCGACGAGCGTTGAGGAGCACTCCACGGGACCGCACCCGGTGGGCGAGTGCCGCACGGTCCCCGAGACGGTGGTTGAGCTGTTCTGGAGCGGCGACAGCA
>DATBJZ010000153.1:0-9887 GCA_036556125.1 Gemmatimonadota bacterium | reverse complement strand
CGTCCTTCTGGCGAGCCTCGTCAACGTCGCCCTCGGCGTGCACTTGACCCCTGCCGTGCCGGGTTGGCGGGCCACGGTTTCCGTGATCGGCTCGCTCCTGGCTCTCGCGTCGCCGGTCGTTCTATGCTTCGCTTTCTTCTTCGAGGCACGGGTGGCCACGCCGGAGCGCGTCTTGACGCTGGTTGGCGTGATTGCAGTGGCCACCGGTATCGCATTGCACGTGCTCGGCGGAGCGCGCGCTGAAGCGATTCGCATTGGGGGTCGGGAATGATCTTGCGTTCAACGATTGGTGCCGGCGTCGTCGCCGCGCTGCTGTGCGGTTGTGGTGCGTCGGGCGCGGACGACGCACAGCTCGCGGCACTTGCTGCGAAAGTCGCGGCGCTCGAGCAGCGCAAAGGGCTCGTCGAGGACGCGAACGCGGTCGAGCGCCTGCAAGCGGCCTACGGCTACTACACGGATCGCGGGCTCTGGGACGAAGCCGCGGACCTGTTCGCCGACGACGGCACGATCGAGATCGCGCTCGACGGCGTCTACGCCGGCAAGGCGCGTGTGCGCGAGTACCTCTATGCGCTCGGCGACGGCCGCCGCGGGCTCGCCGACGGCCGGTCCGACGCGGCCTACGATGCCGCACACCGGAGGACCCCCCTCCAGGCCCGGGCGGCCCCGGCGCGGCGCCGGCAGCCCGGCCGCGCCACCGGCCGCACCCTCACCGCGTCCACTCGGGCGGCGCGATCCTCCGCCGCGACATGAGCCCCAGGATGCGCGCCTGGCTCCGTCGCAGCCCGGGCGTGACGTGCCCGGGGTTCCGCAGGAGCGGCGCGGGGATGCTGGCGGCGAGGAGCGCCGCGCGCTCGGGGCCGATCCGCGCCGGCGCGACCGCGAAGTAGCGGCGTGCAGCCGCGTCCACGCCATACAGCCCGCGGCCCCACTCGATCACGTTCAGGTAGATCTCCAGGATCCGCGGCTTCGGGAGCAGGCCCTCGAGCGCGAGCGCCAGCAGGGCCTCCTTGGCCTTCCGGAGCGGCTGACGGGCGGGGTCGAGGAACAGGTTCTTGGCGAGCTGCTGGGTGATCGTGGAGGCGCCGGTCGCGACGCGGCGCTCCTCGACGTTGCGCGAGAGCGCGAGCCGGATGCGCGGCGCGTCGAACCCGCCGTGGTGCGGGAATCGGTCGTCCTCGGCGTGCAGCACGGCCTCGACCAGCGACGGGGAGATGTCCCGGAGGGGCGTCCACGCCCCCCGCTCGGGCGCCGGCCCGCCGCGCTCCACCCGCAGGCGCGACAGAGCCGTCGAGGGCGGGTCGAGCCAGCGGAGCGTCGCGATCTCGGGGAGCCGGACGGCCGCGGAGAGGACGTAGATCACGGCGGCCGCGGCCAGCCATCCCGCGGCGCGGGCGGCGCCGCTCAGCACGCGCCCGGGTCGGGGTGCCCCCGGCGATGGTGCGCCCGACAGGATTCGAACCTGTGGCCTACAGCTCCGGAGGCTGTCGCTCTATCCAGCTGAGCTACGGGCGCACGCACGACGGGGACCGGCACGGCGGGAACGCTGCGCGGGAGGGTGCGGCCCGCCCTCGGTGAGGCGGGCGGTGCGGCGTGCGGGGAGGAGCCTAGCTCTCGTAGGACTCGCCGACCGAGGCCCGCGGTGCGGTGCCGAAGTCGGGTCCGGGCGCTCCGCCGCCGCCCGGCGGAAGCCCGGTGATCAGCTCCTTCAGCTCCTTGGAGGGCTTGAAGGTCGGCACGTGCCGCGAGGGCACCTGCACGGGGTCGCCCGTCCGGGGGTTCCGCGCCTTGCGCGCCTTGCGCTTCTTGATCTTGAAGCTCCCGAATCCGCGGATCTCGATGTTCTTCTCCTGGGCGAGCGCCTGCTTGACCGCCTCCAGGAACCCGTCGACCACGACCGCCGTGTCCTTCTTGGTGAGGCCCGTGGCCTCGGCGATCTGCTCGACCAGGTCGGCCTTCGTCATGCGCCCTCCGAGATCGTTGTCGGACGCCACCGTCCACCTCCTCCTTGCGCGGAAAGCCGGCCGGGCCGCTCCGGACCGGATCGCCCCCGGCGCGCTCCAGGGCGCGTGCAGGGGGGAACCCCCCCGATCACCCCGGCCGGACGGCGGCCCCCAGCCCTCCGGCAGGTCGGCCGCGCACGCGAAGACCGGGTGCGTCGCGACTACAAAGTAAAGGGGGAAAGGGACTTGTCAATCCGATGCGACGCCGGTGTCGGCGCTCTCGCGGCGCCGCCCGTGGCCCTGACGCGCCTCGGGCTCCCGGCCCGGGTCCGGCGCTGGAGACGACGCGGGGGGCGCCGCTTCGGACGCGGCGGCGCCGTCGCCTGCCCCTCTCCCGGCGCCTCCCGGCCGGCGGAGGCCGGCCTCACCCGGAACCCGTCCGGGCGCGGGGGCGGGGCTCCCCGCGAGCCAGTCCTGGAGGGCCCGCACCCGGAGCCGCTCCCGCCGGAGCGCGGCGATTCCGCTGACCGACGCCAGCGCGCCCGACGTGGTCGTGATGTAGGGCACGTCGTGGCGCAGGGCGGCGCGTCGGAGGGCGTAGTCGTCGTACTGCGACTTCTTGCCCAGCGGCGTGTTCACGAGGAGCGCCACCTGCCCGTTCTTGATCAGGTCCACCATGTCCGGCCGGCCCTCGTTCACCTTGAACACGCGCGTGCTCGGCACGCCGTGACCACGCAGGAACGCGCAGGTGCCTTCGCTCGCGAGGACCTCGAACCCCATCCGCACCAGGCGCTCGGCGATCGGAACGAGCGTGGGCTTGTCGCGGTCGTTCACGCTCAGGATCACCTTGCCCTCGAGCGGGAGCGCGGTGCCGGCCGCCAGGCTCGCCTTGGCGAGCGCCAGCCCGAAGTCCCGGTCGAGCCCCATCACCTCGCCCGTGGAGCGCATCTCGGGGCCGAGCAGCGGGTCCACGCCCGGGAACCGCGCGAACGGGAAGACGGACTCCTTGACCGCGACGTGGCGCGGCGGGGGCGGGTCGTCGACCCCGATCTCGTCCAGCGTCTCGCCGAGCATCACCCGTGCGCCGATCCGGGCGAGCGGGAGCCCGGTCGCCTTGCTCACGAAGGGCACGGTCCGCGACGCCCGTGGGTTCACCTCGAGCACGTAGACCTCCCCGCCCCGGATCGCGAACTGCACGTTCAGGAGGCCGCGCACCCCGAGCGCCTCGGCCAGCGTCCGCGTGTGCTCGCGCAGGATCTCGCCCTCCCAGGGGGAGAGCTTGTACGCCGGGAGCACGCAGGCCGAGTCGCCGGAATGGATGCCCGCCTCCTCGATGTGCTGCATCACCCCGGCGATCACCGTCCGGGATCCGTCGGAGACCGCGTCCACGTCGAACTCGTAGGCGTCCTCGAGGAAGCGGTCCACGAGGAGCGGATGCGACTCGCTGGCGCCGAGCGCCGTGGCCACGGTCGCGAGCAGGCTCTCGCGGTCGTAGACGATCCGCATCGCACGCCCGCCGAGCACGTACGACGGCCGCAGCAGCACCGGGTAGCCGATCCGCTCCGCGATCTCCGCGGCCTCGCCGGCGGACACCGCGGTCCCCCCCTCCGGCTGCCGGATCGCCAGCCGGCGGAGCAGGGCGCCGAAGCGCTGACGGTCCTCGGCGAGGTCGATCGCCTCGAGCGGCGTCCCCAGGATCGGGAACCCCGCGCGCTCGATCGCTGCGGCGAGCTTGAGCGGCGTCTGCCCGCCGTACTGGAGGATGACGCCGGTCGGCTGCTCGACCTCGAGCACGTCGAGCACGTGCTCGGCCGTGAGCGGCTCGAAGTACAGCCGGTCCGAGACGTCGTAGTCGGTGGAGACCGTCTCCGGGTTCGAGTTGACCATCACGGCCTCGTAGCCGCGCTCCCGCAGCGCGAAGCAGGCCTGCACGCAGCAGTAGTCGAACTCCACGCCCTGCCCGATGCGGTTGGGTCCGCTGCCGAGGATCACCACGCGCGGCCGCTCGCCGGGCCGCGCCTCGCTCTCGCGCTCGTAGGCCGAGTAGAAGTACGGCGTCGCGGCGCGGAACTCGCCCGCGCACGTGTCCACGGTCTTGAACGCGGGCCGGATCCCGCGCTCCGTCCGCCGACCGCGCACGCGCTCGGGGGTCGTGCCGAGGAGCGCGGCGAGGCGCGCGTCGCCGAACCCCGTCCGCTTGGCCTCGAAGAGGAGCTCGTCCGGGAGCGCCTCGAGCGAGCCGTGCGAGGCGAGGGCGGACTCCGCCTCGAGGATCTCGGCGATCTGCCCCACGAACCACGCGTCGATCCCGCTCGCCGCGGCGATCTCCTCGACCCCGAGCCCGGCCCCGAGGGCCTCGCGGATCGCGCCGAGCCGCTCGGCCGAGGGGGCGGCCAGGCGGCCGCGCAGCTCCGCCGGATCGGGAGCGGGCCCCCGCTCCTCGGCGGGCGCAGCTCCGTCGCCGTCGAGCTGGAGCGCCAGCGGAACCTGGTCCTCGGCCGGAGCCGGGGCCGAAGCCGCCCCGGACGCGGCCTCGCCCGCCGGGAGCCCGTCCCAGCCCCGCTCCAGCGAGCGCAGCGCCTTCTGGAGCGACTCCTTGAAGGTCCGCCCGATCGCCATCACCTCCCCCACCGACTTCATCTGCGTGGTGAGCCGGGCGTCCACGTTCGGGAACTTCTCGAAGTCGAAGCGTGGGACCTTCGTCACCACGTAGTCGATGGTCGGCTCGAAGCAGGCCGGCGTCTCGCGCGTGATGTCGTTGGCGAGCTCGTCGAGCGTGAACCCCAGCGCGAGCTTGGCGGCGATCTTCGCGATCGGGAACCCCGTGGCCTTCGACGCGAGCGCCGAGCTCCGGGAGACGCGCGGGTTCATCTCGATCACGTACCGGCGTCCGTCCGCGGGGTTGACGGCGAACTGGATGTTCGAGCCGCCCGTCTCGACGCCGACGGCCCGGATCACCCGGATCGCGTCGTCCCGCATCGCCTGGTACTCGCGGTCGGTGAGCGTCTGCTGCGGCGCGACCGTGATCGAGTCGCCGGTGTGGACGCCCATCCCGTCCACGTTCTCGATCGAGCAGACCACGACCACGTTGTCGTGGCGGTCGCGCATCAGTTCCAGCTCGAACTCCTTCCACCCGACCACCGACGCCTCGACCAGGACCTCGCCGATCGGCGACAGGTCCAGCCCGCGCAGCAGGAGCTCCTCGAACTCCTCCACGTTCCACGCGATCCCCCCGCCGGTGCCTCCGAGGGTGTAGGCCGGGCGCAGGATGGCCGGGAACCCGACGCGATCCAGCGCCGCCTTCCCCTCCTCGAGCGCGCGCGCGATGCCGCCGGGAGGGACGGCGAGCCCGATCTCGCGCATCCGCGCCGCGAACGCCTCGCGGTCCTCGGCCAGGCGGATCGCCTCCGGGCGCGCCCCGATCATCCGCACCCCGAGGCGGTCCAGCACGCCGCGCTCGTGGAGCGTCATCGCCACGTTCAGCGCCGTCTGCCCGCCGAGGGTCGGCAGGAGCGCGTCCGGCCGCTCGGCTTCGAGCACGGCCGCGACCACGTCGGGCGTGAGCGGCTCGACGTAGACCCGGTCCGCCGTCTCCGGGTCGGTCATGATCGTGGCGGGATTCGAGTTAACCAGCACGACCGAGACGCCCTCCTCGCGGAGCGCGCGGCAGGCCTGCGTGCCGGAGTAGTCGAACTCCGCGCCCTGGCCGATCACGATCGGCCCCGAGCCCAGCAGGCAGACCGTGGAGACGTCGGTGCGCCGGGGCATCAGGGCGCTCCCCCGCCCCCGCGGCCATCCCGCCGCCGGGCCAGCGCCTCGACGAAGTCGTCGAACAGGTAGCGGGAGTCGTGGGGCCCCGGCGCGGCCTCGGGGTGGTACTGCACGGCGAAGACCGGGGCCTCGCGGTGGCGGAAGCCCTCCAGCGTGCCGTCGTTGAGGTTGACGTGCGTCACCTCGAGGGCCGGCGCGCCCTCCACCCGCCGCTCGTCTCCGCGGACCGCGAACCCGTGGTTCTGCGAGGTGATCTCGACGGCCTCGCGCTCGCGGTTCCGCACCGGGTGGTTCACGCCGCGGTGGCCGAACCGGAGCTTGAACGTGTCGCCGCCGTGCGCGAGCGCGAGGAGCTGGAGGCCCAGGCAGATCCCGAAGACGGGGATCTCGGGAGCCGCACGGTGGAGGTCGCGCAGCGCGGCGATCGCGTGACGCACGGCCTCGGGGTCGCCCGGGCCGTTGGAGAGGAAGATCCCGTCGGGGGCGCGCTCGAGGATCTCGCCGGCGCCGGCGGAGGAGCGGACGACCTCGAGGTCGCAGCCCCGCTCGTGGAGGATCCGGAAGATGTTCGCCTTGGCACCGTAGTCGAGCGCGGCGACGCGGTAGCGCCCGCCGGGCGGCTCCGTCACCGCAGGCCGCGCGACGACCGTCGGCTCCGGAACGCCCGTCGTGACCCCGCCCGGCGCCCCGGCCGTGACGACCTGAGCGGGAGCCGCGGCTGCCCCCGGCGCGGCGACCGCGTCGGGGACCGCCGAGCGCGCCTCCGTCGGCGCCGGGAAGCCCGACTCCACGCCGCTCCAGGCGTGGCTCGAGGCGCAGGTCACGAGACCCGTGAGGTCCTGCCCGGCCATCGCCGGGGAGGCCAGGACGTGCGGCAGGAGCGCGGCCGGATCCAGCTCGCGCGTCGAGAGACCGGCCCGCATCGCGCCGCGCTCCCGCAGGTGCAGCGTGAGCGCGCGCGTGTCCACGCCCTCGATCGCGACGATCCCCTGCTCCCGCAGCGTGTCCGGCAGGCTCGCGCGGGCGCGCCAGCTCGAGGCGCGGAAGCTCGCCTCGCGGACCACGAGGCCCGCGACCTGGATGCGGTCCGACTCGCCGTCGCCGGGCACCATTCCGGTGTTCCCGACGTGCGGCACGGTCATGGCGACGATCTGGCCCGCGTAGGACGGGTCGGTGAGGACTTCCTGATAGCCGCAGAGCGCCGTGTTGAAGACGGCCTCTCCGAAGACCTCGCCCTCGGCTCCGAAGGACCGTCCCGGAAAGGCGCGGCCGTCCTCCAGGAGGAGGAGCGCCCGCGGACCGGGGCGGAGGGAGATCAGGCCGCGGCCCCGCGTCGGACGGCGCCCGCCGGTCGTCCGGTCACAGGTCCACCGTCTCCACGTCCACCACCTTGCCCTCGCCGTCGAAGGTCACGTACACGCGCGAGCGGACGCGCTGGGCGTCGTCGAAGGTCCAGAACGTGAGCCGCTCGCCCTCCCCCTCGCCCACGGTGGTCCGCGGCTCGCCGAGGATGCCGACCACCTCCTCCTTCGTCATCCCCGGATGGATCCGCTGGGCCTCCTGCGCCACGTCCACGGCCACCTCCGCCGGCCCCCCGTCGGCGGATTCGTCGGGCGCGGCGCCCCCGGAGCACGCGAGCGCGGCGACCAGGAGGACGGACGCGAGCGGAAGACGGATCACGCGGGGCTCCTTTCGTCGGCGGCGGATCGGTTCGGCGGAGCGGACACGGCCGCGCCCGGGACGGAGCGCGCCGGCGGCGGCGGCGCGCCCCGCGCGGCGCGGCGGACGATCTCGCTCACGAGGCCGCGGTCGTCGAAGAGCACGTACGCGCGGGCGACGACGCGCTGCCGGTCGTCCCGGAACCAGTAGCTCCAGCGCTCCCCCGCGCCCTCGCGGACGCGCACGTTCGGCGTGCCCCAGGCGTCGAGCACCTCCGCGCGCGTCATTCCCTCGCGCACGACCGGGGCGGGCTGGTCGTCGGCCCCGGCGCCCGCCGCCTGCGGCCCGTCGCCGACGGCTCCCGAGCAGGCGAGCACGACGGCGAGCAAGAAAAAGCGCCCGTGACGGAGCGGGCGCGGATCGCGGGTTCGGACGGCCATGGCGGGGGCGCCGGCGGGAGCGGTCGGCGGCTCCCCCAATCTGCCGCCGCACGGACGGCGCGACAAGCTCCCGCAACTCAGTTCCAGAACTCCCAGAACACCTCGAATCCCACGACGCGGCCCGGCAGCGGCAGGCCCTCCTCGGTCCGGTAGCGGAGGTCGAAGACGTTCGTCGCCCACAGGCCCAGCGTGAAGCCGATGAGCCGGACGCGCAGCAGGCCGTCGGTCAGGGCGTGGGCCGGCAGCTCGTCGCCGTCGGCGGTCGGGCGCGCGCCCGTGACGCGGCCGTCGAGCGCCGCGCGCACCTCGAGGTTGCCGCTCGGGAAGAAGCGGCGGCGCCAGTCGAGCCGGCCGACGGCGTACGCCGACGCGGCGTAGGGCATCTCGCGGCCGTCGCCGGTCTCGACCGACTGCAGCTGCGCCGCGCCCTGCGCCCGCACCCCGAAGGCGAGCGGCGCCTCGGCGCGCGCGACCACGCCGCGGGCCCGGACGTCCAGCACGTTCAGGTCCTCGAAGGGGGCGGCGACGGCGAGCGTCGTCCCGTCGGTCGCGGAGCGCCACGCGGTGGGCGGCGTCCAGAACGGCGCGTCCTCGCTCGTCCGTTCGAAGACGGCGATCTCCGCCGCGAGATCGCCGCGCCGCCAGGCCGAGCCGACCCGCGCCTCGCGCGCGGTCGCCACGGCCGCCGGAAAGAGACCCGCGCGCTCGATCAGCGCCCGCTCGAGCAGCGACGGCGCGCGCGTCGAACGTCCCAGCCGGACGAACGGCTCGAAGCCCGCGGGGGCCCGCCAGCGCGCCTCGGCCACGGCGGCAGGTTCGGTCGCGCTCCCGGCGCCGAGCTCGAACCGCTCGAGGCGCGCCCGCGCCGACACGTCCACCGGGCCGGCCCGCACCTCGACGCCCGCCGAGCCCGCGAGACGGGTGGTCGGCTCGAGCTTCTCGCCGGCCTCGATCCCGGCGAACACCTCGGACTCGGAGTCCGCCTCCTCCTCGAGCCATTCCACGCCGGCCTCGGCTTCCCCGCCCGGGATCCCGAACCGCGCACCCCCCGCCGCGCCCCGTCGGCGGAACGCGCCGGTGACCGGTGCGGCGCCCTCGATCGTGAAGCCCTCCCGCTCCTCGAACCGGTCCGACCACCCCCGCAGCGAGACCCGGACCGGGCCGAACGCGCCGCGGTAGAGCGCCCCGAGCCGGCGCTCGTGGCGGTCCTCGGCGCCGGCGAAGGGCGAGGGATCCGCGGGCGTCGAGCGGCGCGTGTCGGTCGTCACCCCGGAGGTGCCCAGCGACGCCTCGACGAAGTGGCCGCCCGCGGGATAGACGCGGAGCCGGGTCCAGAACCGGCTCCGCGCGGCGTCCGCCACCCGGGTGAACGTCGTGTGGTCGTCGAAGTGCAGCGAGCCGAAGGCGGACACGCGGGAGCCCAGCCAGCGGCCGAGCACGGCGCCGAAGCCCTCGCGGTCGAACGACCCCAGCTCGAAGCGCAGCGCGGAGCTGGCCTGGGGCGCGAGGTGCGTGCGCGTGATCACGTGGACCGTCCCGGCCTCCGCGCCGCCCGTGACCGGCGCGGGCCCCCGGCGGATCTCGATCCGCTCGATCGCGGTGAGCGGCACGCCGCGAAGGTCCGCCGCCGGGCCGAGCGGGCTCTCCAGCGGCCGGCCGTCGATGAGGATGCGCGTCGCCGAAGCGTCGCCGTCGGGGAAGCGCAGATCGTTGTGGAAGCCCGGCCCGCCCTGGTCGTCGACGGCGAGCGGCAGCAGGGTCGGCAGGATGTCGGCCAGCGTGGTGCCCGCCCAGCCGTCGAGCTCCTCGCGCTCGACCACGCGATCCGGGGGGCCGAGCCCCACGGGGGTCCAGGGATCGACGTCCTCGGGGAAGAGCGGCGTGCGCGCCAGGATCCGCTGACGCAGCGTGTCCGGCAGCGCCGCGAGCGTGTCCGCGACGGCGGGCGTGTCGGCGGGGGCGGCCGTCTCCGGAGCGCCCGCCGCGGTGTCTCCGGCGGCGGCCCGCGCCGAGTCCGCGGCCGCCGCGGCGGAGTCCGCGCGCGCGGCGGCGCGTTGCGCGGCCCGCTCGCGCAGCA
>DATBJZ010000152.1:0-12260 GCA_036556125.1 Gemmatimonadota bacterium | reverse complement strand
GGCACCCTCGACGAGGTCGCCGGGGCCGTCGAGGCGCTGCGCCGGGACGGGCGCCGCATCGTGTTCACGAACGGCTGCTTCGACCTGCTGCACGCCGGCCACGTCCGCTACCTCGAGGCGTCGCGCGCCCTCGGCGACTGCCTCGTCGTGGGGCTGAACGACGACGCGTCGGTCCGCGCGCTCAAGGGGCCGGACCGCCCGATCCTGCGGCTCGCGGAGCGGGCCGCGATCCTCGGGGCCCTCGCGAGCGTGGACTACCTCGTCGCGTTCGGCGGCTCCACGCCCCTCGAGCTGATCCGGCGGCTGCGTCCGGACGTGCTCACGAAGGGCGCCGACTACGCGCTCGACGGGGTCGTCGGCGCGGACCTGGTCGCCTCGTGGGGCGGCCGGGTGGAGCTGCTGCCGCTCGAGGCCGGCGCCAGCACGACCGGCCTGCTCGAACGAATCCGCGGCGGGGGGGAGCCCGGGATGGGAGATCCCCGCGCCGCGTCCACCAGGGAGCCCGCATGAATCTCGGCGTGATCGGAACCGGCTACGTCGGCCTCGTGGCCGGGACCTGCTTCGCGGAGATGGGGAACCGCGTCCTCTGCTGCGACGTGGACGAGCGCAAGGTGGCCCGTCTGCGGAACGGCGAGGTGCCGATCTACGAGCCCGGGCTCGAGGACCTGATCGCGCGCAACGCGGCGGAGGGCCGGATCGCCTTCACGACCGACATCGGCGCGACCGTGCGCGAGTCCGAGATCCTGTTCATCGCGGTGGGGACCCCGCCCGGCGAGGACGGCTCGGCCGACCTGCGCCACGTCGAGGCCGTGGCGCGCGAGATCGGCCGTCACGCGAACGGCCCGAAGGTCGTGGTGAACAAGAGCACGGTGCCCGTCGGGACCGGGGGCCGCGTGGCGCGGATCCTCGAGGAGACCTGCGGCCACCGCTGCGCGATCGTCTCGAACCCCGAGTTCCTCAAGGAGGGCGCGGCGATCGACGACTTCATGAAGCCGGACCGCGTCGTGCTGGGCTCCGACGATCCCCGTGCGCTCCGCGTCCTGGAGGAGCTCTACGCTCCGTTCGTCCGCACCGGCAAGCCGATCCTGACGATGGACCTGCGCTCGGCCGAGATGACCAAGTACGCCGCGAACGCGATGCTCGCGGCGCGGATCACGCTGATGAACGAGATCGCGAACGTCTGCGACCTGGTCGGCGCGGACGTCGACAAGGTCCGCCAGGGCGTCGGCACGGACGCGCGGCTGGGCCCCTCGTTCCTCTTCCCCGGGCTCGGGTACGGCGGGTCGTGCTTCCCCAAGGACGTGCGGGCGCTGCAGCAGCTCGGGGCGGGGCTCGGCTACGACACCCGGATGCTCGACGCGGTGCACCACGTCAACGAGCGGCAGAAGCGGCGCCTGGTCGAGAAGGTGCGCGCCGAGTTCGGCGACGACCTCTCCGGGCTGCGCTTCGCGGTGTGGGGGCTCGCGTTCAAGCCGCAGACCGACGACATGCGCGAGGCGCCGTCGCTCGTCGTGATCGAGGAGCTGCTCGAGGCGGGCGCGGCGGTGACCGCCTTCGACCCCGAGGCGCGGGAGGTCGCGCGCGCGCTGCTCCCCGGCCGGGTGGAGCTGTCGGCGGGGATGTACGACGCGCTGCGCGACGCGGACGCGCTGCTCGTGGTCACCGAGTGGCACGAGTTCCGCTACCCGGACTTCGCGCGCATCAAGGCCTCGCTCCGGAGGCCGGTCGTCTTCGACGGCCGGAACATCTTCCCGCCGGGGAAGATGGCGGAGCTCGGGTTCACGTACGTCTCGATCGGACGTCCCGCGGTGCGCCCGCTGGATGCCGCGGCGCGGCAGCCGGAGCCGGCCGCCGCCGCGCGCACGGACGGGCGGCCGAACGGGCGTGGGGCGGCGGTGGGGGCGGCGGCGCGTGCCTAGGGTCCTCCTCACCGGGGCCGCGGGGTTCCTCGGCTCCCACCTCGCGGCGCGGTTCCTCGCCGAGGGCTACGACGTTCTCGGCGTGGACAACCTCGTCACCGGCAGCCGCCGCAACCTCGACCGGCTGGCGGCCGAGCCCCGCTTCGACGTGCTCGAGCACGACGTCTCGCGCGAGCTCCGGGTGCCCGGCGGGCTCGACGGCGTGCTGCACTTCGCCTCGCCCGCGAGCCCGATCGACTACCTGAAGCTGCCGATCCAGACGATGAAGGTCGGCTCGCTCGGCACGCTCAACACGCTGGGGGTGGCGCGCGCCAAGGGCGCCCGCTACTTCCTCGCGTCCACCTCGGAGGTCTACGGCGACCCGGAGGTGCACCCCCAGACCGAGGACTACTGGGGGCACGTGAACCCGATCGGACCGCGCGGCGTGTACGACGAGGCGAAGCGCTTCGCCGAGGCGCTGACGATGGCGTACCACCGCCACCACGGCCTCGACGTGCGGATCGTCCGCATCTTCAACACCTACGGTCCCGCGATGCGACCGTGGGACGGCCGCGTGGTCTCGACGTTCATCCGCCAGGCGCTCGCCGGCGATCCGCTCACGGTCTTCGGGGACGGATCGCAGACGCGGAGCTTCTGCTACGTGGACGACGAGGTCGAGGGGCTGTTCCGGCTGTGGCGCTCCGACCTGGTGGGGCCGGTGAACGTCGGCAATCCGACCGAGCTGCGCGTGCTCGACCTCGCCGACCTCGTGCTGAAGCTCACCGGCAGCGCCAGCCCCGTCCGGCACGAGCCGCTGCCCGAGGACGACCCCAAGGTGCGGCGGCCGGACATCCGGCTCGCGCGCGAGCGGCTGGGGTGGGAGCCGCGCATCGCGCTCGAGGAAGGTCTCCGCCGGACGATCGCCTACTTCCGGGAGCTGCAGCAGGCGGGCGAGCTGCGCGAGCCGGTGCACGCCACGGCGGGATCGGCGGGCGCGTAGCGCCTCCCGCCCCGTCCAGCCTGGCGCGTTCAGCCCCGCGTCGGCGCCGGGCTCTCCTCGACTCGCAGGACCACCTGCTCGCGTGCGGAGACCCGGACGCCGCCGGCAGCCCGGCATCCCGCGCCGCCGGCGCGTGACGCGCGGTCCGCGCCCACCCGGCCGCCTCCTGCACAACGCCCACACCGCTCCGCCGCGAGCACCGCGGCCGCTCCGGCCTCGGCTCGCACACCGCTCGCGTCGTTCCTGCCGTCGCCGGCCCCCTCCCTTCCGCGCGCTCGTCCCGGCGCGGTAGAATGGTGCGCGTGAAACGCGCCTTCATCACGGGGATCACCGGCCAGGACGGGTCGTACCTCGCCGAGCTGCTGCTCGCGAAGGGGTACGAGGTCCACGGCGGCGTGCGCCGCGCCTCCACCGAGCGGTTCGAGCGGATCGCCCACGTCCGCGACCGCATCGTCTTCCACCAGTGCGACCTGCTGGACCAGCTCTCGATCGTGGGGGCGCTGCGCGACGCGCGGCCGCAGGAGGTCTACAACCTCGCCGCGCAGTCCTTCGTCCCCACCTCCTGGCGGCAGCCGGTCCTGACCGGGCAGTTCACGGCGCTGGGCGTGACGCGGATGCTGGAGGCGGTCCGCCTCGTGGACCCGGCGATCCGGTTCTACCAGGCGTCGTCCAGCGAGATGTTCGGACGCGTGCGCGAGACGCCGCAGAACGAGCGCACGCCGTTCTACCCGCGCAGCCCGTACGGCGTCGCCAAGGTGTACGGCCACTTCATCACGGTGAACTACCGCGAGAGCTACGGGCTCCACGCTGTGTCGGGCATCCTGTTCAACCACGAGTCGCCGCGTCGCGGCCTGGAATTCGTGACCCGGCGCGTCTCGGACGGCGTGGCGCGGATCCGGCTCGGGCTGGCCCACGGCCTCGAGCTCGGCAACCTGCAGGCCGAGCGCGACTGGGGCTTCGCGGGCGACTACGTGGACGCGATGTGGCGGATGGTCCAGCGCGACGAGCCCGAGGACTTCGTGATCGGCACCGGCGTGAGCCACAGCGTGCGCGACCTGGTCGAGATCGCGTTCGCGCACGTGGGGCTCGAGTGGCAGGACCACGTGCGCCACGACCCAGGGCTCGAGCGCCCGGCCGAGGTGGACCACCTGCGCGCCGACGCCGCGCGGGCGGCGGCCGAGCTGGGGTGGCGGCCGACCACCTCGTTCGAGGACCTCGTCCGGATGATGGTCGAGGCCGACCTCCACCGCCTCCGCACGGGCCGCCGGGAGGACCCCGCGTGCGCGACGGCCGCGGTCTGATCGACCGCGGGCGGGCCGCGCTGGCCCGCGGGAACTGGGCGGAGGCCGTGGGGTCTCTCACGGAAGCCGCCGACCGGTTCCCGCGCTACGCCGACGTCCGGCACTGGCTGGGCCTGGCCCTGCACCACGCCGGCCGGTCCGAGGAGGCGCTGGAGCAGCTCGGCGCGGCGATCGCGCTGAACCCCGCCTTCGCCGAGGCGCACCTGAACCGCGGCCTCGTCCTCAACGACCTGGGGAGGCTCGACGAGGCGCGCGCGCACTTCGTGCGCGCCGCGGAGAGCGAGCGCGGCCGCGCCGGCGGGCTGCCGCGCGCGGCGCGCCACCGGCTGGCCGCGCTGCACGCGGAGCTCGGCGACGTCTACCGCGGCTCCGGCCTGCTCGCCGAGGCGGTGCGCGAGTACGCGCGCGCGCTGGCGCTCGCCCCGTCGTTCCACGACGTGCGGCTGCGCCTCGCGCGGGCCCATCTCGACGGAGGGAGCACGACGCTGGCCGCCTCGGAGTTCGGCAAGGTGCTGGCCGCCACGCCGCAGAGCGTCCAGGCGCGGCTCGGCCTGGGTCTGGTCCACCTGCAGCGGGGCGACCGCGACCGTGCGCGCGCCGTGTGGCGGGAGTGCCGCGACCTCGCGCCCGGCGATCCGCTGGTGGAGGTCTACCTTGCGAGCGTCTGACGCGGCGTTCGCGGCGGCGCTGGTCGCCGCCGGCTGTGGGGCCGCCGTCGCCGATCACGACGTCAAGGGGAGCCGCTTCCTCGAGGAGGGCCGCGTCCAGGACGCGCGCGCGGAGTTCCGCGTCGCCCTTCGGGACGGCCGGCCGTCGGAGGGGCTGCTGTGGAAGCTCGGGCGCCTGGACCTCGACGCGAAGAGCTTCGCCGACGCCCGGCAGGAGCTGGACGCCCTCCTCGCGCGCGACGGCGGCCGCGGCGAGGAGGTCTCGCTCGCCTATCTGCTCGTGGCGGCGCGCTGGTTCCAGGACGGCGATCCCTTCCACGCCGTGCAGGCGGTCGAGGCCGCGCGCGAGGCGAACCCGGCGCAGAACGTGGGGCCCTTCTGGTACGCGATGGGCGACTGGCACTTCGAGCGGCTGGAGGACGACCTGGCGGTGCAGCACTACCTGCTCGCGCGCGCGGCCGCGCCGGGTCTCGAGCCCGAGGCCGACTACCGCCTCGCGATCGCGCTCGAGCGTCTCGGGCGCTGGCGCCAGGCGGTCCGGTACCACCGGGCGTGGGCCGCGCACGCCGGCGAGGCGGGGATGAGCCGCGAGGCGCGCTACCATCTCGGGGAGGCGGCGTTCCGCGCCGCGCAGGCGAGCTTCCTCGAGCACCGGTATCCGGAGACGCTCGAGCACCTGGAGCTGGTCCTGCAGTCGGGGCAGCCCGAGACGCGGCTCGACGACGCGTGGTATCTGCTCGGGGAGGTGCGCTACCGCACGGGTCAGCCGGCCGCAGCCGAGGACGCCTTCCTCCGGGTCCTCGAGCTCTCGCCCTCCTCGTCGAGCCGTCTCTACGGGGAGGCGGAGCGGCGCCTGCTCGACATCCGGTTCGGCGGCGTCGGCGGCGCGGACGACGTCGTGGAGGAGGAGCGGGGGGAGGCGGAGCTCCCGTGATCCGCCGGCCCCGCGCGGCCGCGGCTCTCGCCGCCGCGGCCGGCCTGGCCGCGCTCCTGGCCTGCGCCTCGGCCCCCACGAACGAGGTCCTGCCGGCGGCCGAGGAGTACGAGCGCGGACGCGAGGCGTTCGGGCGCGGCGACTTCCACGACGCGATCACGTACCTGAACCGCCTGGTCCTCAACTACCCCGAGGACGGGCACGTCGTGGAGGCGCGCTACCTGCTGGGTCTCGCGAACTACGAGGTCGAGGAGTACCCGACGGCCGCGCAGGACTTCGAGCGGTTCCAGACCGACTACCCGGCCGACAGCCTCGCCGACGACGCCCTGTACTGGGCGGGACGCTCGTACGAGGCGCAGTCCCTCGAGCCGCCGCTGGACCAGTCCGACACCCGGCGCGCGATCTCCTCGTACACCGATCTCGTCCGCCAGTATCCCGGCTCGGAGCACGCCTCGGACGCGGACGCGCGGGTCGCCGCGCTGCGCGAGCGTCTCGCCGAGAAGGAGTACATGAACACGCGGTTCTACGCGCGGCAGGAGCTCTGGGAGGCGACGGAGATCTACGCGCGTTCGCTGATCGAGGAGTACCCGCAGTCGAAGTGGGTGGCGCCGGCGTACCTCCTCCTCCTGCGCGCGTTCGAGGCGCAGGGGAAGACCGCGGAGGCCGCCGCGGCGCGCGAGACCCTCCTCGAGCAGTTCCCCGAGTCGCCCGAGGCGACCGAGGTGCGGCAGGCCGCCGGACCCCCGGACGTCTCGCTCCAGGCCGACGCGCCGCGCTGAGGGGGCGCACGCGGGCGCCGACCCGGCCGGCCGCCTGCCGCACGTGCGCGGGGTCGCGGTGCTCGGCGGGTCCTTCGACCCCGTCCACGTCGCGCACCTGATCGTGGCCGAGCGCATCCGCGAGGCGACCGCCGCCGAGCGCGTCCTCCTGGTCCCCGCGGCGCGGCAGCCGCTGAAGCCCGAGGGGCCGCGGGCGTCCGGGGCCGACCGCCTGGCCATGCTGCGGCTGGCCGTCGCGGACAATCCCGCGCTCGTGCCCGAACCCATCGAGCTCGACCGCGGCGGCACGAGCTGGACGGCGGAGACGCTGGAGGAGCTCGCCCGCCGCGAGCCCGCCACGACCCTGTTCCTCGCGATGGGCTCCGACGCGTACGCCACGCTCGATCGCTGGCGGCGCGCGCACGACGTGCGGCGGCTGGCGCGGCTCGCCGTCGTGGACCGCCCCGGCAGGGAAGGCCGCGGGTCCGAGCTTCCGCCGGACGTCCTGCGGGTGGACGTGCCCCGGCTGGACGTCTCGGCGACCGACGTCCGCGCCCGCGTCGCGCGCGGCGCCTCGATCCGCTACCTCGTGCCCGAGGCCGTCCGCGCGTACATCCTCGAGCGCGGCCTCTACCGCGCGTGACACGGGCGCGCGTCCCCGCGCCGGGTCCGCGCGGCCCGGCCGCACCCGCCCCCCCGGGCGCGATCCGCGCGTCCGCCTCGCTCTACCTCCGCGGTCCCGCGGAAGGGGTCGAGGCGCTGCGCCGCGGCGATCCCGCGCTCGGCCGGGTGATCGAGCGCGTGGGCGCGTTCTCGCTGCGGCGGTCTCCCCTCATCCCGTTCGCCTTCCTCGCGCGGGCGATCGCGCACCAGCAGCTCACCGCGCGCGCGGCCGCGCCCATCCTGGCCCGCGTGAAGGCGGCGGCGGGTCCCGGTCCGCTCACTCCGGCGGGCGTTCTCGCGGCCGGCCCCGCCGCGCTCCGCGCCGCCGGGCTCTCGGCGGCGAAGACCGCGTCGCTGCTCGACCTGGCGACGCGCGCCGCCTCCGGCGAGCTGCCCGACCTGCGGAGGCTCCACGCGATGGACGACGAGGAGATCGTCGAGCAACTGACGGTCGTGCGCGGGATCGGCCGCTGGACGGTCGAGATGCTGCTGGTGTTCTGCCTGGGCCGCCCCGACGTGCTCCCCGTCACGGACTACGGCGTGCGAAAGGGATTCGCACGGGCGTTCACGCGCGGCCGGCTGCCGGCGCCCGCGGAGGTGCTCCGGCGCGGCGAGCGGTGGCGACCGTGGCGGTCCGTCGCGAGCTGGTACCTCTGGCGCGTGCTCGAGCTCCCGCAGCCGGGTCCGCGGTTTTGAACGGCGGCGGCCGCGCAGGTAAATTGGGAGGCTCGGCCGCAACCTGCGGCCCGAAGCCGGGTCCCGCGCCGGGCGGCGACCCGGCCGGCCGTCGCTGAACCGCACCTCCTGACGCACGATGCTCAAGGGTCTGATCCGTCTCTTCGTCGGCGCGCGCCACGAGCGCGAGCGCAAGCGCCTCCAGCCCCTCGTCGACGAGATCCACCGCCACGGCGAGCCGCTCACCGGCCTCTCCGACGAGGAGCTCCGCGCCAAGACCGCCGAGTTCCGGTCGCGGGTGGCGGAGGGCGAGACGCTCGACGACCTCCTGCCCGAGGCCTTCGCCGTGGTGCGCGAGGCGTGCCGGCGGAACGTGGGCAAGGTGTTCACGGTGACGGGGCACCCGCTCACGTGGGAGATGATCCCCTACGACGTCCAGCTCATCGGCGGCGTCGTCCTCCACCAGGGGCGCATCGCGGAGATGGCGACCGGCGAGGGGAAGACGCTCGTCGCCGTGCTGCCCGTCTACCTGAACGCGCTGACGGGCAACGGCGTCCACCTGGTCACGGTGAACGACTACCTGGCCCGGCGCGATGCCGAGTGGATGAGCCCGATCTACGAGTTCCTGGGGCTCACGGTCGGCGTAATCCAGCACGACCTGCCGCCCCCGCGGCGACGCGAGGAATACGCGAAGGACATCACCTACGGCACGAACAACGAATTCGGGTTCGACTACCTGCGCGACAACATGGCGCTGGCGCTCGAGCACCGCGTCCAGCGCGGCCACGCCTACGCGATCGTGGACGAGGTGGACTCCGTGCTCATCGACGAGGCCCGGACGCCGCTCATCATCTCCGGGCCGGCGACCGGGTCCACCGGCGAGTACGACCGCCTGAAGCCGCGCGTCGAGGAGCTGGTGCGGGCTCAGACCCGCGCGGTGAACGGGCTCGTGGCCGAGGCCGAGCGGCTGCTCGGCGAGAACGGCGCCGGCCCTGCCGCCGACGAGGAGGAGATCGAGGAGGACGAGGCCGGCGGGGAGGAGGAGGCCTCCGAGCCGGCCCGGTCGCGCGCCGACGCCCGCCGGCAGGCGAAGGGCGACGGGCGCGGCGGCGCCGGCGACGGCGCCGGCCGCGGGAAGGGCGACGGCGGCGGGGAGGACCGCTACGAGGCGGGCATCCGGCTGTTCCAGGCCTCCCGGGGAATGCCCAAGAACCGGCGGCTGATGAAGGTCCTCAACGAGACCGGCGTGAAGCGGCTCATCCAGAAGGTGGAGGCCGACTACATGCGCGAGAAGCGGCTCCACGAGCTCGAGGACGACCTCTTCTTCGCGATGGACGAGAAGGGCCACAACGTCCACCTCACCGACAAGGGCCTGGAGCTGCTGTCGCCCTCGGACCCGAACCTCTTCGTCGTCCCGGACCTCTCGGAGGGGCTCCACGCGATCGACGTGGATCCCGTCCTCGACGACCAGGAGAAGGCGCGGCGCCGGATGGAGCTCGAGCGGCAGTACGCCGAGCGGAGCGAGCGCATCCACTCGATCCACCAGCTTCTCAAGGCCTACGTGCTCTTCGAGAAGGACGTCGAGTACGTCGTCCAGGACGGCAAGGTGCTGATCGTGGACGAGTTCACGGGACGCCTGATGCCGGGACGCCGCTGGTCCGACGGGCTGCACCAGGCGGTGGAGGCCAAGGAGGGCGTCAAGGTCGAGGGCGAGACGCAGACGCTCGCCACGATCACGCTCCAGAACTACTTCCGGATGTACGGCAAGCTGGCGGGGATGACCGGCACCGCCGAGACCGAGGAGACCGAGTTCGACAAGATCTACAAGATGATCGTCTCGGTGATCCCGACGAACCGTCCGGTGCGGCGCGTGGACTTCGACGACGTCGTCTACCGCACGCGGCGCGAGAAGTACAACGCCGTGATTGACGAGATCGTCGAGAAGCACGAGGCGGGCCGGCCGGTGCTGGTGGGCACCGTGTCGGTCGAGGTCTCGGAGACGCTGAGCCGGATGCTCAAGCGGCGGGGAATCCGCCACCACGTGCTGAACGCCAAGTACCACCAGCAGGAGGCGGAGATCGTCGCGCGGGCGGGGCAGCCCGGCGCGGTCACGATCGCGACGAACATGGCCGGGCGGGGGACCGACATCAAGCTGGGGCCCGGCGTCGTGCGCTGCACGACCTGCGCGGTGTGGCACGACCCCGACCGGGATCCCGACGTCGGCGTCGGCGACAACCTGCCGGAGGGCTGGACGGTCAAGGACTGCGAGGAGCGGATGCCGTGCGGGCTCCACATCATCGGCACCGAGCGCCACGAGGCGCGGCGCATCGACCGGCAGCTGCGCGGCCGCGCGGGCCGGCAGGGCGACCCCGGGTCGAGCCTGATCTTCCTCTCGCTCGAGGACGACCTGATGCGCCTCTTCGGATCCGAGCGCATCGCCGGGATCATGGACCGCCTCGGCGCCGAGGAGGGGGAGGTCATCACCCACCCGCTCGTCACGCGCTCGATCGAGCGGGCGCAGAAGAAGGTGGAACTGCAGAACTTCGAGGTCCGGAAGCGTCTCCTCGAGTACGACGACGTGATGAACCAGCAGCGCACGGTCATCTACGACCTGCGGCTGGCGGTGCTCGAGGCCGACGACCTGGAGGGGATCGCGTGGGAGATGGTCGAGAAGGCGGCGGGGCGCCTGGTCGAGTCGCACGTGGCGGGCGACGTCGCCGGGGCCGAGGAGCTCGAGACGCTGCGCGACGAGGTCCTGCGCACGTTCCTACTGCCGATCGACGACCTGCCGGAGACGGGGGAGGGGCGGCGGGCGGACGAGGTCGCGGAGGTCCTGCTCGAACGGCTCAAGCCCGCGCTCCACGCGCGCATCGAGTCGTGGGGCCCCGAGCGCGCGCCGCTCCTCCTCCAGCGGGTGATGCTCGGCGTGATCGACGAGCGGTGGAAGGAGCACCTCTTCGAGCTCGACCACCTCAAGACCGGCATCAACTACCGGGCCTGGGGCCAGAAGGACCCGCTCATCGAGTACAAGAAGGAAGCCTACGAGATGTTCGCGACGCTGATGGGCGAGCTGGAGACCACGATCGCGTCGCTTCTGTTCAAGGCGCAGATCGTGGAGGGGCCGGCTCCGACCGACGGCGGGCGAGCGGCCGCGGCGGTGCGGCGGGCGCCGGTCCAGGTCGCGACGGCCGGCGTCTCGCCCTTCGGCCCGCCCGGCGAGCAGATCCTGTCCGGTCCGGACTCCCGCGCCGCCGCCCTCGGCGCCGGAGCATCCCGCGCCGCCGGCGGCGCCGCGGCCGCCTCACCCTTCGGGGGAGCGCCCGCACCCGGACCGAAACGGCCGGTGTCCGTGGAGAAGGCGCCGGGCCGTAACGACCCCTGCCCCTGCGGGAGCGGGAAGAAGTACAAGCACTGCCACGGGCGGTAGCCCCCTGGAGCCCGAGCTGGAGTGTGGGAGTGTGATCCCTGAGGAGACGGGCATCTGTCGCGCGACGCTAGCGAATCCGGGGCGTGGACTTCACCGAGCGCAGGTCGCCTACCTTCCACCTGGCCGCAACGACGTGATTCGGCGCGTCTACTGGACGTTCACGGTTACGTAGGACGCCGCCCGACAGGTGTCAGCGTGGGCTCCAGTCGGGCTGGAACGCCGCGGCGATCGCCGTGAGTTGCCGCGGCTCGACGCGGTCGATGCGCTGGATGAAGAGCTTGCCGTCGACTACCCGTGCCTCGGGGCTCGACTGATAGACTAGGTGACAGCCACCGGGCGACCAGCTTGGGCCGTGCGCGCCATCTTGACGAGCCGGCGCCCCCTGCACGAAGCGGCTGAAAGTCACACGCGTTCTCTCAGCCGTGAACCGGTCGATCACGAAGACCTCGTCGTGATCCACGGCCGCATCGGGCCGCGTCGTCACGGCGATCCATCGTCCTTCAGGACTGAGATCGATGAAGCTCTCGTCCTGCGGTGTGTCCGTGATACGCCGGACGAAGCCGTCCGCCAGCCGGACCTCCCACAGATCTTCCTGGTTCCGATCTCCCGCTCCAGGCGGCGGGACGGACGAGACGATCAGGAACTGACCGTCGGGCGTGAACGCCACCGTCTGCGCGACGGGCGACACGAAGTTCGTGACGCGGCTGAGGATCTCGCCTGTGTTCACGTCCAGCAGCACGATGTCGAACGCGTCGACCGACGCGGCGATCAACGCGCCATCCGGCGACCAGGCTGGCGGTCCCCACCCGTTGCCGTGCCGCTCCGTTACGTTGCGCAGACCGGTTCCGTCGCTGCGGACGACGTAGAGGTCGGGGCTGGAGCGGGACGTCGCTTGGAACACTATCCACTCGCCATCCGGTGAGAAGCTCGGATTAG
>DATBJZ010000151.1:0-31220 GCA_036556125.1 Gemmatimonadota bacterium | reverse complement strand
CCGTCGAGCAGGTTCTGCTCGATCTTGAAGATCAGGTCCTGCTTCCGCATGCCGCTGAAGTTCTGGATCGAGAGCTGTTCGGCGAGCGTGTGCAGCTCGGGCATGGACTTGG
Source organism: Gemmatimonadota bacterium (assembly GCA_036556125.1). Lineage (GTDB taxonomy): Bacteria > Gemmatimonadota > Gemmatimonadetes > JACCXV01 > JACCXV01 > DATBJZ01. The sequence continues at coordinate 31,108 of DATBJZ010000151.1, read as the reverse complement.
ACTTGAGTTCCGCGATGTCCAACTGCGTTTCCTCCAGGAGGTTCTCGGGACGATCCGCCGGGTGCGCGGATCGGGAGCGGTCTAGCGGGGGGTCACCCTCGTGACGGGGTCGGACCGGGGTGTGGAGCTCGGGCCTCGAAGGGGTGTCTCGGCCGGATCTGGATCGCTTGAAAGAGGGAGCGGGCGCGCGGGGCGCGGCGTCGGGCGGTTCGCCTCAGGGGCGAGCCGAGGACGCCGGCCCGTGACGGGCGCTCGCGCTCTCGGCCTCTGGCAGGCGCCGGGATGCGGGTACGGTAGCACAGAGATTCAAGCGTGTCAAGGGCTTAGGGCAATCGGGGGTCCCGGGAAGCCCCTCGGGCGAGGCATTTGTCCACGGCTGGGAGCCCGGAGGCTTCGCGCCGTGATCGCCGGCCGAGCGGTCGCGCCGCTTCGGATTGAGTTTTGTCGATCGGTCTCGCAAATATAAGACTGGTATGAATCTACGCACGTCGATGGAGGGGTCCGGCACCGCGTCGCTGCCGGTCGCGAGGGTCGCCAGGATCGCGGCGCCCGAGGCGGTGATTCGCGTGGTGAGCAGACTCCGTGCCGCCGGTCACGAGGCCTGGGTCGTGGGGGGCGCCGTCCGGGACTTCCTGCTCGGGGACGCATCCGCGCCGGTCGCCGCCGTCCGCCGAGCGCACGGGCACGGGGAGGAGCCGGCACCCAACTGGGACGTGGCGACCGCCGCGACCCCCGGCGAGGTCCAGGCGCTCTTCGCGCGGACCGTGCCGATCGGGGTCGAGCACGGCACGGTCGCCGTCCACGAGGAGGGACTCGTCATCGAGGTCACGACGTTCCGCGCCGACGTCGAGACGTTCGGGCGGCACGCGCGCGTCCGCTTCTCGCGCAGCCTGGCCGAGGACCTGGAGCGCCGCGATTTCACGATCAACGCGCTGGCGTGGGACCCCGAGACGGGCGCGGTCGTGGACCCCTTCGGCGGGCTCGAGGACCTGCACGCACGCGTCCTCCGCGCCGTCGGAGACCCGCGGGCGCGGTTCGCCGAGGACTACCTGCGGATTCTGCGCGCCGCGCGCTTCGCGGCGCGGTTCGACCTGGAGGTCCTCCCGGACGTCCGCTCCGCGATGGCCGAGCGGGCGGCCGGGACGGCGCAGCTCTCCGGTGAGCGTGTGCGCGACGAGCTGCTCCGGACGCTGGAGGGGGCCGAGCGGCCGTCAGCCGCCTTCCGGCTGCTGCGCGACACGGGCGCCCTCGCCCACGTCCTGCCCGAGCTCGACGCCTGCTTCGGCGTGGAGCAGAACCGCTGGCACGCGGACGACGTGGCGACCCACACCCTGCTGGTGGTGGACGCGGTGGCGCGGAAGCGCCGGGACATCCGCGTCCTCGCCCTCCTCCACGATCTGGGGAAGCCGGCCGCGAAGACGTGGGACGAGGCGCGCGGCGACTGGGTCTTCCGCGGCCACGACGAGATCGGGGCCGGTCTCGCGCGCGGGGTGCTCGAGCGGCTGCGCTTTCCGCGCCGGGAGATCGAGCGCCTGGAGCACCTCGTGCGGGTCCACATGGACCTCTTTCCGATCGAGGCCGGCGACGCGGCTGTCCGGCGCTGGATCCAGCGCGTGGGGGCGGAGCACGTGCGCGCGCTCTTCGCCCTGCACTTCGCGGACTGGCGCGGCAACCGCGCGAAGCCGTGGCCCGCGCGCGAGCTGAGGGCGCTGTACCGGCGCGCCCGGCGCGTGATGCGCGAGGCGGGCGCGCTCCGGATCGCCGATCTCGCGGTCGGCGGGGACGACCTCATCGCGCTGGGCCTGCAGCCGGGACCGCGCTTCCGCGAGATCCTGGAGGAGCTGCTGCGCGAGGTCGTGGAGACCCCGGCGCTCAACGACCGGGATCGCCTGCTGGTCCGCGCGCGCGAGCTCGCCGCCGCCGGAGCCGGATGAGGCCGCTGCCGCGGGATTTCTTCGCCAGGGACACGCTGGCGGTGGCGCGTGACCTCCTGGGCGCGGTCCTCGCCCACGACACGCCGGATGGCCGGGCGGCGGGACGCATCGTCGAGGTGGAGGCGTACGTGGGCGAGGAGGACGCGGCGTGCCACGCGGCGGCGGGGCTCACCGCCCGGACCGGTCCGCTGTACGGCCCGCCGGGGCACGCCTACGTGTACTTCGTCTACGGCATGCACTGGTGCTTCAACGCGGTCACCCGCCCGGAGGGACTTCCCTCGGCGGTGCTGGTGCGCGCGCTGGAGCCGCTCGAGGGGCTGCCGCTGATGCGCCGCCGGCGCGGCGGCCGCCCCGACCGCGAGCTCGCGAACGGTCCGGGGAAGCTGGCCAGCGCTCTGGGCATCGGGCCGGCGCAGAACCGCGCCGATCTGACGCAGGGGCCGCTCACGATTCGCGAAGGGGAGTGCGTGCCCGAGCGGGTCGTCGGCCGCGGCCCCCGGGTCGGGATCCGCCTCGCCGCCGACCTGCCGTACCGGCTCTGGATCGAGGGGGACCCGCACGTGAGCCGGGGTCCGGTCGCGATGCCTCCCCGGCGGCAGCGAGCCCGGTCGGCGGGCCCGGCGGACGGAATCGATGCCGACACCGCCGACAGCGACACGGCTCCGTCCGGCGCCGGGACGGACGCCGGCCCGAGGGGTCCCGGCCCTCGATCCCGGCGCTCGCGAGCAGGTTCCGGAGCCGCGGCGCGCACGTGAGCGGCTGGCTCTCACCCATCGTGCTCGAGGGCGCGCACGTGCGTCTCGAGCCTCTGTCCCTCGACCACCTGGACGCGCTCTGCGAGGTCGGACTGGACCCGGAGCTCTGGCGCTGGACGGTCTCGAGCGTGCTGACGCGAGGGGCGATGGCGTCGTACGTGGGGACCGCGCTCGAGGAGGCGGAGCGGGGAACGGCGCTCCCGTTCGCGACGGTCGAGCGCCGGTCGGGGCGGGTCGTGGGGAGCACGCGCTTCGCCAACGCGGACCCGTCCCACGCCCGCGTCGAGATCGGCTGGACCTGGCTCGCCTCGCCCTGGCAGCACACGGCCCTCAACACGGAGGCCAAGCTGCTGATGCTCGGCCACGCCTTCGAGCGGCTCGGCTGCGTGCGCGTCGAGCTCAAGACCGACGCGCTGAACGAGCGTTCGCGACGGGCGATCCTTCGGCTCGGCGCGCGCGAGGAGGGGATCCTGCGGAGCCACATGCACGCCGCGGGCGGACGCCGACGCGACACGGTCTACTACAGCATCCTGGCCGACGAGTGGCCGGCCGTGCGCGCCGGGCTGGAGGAGCGGCTGGCGCGCGGCCGCTCGGCTCCGGTCCGTGCGGCGGCGTCTTCCGGCGCCGGCGCGAGCCCGGAACCGTCGCGGGGAGCCGCCGGCGACCGTGTCACGGCCGGAGCTGCCGGCGACCCGCTCTCCGCGGCGACTTCCGGCGACCGGTTCCCGGCCGGTGCTGCGGACGACCGGCTCGCAGCCGGTGCTGCGGGCGACCGGCTGGCTCCGACCGCTGCACGCACGGCGCGGCTGCCCGCGGGATTCGAGCTGGACGAGGACCCCGCGCGCGTGGACCTGGACGAGGTTCACCGCTTCCTCTCGACCGAGAGCTACTGGGCGCGCGGACGGTCGCGGGCGGACGTGGAGCGCCTCGTGCGCGACGCCTCGCGGCTCGTCGGGCTCTACCGCGACGGCCGGCAGGTCGGCTTCGCGCGCACGGTGTCCGACGGAGCGGCGTTCGCCTACCTCGCCGACGTGTACGTCCTGCCGGAGCTGCGGGGGCGGGGGCTCGGCCTGGAGCTCGTCAGGGAAGCCGTGGACGGAGGACCGTTCGCGGACCGGCGCTGGCTGCTGCACACGCTGGACGCGCACGACCTCTACCGGAAGGTCGGGTTCGGCCCGCCGGGCGAGCGCCTGCTCGAACGGCCGGCGCGGGAGCCGGCGGACCGGGTCCCGCACGACCGAGCCGCGGAGCCGGAGCGCCGCGTCCCCGCGCGGGAGTGCGAGCGGAGCCCGGGGGCGGGGTCGTGACTCCCCGCGGGAGACCCGCCGCAGGCGCGGCGGCCCGGCGGCCGGGCGGCGGCGGCCGGGCGCGGCCGGCTGGCCCCGACCTCTTCGCGGGCGAGCGCGCCGAGCGGCTCCGGAAGGCCGCGCCGCTCGCCGACCGCATGCGTCCGGAGTCGCTGGAGGAGTTCGTCGGTCAGGAGCACCTGGTGGGTGAGGGCCGCGTCCTCCGGAGGATGATCGAGTCCGACACGCTCGAGTCGCTCGTCCTGTGGGGCCCCCCCGGGACGGGCAAGACCTCGCTCGCGCACGTGATCGCGAACGAGACCGGCGCCGAGTTCGTCTGGTTCAGCGCCGTCACCTCCGGGATCCGCGACGTCAAGGACGAGGTCGAGCGGGCGCGCGAGCGGCTCGAGGCCGCGGGGCGGCGGACGGTCCTCTTCTGCGACGAGATCCACCGCTTCAACAAGGCGCAGCAGGACGCGTTCCTGCCGCACGTCGAGAAGGGCATCCTGACGCTGATCGGCGCGACCACCGAGAACCCGAGCTTCGAGGTGATCTCCGCGCTCCTCTCGCGGATGCGTGTCTTCGTGCTGCACCCGCTGACGGAGGAGGAGGTCGGACGCGTCGCGGACCGCGCCCTCGCCGACCCGGTGCGCGGCCTCGGCGGGCGCGGCCTCGAGCTCGCGGCGGACGGCCGGGCGTTCCTGACCCGGGCGGCGGCGGGCGACGCGCGGACGGCGCTCAACGCCCTCGAGGTCGCCGCACGGCTCGCGGCGACCGGCGCGGCGGGCGGCGGCGTCCTGATCGAGCGTCGCCACCTCGAGGAGGCGATCCAGCGCCGCGCGTTCCTCTACGACAAGGCGGGCGAGGAGCACTTCAACGCGATCTCGGCGCTCCACAAGTCGCTCCGCGGCTCGGACCCCGACGGTGCGCTCTACTGGCTCGCCCGCATGCTCGAGGCGGGCGAGGACCCGCTCTACGTCGCGAGGCGTCTGGTGCGCTTCGCCTCCGAGGACGTCGGGATGGCCGATCCCGGCGCGCTCGCGGTCGCCGTCGCCGCGCGGGACGCCGTGCACTTCATCGGCCAGCCCGAGGGCGAGCTCGCGCTGGCCCAGGCCGCGGTGTACCTGGCCACGGCGCCCAAGAGCAACGCCCTCTACGTGGCGTACGGGAAGGCGCGGCGCGACGCCGAGGCGACGCCGACCGAGCCCGTGCCGCTCCACATCCGGAACGCGCCCACGCCGCTGATGTCCGAGCTGGGCTACGGGTCCGGGTACCGCTACGATCACGACGAGCCGGAGGCGTTCTCCGGGCAGAGGTACCTTCCCGACGCGCTCGGGGACGCGCGCTACTACCAGCCGACCGACCGCGGGATGGAGGCGGAGATCGCGAGGCGGCTGGAGCGCTGGCGCGAGCTGAGAGAGGGTCGGACCCCCCGCAGCGGCGAACCGTCCGAGTGATGCCGTCGTATCGTCCGGGCGCATCCCGTGATACGGGTCGGCGTTCCGGCGTCGCGCGCGAGTCCCGGACATTGCCGAAACGTGATCGTGAAGGAGGATGGCCGGAGAGATGAGGTGTACGAACCCCGCGACCTGAAGACCGACCCCGAGCGCGCCCTGCTCGTCGGCGTGACGCGCCCCGCGGGGTCGGGTCCGGCGCGCCCGGGGGCCGCGCTCGGCGAGGACCCGCTGGAGGAGCTGCGCCTGCTCGTCGAGAGCGCGGGCGGCCGCGTGGTGGACGAGGTGACCCAGCACCGGCCCAGCCTCGATCCCGCGTTCTACGTCGGACGCGGCAAGGCCGACGAGATCCGCGAGCGGGCGGCGGCGTCCGACGCGGAGATGATCGTCTTCGACAACGACCTCTCGCCGGCGCAGGGCAAGAACCTCGAGGACGTGGCGGGCGTGAGGGTGCTCGACCGGAGCGAGCTGATCCTCGACCTCTTCGCGCGGCGCGCGCGCACGCGCGAGGCGCGGCTCCAGGTGGAGCTCGCGCAGCTGCAGTACCTGCTGCCGCGGCTGCGGCGGATGTGGACCCACCTCTCGCGGATCCGCGGCGGGATCGGGCTGCGCGGCCCCGGCGAGACCCAGCTCGAGGTGGACCGCCGCGCCATCCGCACGCGGATCGGACACCTGAAGGAGAAGCTCGGCGCGATCCAGGGCCGCCGCGAGACGCAGCGCAAGGCGCGCTCCGATCTCTTCAACGTGGCGCTCGTCGGCTACACGAACGCCGGCAAGTCCACGATCCTGAACCGGCTCGCGGGCGCGTTCGTCCCGGCCGCGGATCGCCCGTTCGAGACGCTCGACGCGACCACCCGCCGCGTGCAGCTGGACGACCGCCGGGCGTTCCTGCTGACCGACACCGTCGGGTTCGTGCGGGACCTGCCGCACCACCTCGTGGCCTCCTTCCGCGCCACCCTGGAGGAGGTGGTCGAGGCCGACCTCCTGCTCCACGTGGTGGACGTCTCCGACCCCGACTACGAGGACCGGATGCGCGTGGTGGACGGCGTGCTCGAGGACCTGGGCGTCGGCCGCGCGCCGCGGATCGTGGTCCTCAACAAGTCCGACCGGCTGGGTGAGGATCGCCGCGAGGCGGTGCTCGGCCGTGCGGTGCGTCTCCACGGCGACGCGGTCGTCGCGTCGGCGGTCGAGGACGGCGGGCTCGACGCGCTGCGGGCCGCGCTCGAGAGCCGTCTCGACGCGCTCGACGAGGAGGTCTGGCTCGCCCTGCCGCTGGAGGACGCACGCGGGCTCGCCGCGCTCTACGACCGGGGCACGGTGCTGGAGCGCCGGTTCCGGAACGGGCGGGTCGAGGTGCGGTTCACCGGCCGCCGGGCCGAGGTCGCGCGGCTGAGGCAGGAGGGGCGCGTGATCGACGGGGGAAAGACCGCCGGGCGGCGTGCCGGCGCGGACGGCGGCGGCAGGACCGCATCGGCGTGAGCGCCAGGCCGCCGCGGACCCTCCTCATCGGTCACGGTCAGCTCGGCGGGGCGCTGGCGGCCGCGCTCGGCGCGCGCGCGCCCGGCGCCGCCGTCGTCTGGACCCGCCGGGACGTGCCCCCCCGCCACCGCGCCGCCGGCGTGCGCTACGCGCACGGCGACGCCGTGGTGGCCGGGGAGCTCTCGGCGGATTGCGAGGCGGCGTTCCTCGCGGTGCCGGATCGCCAGGTCGCGGCCGCAGCGGCGGCTCTGGCGGCGGCACGTGCCGTCGGCTCGCGGCGAGAGGCGGCCCGCCGCGTCTCCGACGCCGATCGCCGCGAGGGAGGCCGGGCCTGGCGCGGCGTGGCGGTCTTCCACGCGGCCGGCGCGCTGGGCCTCGAGCCGCTGCGTCCGCTGGCCGCGCGGGGCGCGGCAACCGCGGTCCTTCATCCCCTTCGCGCGTTCCCGGGGACGGACGCGGCGGCCCCGGCGGCGGCGGCCCTCTTCGAGGGCGCCCCCTTCACGCTCGACGGCGACGCGCGCGCGGTCGCGGTCGGAGCGCGCCTGGTCGCGGCGCTGGGAGGCACGCTCCTTCAATCCGGCGTCGCCGACCGCGCCGCCTATCACCTCGCGGCGGTGCTCGCATCCAACTACGGCCGGCTCCTCCTGGAATGGTCCGCCAGGCGCTTCGAGACGTCGGGGCTCGCCGCGGCGGACGCGCGCACGGCGGCCGCGGCCCTGCTGGCGAACGCGGCGTCTGCCGGCGTGCCCCGTCGGCCGACGCGGGGCGCCGCGGTCGCCGGCATGCCCGCGGTCCCGGGGCCGGGCGCCGCCGCGGCCTCCGCGGCGCCGCCCTCCTTCACGGGCCCCATCCGCCGGGGCGACGCGGCCACCGTCGAGGCGCATCTCGCCGCCCTGAGCGGGGCCGAGCTCGCCGCATACGCCGCGCTCGGGCTCCTGCTCGTCGAGGAGGTCGGCGCCCGCGAGCCCGCCGCGTCCCGCGGCCGGCCGGTGGGCCGCGACGCCGTCGCGGCCGCGCTCCGCGCCGGGCTCGACCGCGCGCTTCGCGGGAGCCCGCCGTCGGGGAAGGCGCGCGAACGCGCCCCTGCGGACCCGGACGGATCGCGCCCGACCTCCGGCCGCGCCGGCCCGGCCCGGCGCGCCGGGAAGCCCGCGTGACGTCGCCCGCGGGCGACCCGCCCCTCCTCAAGGTCAACGTCGATCACGTGGCGACGCTGCGGGAGGCGCGCCGGGGGACCGAGCCCGATCCCGTGCTGGCCGCGCGCGCAGCCGAGGACGCGGGAGCGGCCGGCATCACGCTCCACGTGCGCGGAGACCGCCGGCACGTGCAGGAGCACGACCTGGCGCGTCTCCGCGAGACGGTGCGGACGGAGATCAACCTCGAGATGGCGGCCGTGCCGGAGATGCGCGACCTCGCGCTGCGCCACCGGCCCGAGCAGGTCACCCTCGTCCCCGAGCGGCGGGAGGAGGTCACGACCGAAGGCGGTCTCCAGGTGCGCGGCGCCGCGGCGCTGCCGGACTTCGTGGCCTCGCTCCGCGCGGACGGGATGGTGGTGAGCCTGTTCGTGGACCCCGACCCGCACGAGATCGAGGCCTCCGCGCGCGCCGGAGCGGACGCGGTGGAGCTCCACACCGGCCGCTACGCCAATGCCGGCGGAGAGGACGCCGCACGTGAGCTGGAGAGGCTCCGCGCGGGCGCCGAGCTCGCGGGCGCCGCCGGCCTGCGGGTCTTCGCCGGCCACGGCCTGGACCTCGGCAACGTGGGCGAGGTCGCGCGGATCCCTCCGGTCGAGGAGCTGAACATCGGGCACGCCATCGTCAGCCGCGCGGTGTTCGTCGGATTCGGAGCGGCGGTTCGCGAGATGCTCGAGCGCATCGGCCCGAGGTCGCGTTGACTTCCCCCTACCCCGCCGTATCGTTCGGCCCGTCGCGAACCCGGTGAAGGAGCGAGCGTGAATCACGAGCGTGACGGCGGCCTGGTCGTCCTCGATCACGAGGTCCGGCGCCTCCACCAGGAGCTGGGCGAGCTCGAGCGGCGTCCCGAGCGGCTCGAGCCGCTCCGCGAGATCCTGCTCTCCGTCCAGCGCCTGCGTCACGCCTCGGATCCCGACGAGCCGCGGCCGGTGCGCATGCTCCGCAACGCGGTTGAGAAGGTCACGCTCCACGTCGGTCGCTCCCGCCTCGCCGTGACGCCCGACGTCCTCGACTTCTACGTGGATACCGTGGACCTGCTCGAGGACGCGGTGCGGCGCTGGCCCGACGGAGGCGACTTCGATCCGCGACGCTACGCGGACCGCGTCCGCGACCTCCTCGGCACCTTCCGTCCGACGCGCGACGAGGTCCGCCCGGCGGCGGTGCCGCCGATGGCGGAGGAGGTCGTGGACGAGGCCGTGGCCGACTCGATCGAGCTCACCGAGCCCGAGGCGGCCGGGGTGGGGGAGGCCGGCGCCGCCGCGGAGGGCGCGGGAGGCGGTGGAGTGCTGTCGGCGGCCGGCGTCGTGGAGGTCGAGGAGCAACGCCCGGGGGATGCGATCGAGCTGCCCGACGACACGGGCGCGGCGGCGGCCGCACCGTATGCGTCGCCGGAAGAGGCTCCGGCGGAGCAGACGGACGCCGCGGCCGGAGAAGAGACGTACGCGCCGGCCGGAGAAGAGACGTATCCCCCGGGAGAGGAGACGTACGCGCCGAGCCCCGAGGGGACGCCCGCGCCCGAGCGGAGACCGGCGGTCCAGGTGTTGTCGGCTGACGAGCTGTCCGACGAGGACCTCTCGCGGTTCGTGTACGCCGACCTGCGGGATCTGCTCGCGCCGCCGCCGCAGCCCGGCGCCGGCGCGGCCGACTGGGGCGGCACGGCGGCGGGGCTGGTCGAGTCTCCCCCCGGGGACGCCGGCGGACTCGCGGCGAGCTTCTCCACGTTCGAGGCGCTGCGGGACGCCGGCGAGTCGCGGGGATTCGCGGCTCCGGCGCCGCGCCCCGGCGGGAGCGAGGCGCTGGCCGGGCTCCGGGACGTCCTGGACGCCTTCTCGCTCTCGCTCCAGGATCTCGAGCGCGCGTCGGACCGGCTGATGGACGACGCGGGAGCGGGACTCGGCGCGGAGACGTTCGGCGCCCTCGCCGGGCGCCTCGACGCCGAGAAGCGGAAGCTGCTCGAGGTCTTCGACCGCGCGATCGAGAGCTTTCGCGGCCGCGCGGGGTAGGAGGCCGGAGGCGCGGCGGCCCGGCGCCGAGCAGGGCTGGCGCCGCTCCCCGGCGCCGCGGGAGGCTGGGTTCTTGCACGAGCCATGGCCGTCGGGTCATGGCTCTTCGTACCTGGAGGCACGTTCCCATGACGAGTGAACGCAGCGGCGCCCGTGCCGTGCGGCCCGACGCCGCGGCGGGAGCTCCCGCCGACGGACGCGCGACGTGGAGCCGGCCGCGGCATGCGCCCGCACGTCCGCACCGCGGCGGGGGCCTGCATCGGGACCGCGTCACCCTCGAGCAGGTGCGCGCGAGCGCCGAGGTCGAGCACTACATCGAGCGGGCCAACGACATCCTGGGCGCGATCGGCTCCACCGAGCACGGCAAGCGCCACCACACGCTGTGCGCCAAGCGCGCCCGGGCGCTGCTCGAGGACCTCGCGCATCCGCCGCGGCAGGCGGAGCTCGCCGAGATCGCGGCGTACCTTCACGACATCGGCAACATCGTGAACCGCAACTGGCACGCGCAGTCCGGGGCCCAGATCGCGCACGGGATCCTCGCTCGGATGGGGATGCCGGCCGAGGAGCTGACCGAGATCGTGGCGGCGATCGGCCATCACGACGAGCAGGACGGCTTCCCGGTGAGCGGGGTGAGCGCCGCCGTCATCATCGCCGACAAGTCGGACGTCCACCGCAGCCGCGTGCGCGAGACCTCCACGATCCACTTCGACATCCACGACCGCGTGAACTACGCCGCCACCCGGTCCGTGCTGACGGTCGAGACGCGCGGCTCCGAGATGGAGGAGGCGGCGCAGGAGACGCAGCCCGACCGTCCCGTCCGCGGCCTGATCACGCTGCACCTCACGATCGACACCACGATCGCGCCGGTGATGGAGTACTTCGAGATCTTCCTCCCCCGGATGATCCTCTCGCGCCGGGCCGCGGAGGCGCTGGACTGCGTCTACAAGCTCCAGGTCAACGGGGCCGAGTTCCTCTGAGCGTCGCACGCCGCCAGGTCGGGCGCGCCGCCGCGGCGCGCCGATCGGCGATTCCCACCGACGGGGAGGCGCCGTGAAGGCGCGCCACTGGATCGGCATCCTCGTGAGCGCGGTCTGCCTGTGGTGGGCCCTCCGCGGCACGGACTGGGGCGAGGTCGGACGGACGCTCGCGCGCGCCGACCCCTGGCTGCTGCTCGGGGCGGCGGCCGGCACGCTGGTCGTCAGCGTGGGGCTCCGCGGTCTCCGCTGGCGGCTGTTCCTGCCGTCCGGCGCCGCGGCGCCCGGCCGGGAGCTCGTCACGGCGACGGGGATCGGGCTGATGGCCAACAACGTGCTCCCGGTCCGGATCGGGGAGTTCGTGCGGCCGTGGGTGCTCGGCCGTCGCACGGGCGTCCCCGTGACGACCGCCTTCGGGAGCCTCCTGGTCGAGCGGCTGTTCGACGCCTGCGTGCTCTTCGGGGTGCTGCTCGCCGCGGCGCTGGTCCTCGAGTTGCCGGTCTGGATGACCCGCGGGGCGTGGATCGCGGCCGCGCTGTTCGCCGCGGTCCTCGCCGGCTCGACGGCGTTCCTCTTCGCCCCGCGCCCGTTCTTCCGCGTGGTCCACGCCGTGGGGCGCCGGGTCCTGCCGGAGCGCTGGGAGCACGAGCTGGAAGGCGCCCTGGACCGGTTCCACGCCGGGTTCGTCCTGCTGCGTGATCCGCGCCGCGCCGCCGTCGCGCTCGCCGCGACCGCGCTCCTGTGGGCGGCGAACGGCGCGCTCTACTGGATGGGCCTGGCGGCGCTGGGGGCGGGCGGCGTGGGGTTCGGCGGCGCGATGTTCGTGCAGTCCGTCGCCGCCGTGGGGGTGAGCCTCCCCTCCTCGCCGGGCTTCGTGGGTACGTTCCAGGCGTCGGTGAAGGCGGCGCTCGGGATCCTGGCGGTCCCGGAGGACGTGGCGGTGAGCTATGCGATCGCGTTCCACGTCGCGCAGTACCTGCCCGTGACGCTCGCCGGTTTCGTGCTCCTCGCACGGGCCGACGTCGGGCTCCGCGAGATCGGTCGCAGCGAGGAGCAGGTGGAGGCCGGGCTCGAGCAGGTCGGCGAGGTCGTCGAGTCGGTCGTCGCCGAGGGGGACCCGGCTGGAGGGCACTCCTGAGCCCCCGCTCGCTGCGGGTCCGTGCGCCCGCCAAGGTCAACCTGGGGCTGCGCGTCCTGGGGGCGCTCGACGACGGAACGCACTCGATCGAGACGATCTTCCAGGCCGTGGACCTGTTCGACGGCGTGGAGCTCGCGCTGGCGGAGGAGCGCGGCGTGCGGCTCACGCTCCACGGCCGGTGGCGCGACGACGTGCCGCCCGGGGGCGAGAACCTGGCCGCGCGCGCGGCCGGCTCGCTGCTGGACCTCACGGGCGTCGAGACGGGGCTCGAGATCCGTCTCACCAAGCGCATCCCGCCCGGCGCGGGCCTCGGCGGAGGCTCGTCCGACGCCGCGGCGGTCCTGCACGGCCTCGCGCTGCTCCTGGGGGGCCGCGTGAAGCCCGAGACGATCGAGGGCGTGGCCGCCGCGCTCGGAGCCGACGTGCCGTTCTTCCTGCGCGGCGGCCGCGCCTTCGGCTTCCACCGCGGGACGCACCTCCTGCCGCTGCCCGCCCTTCCCGACTACCCGGCGCTCGTGGTCGTCCCCGACGTGCAGGTCTCGACGTTCTGGGCGTACAGCGTGTGGGACGAGCGACGCGTCCGGGGGGGACCGGATCCGGGCGGGCCTCCGCTCCGCGTCGAGACCGGCGCGGAAGCCCTGCCGCGGGTCCGGAACGACTTCGAGGCGATCGTCTTCGAGCGCTTCCCGGAGATCGCCGACGTGCACGCGACGCTCGGCGCCGGGCGTCCGCTCGTGACGCGCCTCTCGGGAACGGGCTCGGCATGCTTCGCCCTGTATCGCGATGCTGCGCATCGAGATCGGGAGGCGGAGCGGGTCGCGTCCGTCTATCGGCAGAATCCCGACTACAATATCTTCCGCGTGCGGCTCTTCTCCGGGGGCGTGGAGGTCGTGGCCTGACCCTTCGCCGCGCGCGAGCGGCCGGACCGTCGCCCGCCGCGTCCAGCCCGCTGGGGCGTAGGCAAGTGGAAAGCCACCAGACTTTGGATCTGGCATTCGGAGGTTCGAATCCTCCCGCCCCAACCGGCCCTCCTCCGGCAGCTCTCCACCGCTTCCTCGCAGCGACCGCCGGGCGGGGCCGCCGTCCGAGCCGCGTTCCGGTCCCCGCCGCTCTCGCCGGTCTGCTCGCGATCGTCGGCTGCAGCCCGCGTGACGCCCCGCAGGACTCGGGCTCGTCCGCCGTCGAGCTGCGTGTCCACGTCGATCCGCCGGCGCCCCTGACGGGAGACACCGTCTCCGTCCGGGTCGAGGGCCGGCGCGAGGACGGCCCCATCGGCGCCTTCCGCCTCGACGTCGTCTTCGACCCGGACTCCGCGCGCTTCCTCGCACTCGACTCCCTGCCGCCGCACCTCGTCGTCAACGAGGCGACGGCGGATTCCGGCCGCATCAGGGTGGCCGGCGCCTGGCCGGAAGGCATCGGTCCCACGCTGTTCGCCGGCCGCTTCGAGCTGCTCGGCGCGGGGTCGCCTCCCGTGGACGTCCAGGTGCTCGAGGCGGTGGGGCCCGATCTCAGGCGGCTGCCGGTGAGACGTCCGGAGCGCTGATCCGGGGACGGACGCGCTCCGGCCGCTCCGGGCCGCGGCCGGCGCGCGGCGTCTGGCCACCGCGATGGCGCACCTGTCGAAACCGCCGGACGTAGACAGGCCGGGCGTGTCGTCGCCGGCCGACGGAGGCGTCGAGTCCGGCGCGTCCGTGACGCCCGCACCGGAGCCCGCGCCCCCCGAAGCCGGCAGATCGGACGGGGCCGCGACCCCCGATCCCCCTTCGCGGCCCTCCCGGAGGTCGTCGAGCAGAGCCGCGGGATTCGACTTCACCGGGCACAGGCGCACCAGCCTGAGGCGTCGGATCGCGAAGCGGATGCCCGAGGGTCCGGGTCGAGGGTTCCCCCCGGCACCCGTTTTGCGCGGTGCGTTTCACGCTGCCGTCGATGGCGTGCCAAACCGATCGTCGATCGCGTTTTTGGTTCGGGAGGATTGTAGTTCTTACACGGTTCCCGAGGGTTCCCCGTGACCAGGGGGACGGGTGTCGAGCGAACACGAGCACAGCTGGCGGGCCTGGAACACCGGCGTGGAGGGCGCCCGCGCCCGGATCGCCGAGCTGCGCCTGCGTGATCCGCGGGCGCCCTTCGACGCCCGACCGATGCTTTTCGAGGCCCTGGAGGAGCTCGCGCAGACCGTCGAGGAGCTGCAGGTCGCGCAGGAGGAGCTCCACGTCCAGAACGACGAGCTCGCCGCGACGCGCGAAGCTCTCGAGGTCGAGCGACACCGCTACCTGGACCTCTTCCAGTCCGCCCCCGACGCCTACCTCGTGACCGACCCGGAAGGGACCGTGCTTCAGGCGAACCGTCGCGCGCTGGAGCTGTTCCAGCTCGGGTCGCGCTACCTCACGGGCAAGCCGCTCCTCGTCCTCGTGGACCCGGCGTACCGGCGCGCCTTCCACCGACTCATCACCGACCTCCCGGCCTCCGACGGGGCGGCCGAATGGGACGGCCGGCTGCGGCGCAGGGGGGGGCCGCCCTTCGACGCCGCGGTGCGGGTGGACGTGAGCCGCCGGCAGGACGGGCAGCCCTACGAGCTCCGGTGGCTGGTCCGCGACGTGAGCCGCACGCGCCGGGCGGAGCGCGAGCTGGTCCAGACGAACCTCGAGCTCGAACGGCGCGTGGCGGAGCGCACGGCCGCCCTCGAAGAGGCCCACCGGCGCCTGCTGGGCAGCCTGCGCGAGGCCGAAGACGCGCACGCCGAGGCCCAGGCCGCGAGCCGCACGAAGGACGACTTCCTGGCGACCATTTCGCACGAGCTCCGGACGCCGCTCAACGCGATGAGCGCCTGGCTCTACCTGCTCCGCACCGGACGGCTCGACCGGGATCAGTCGCAGCACGCGCTCGACACGATCCAGGGCGGGC
Organism: Gemmatimonadota bacterium; assembly: GCA_036556125.1. Taxonomy (GTDB): domain Bacteria; phylum Gemmatimonadota; class Gemmatimonadetes; order JACCXV01; family JACCXV01; genus DATBJZ01. The sequence continues at coordinate 15,991 of DATBJZ010000151.1, read as the reverse complement.
TGACGAGCCTGACACAGATCCTCCAGGACCTGATGGACGTCTCGGCGATCAGGCGGGGCTCGCTCGACATCCAGATGCGACCGGCGGCGCTCGTCCCGGTCGTGCGCGACGCGGTCGACATGCTCGTTCCCGCCGCGGAGGCGCGGTCCATCCATCTGGAGGTCCGCATCCAATCCGACGTGGGGCTCGCGATGATCGATCCCGACCGGATGCGGCAGGTGGTCTGGAACCTCGTCTCCAACGCCGTCAAGTACAGCTTGCCGGGGCGCAGCGTGATCATCTGCCTCGACCGCTGCGTCGCGCCCGGCGGCCCGCGCGCCCGGCTGGTCGTGCAGGACGAGGGGATCGGGATCGATCCGGACGCCCTCCCCCACGTGTTCGACGCGTTCCGCCAGATGGAGAGCGGCGTGGAGGGACGGCGCGGCGGCCTCGGTCTCGGCCTCGCCGTCGTGCGGAGCCTCGTCGAGCTGCACGGCGGGCGCGTGCGGGCGGAGAGCGCCGGCCGCGGGCGGGGCGCGCGGTTCACGGTGGAGCTGCCGCTGCCGGAGTAGGGCGCCGCCGCCGCGCGTCCGCGGCGGCCCGGCCCGGCGTTCGGCCGACCGGAGGCCCGCCGGCAGCTCGAGCGCGGGCCCTCTCAGTCCTTCCTGAAGAGCCCGGCCGTGTCCTCCCGTCGGGCGCCCCCCGCGTCCGCCACCGCGTAGCTCGCCCCCTCGTACATCGACGCGGCGCCGTGGCGTCCGTTGCGGTCCACCGCGTAGAAGTTCATCCCGAAGTTCGGTCGGCCGTCCTCCCTCCGGAGCCGCGGGTCCAGCGTGTTCTCGGCGATCCGGCGGCACGCGTCGAGGCACGCATCGGTGGGGTGCATCCCCGCGCGCATCCGCTCGACGATCAGAAACGAGCTCAGGTTCAGCAGGTTCGCCTCGCCTCGCCCCGTCGAGCCCGCGGCGCCGACGTCGTTGTCCACGTAGAGTCCCGCCCCGAGGATCGGCGAGTCGCCGACCCGGCCCGGGATCTTGAAGAAGAGACCGCTCGTCGTGGTCACGCCGGCCACGTCGCCCCGGGCGTCCACGACGTTGCAGTTGATGGTCCCCCAGATGTCGTCGCGCAGCCGCCCTTGCCCCGGGAACCCCCCGATCTCGGGCGTGGGGGCGTCGCGATGGAAGAACTCCTCGCCGTACCGGCGGATGAACTCCTGCACGTCCGGGCGCAGCGACTCGATCGGCGGCGGCAGGTAGTCGTCCTTCGCCGACACGGCACCTTTCCAGTATGTGTAGAGCTCGCGCGTGAACGGCGTATGGAGGTCCGTCTCGGCGAAGCCGTGGAGCTTCGCGAACTCGAGCGCGCCCCGCCCCACGAGCAGCACGTGGTCCGTGCGCTCCAGCACGAGCTTGGCCACGCGTGACGGGGTGCGGATCCCCTCCAGCGCCGCCACGCCGCCGCCCCGATGCGTGGGCCCGTGCAGGCAGCACGCGTCCAGCTGGATGACCCCGTCGGCGTTCGGGATGCCGCCGTAACCGACCGTGTAGTCCGCGGGGTCCTCCTCCACGATCCCGACGCCTTCGATCGCGGCGTCGAGCGGATCCCCGCCGCCTTCGACGAGCTCCATCGCGCGCTCCACCGCGCGGAGGCCGTTCCCGCTCGCGACGGAGACCGGGAGGGTCGCCGCGCGGCGCCTGGCGCTCGCCGCCCCGTGCCGCCGGGCGCCGTCGCCGCGCGCGGAGGGCGCCGCCGGCCGGAAGACCGCGGGCGCCAGCGGGAACCCCGCCGCGAGCGATGCGGCCGCGCCCGCGCGGAGGAAGTCGCGCCGCGAGACGGCGGCGAGCGGCGTCGGGCAGGCGTCGGGTTCGGGAGTGCGCTGCGGCACGGAGCCTCCTGATGGTGGGAAGGCCGCGCCCGGGGGCGGTCGACACGGTGACGCCGGACCGGGACGCAGGCGCCGCGACGGGGTCGGCGGCGGAGCCCGTGTATATTGCCGCCCTCCTCGGCGGCTGTGAACCGTGCGGGCTCCGGCGGCGCCGTCCGCACCCCCCTCCGGAGGCGCCCACGCCCACGCCGGTTGGTTCCAGGCGCGTCGTCGTCAGCTGGTGCCTCTACGACTTCGCCAACTCGTGGTACGTGGCGGTCGTGCCCGCGACCGTGTGGCAGGCGTACTACGTGGGCGCGATCGTCGGGAACGAGGACGGTCTCGGCGACCTCTGGTGGGGACGGGTCGTGTCCGCGAGCATGGCGATCGTGGCGGTCACGTCGCCCGTGGTGGGCGCGCTCGCGGACCACCTCGGGATCCGCAAGCGGCTCCTGATCGGCTACGCGCTGACCTCGATCGCCGCGACCGCGCTGCTGCCGACCGTCCAGCCCGGCATGATCCTGTGGGGCTTCGTCCTGGGCGTCGTCGCGAACGCCGGGTTCGAGGGCTCCCTCCTCTTCTACAACGCCTACCTCCCCGACATCGCGCCGCGGGACCGTCAGGGGAGGGTCTCCGGCTGGGGATTCGCCACCGGCTACTTCGGGAGCCTGATCGCGCTCGTGGCGGCGATGCCGCTGGCGCAGGCGGGCAGGCTCGATGCGGCGTTCCTGCTGGTCGCCGCCGCGTACCTCCTGTTCACGGTTCCCGCCTGGCTGTGGCTCCCGCCGCAGGTCCACGGCGGCCGGACCGCGCCAGGGGCGGCGGCGGAGGGGATCCGGGCGACGTGGCGCACCTTCCGCGACATCCTCCGCATCCCAGCGCTGCGGCGGTTCCTGCTCGCCTACTTCCTGTTCGAGGACGGCGTCAACACCGTGATCTTCTTCTCGTCGAGCTTCGCGGCGACGACCCTCGGATTTCCCCTGGACCGCCTGCTGCTGCTCTTCATCGTGGTGCAGGTGTCGGCGCTCGCCGGCTCCTGGGCGTGGGCCCGGCCCACCGACCGGATCGGTCCCCGCCGCGTGCTGCTCGTGACCCTCGCGATCTGGACCCTCGTGCTCGCGGGCGGCTGGTTCGTGCAGACCGCGGCGCAGTTCTTCGTGATCGCGGCGGTGGCGGGATCCGCGCTGGGTCCGGTGCAGGCCGCGGCGCGCGCCTTCATGGCGACGCTCGTTCCGCACGGCCGCGAGGGCGAGTTCTTCGGGTTCTACGCGCTCTGCGGGAAGACCGCGTCCGTGCTCGGCCCGCTCATCTTCGGCGCGGTCTCCGCCGCGTCGGGCGGAAACCAGCGCCTGGCGCTGCTCGCGATCCTTCCGCTCTTCGCCGCCGGCGGCCTGCTCCTCGCCGGCGTCCGGGCGGGGGGGCCCACGGCCGAGTCACGGCCGGTGGCGCCGGCCTGAGTCCCGGTCCGCCCCGGAGCGCCGGGTGGGAGGCGCTCCGGCGTGGACGCAGCATCGACGGTCAGCGCGGAGGCCGCGCGACCGAGATCTTCGACTGGACGGACTGAACCCCCGGCACCTCGCTCGCGACCGCGACCGCCTCGTCGCGCAGGTGGGGCGCGGACACCTCGCCGGTCAGGAACACCTGGCTCCGGACGACCGCGATCCGGACGTTCTCCCGGTTCAGAGCCGGGGCCTGGAGCATCGCCTGCCGGACCTGCTCCGCGAGCCGCTCGTCGGGCGTGAGCTCGCGCACCGGCTCGGCGGCCGGCGGCGGCGGCGGCGCCTCCTCGGGCTCCGGCTCCCGCCCTCCGCAGGCGCCGAGGAGGAGCAGGGCGGCGGCGGCTGCGGCGGCCGCGACCGTCCGGGCGGCGGCCGCGGCGGGCGTCGTGCCGGTTGCGCGGCGAGGGAGCCCCGCCGCGGCCGCGCGCGGGGGTGGTGACTCGTGCGGGACCGATGTCTTCACGGGCTCTCCTCCGGGGGTCGGAAGAACGGACGCCAGCGGGACTCGGGCGGGGGCGGCGTGGCGAGGCTCACGACGAGGAGCGCCAGCACCGACGCGCCGAGCGCGGGAAAGATCGTGTCCAGGGCGGCCGCTCCCGGCGGCAGCGCGTCCGCCCGGCGAAGGCCCTCCCAGAGCAGGGTGACGGTCATGCCCGCGGCGATCGACGCCACGCCGCCGGCGGGCGTGGCGCGCCTCCACAGGAAGGCGGCCAGCACGGCCGGCGTGACGCCCGCGCCGTACATCGTGTAGGCGTAGAGCGCGGCCTCGAGCACGCCGCTGAAGAACCGCAGCTGGAGCCAGGCCAGGACTCCGAGCGCGACCACCACCGTCCGCAGCACGACCAGGCTCCCGGCGGAGCGCGGCGAGACGAAGCGGGCCCACACGTCGCGGACGAGGCTCGTGGCCGGAGCGAGGAGGAACGAGTCGGCGGTGGACACGACGATCGCGAGCACCGCGGCCAGGAGCAGCGCGCCCAGGGCGGGCGGGAGCGCATCCGTGAGGACGCGCAGGATCACGGTCTCCGCGCCCTCGCCTCCGGGCGCGTCGAGACCCGGGAAGCGCGCCCGCCCGGCCACGGCGATGGCCACGATCGCGCCCTCCACGACGATCGTGCCCGCGATCCAGCCCGCCACGGCCCGCCGCGCGACGCCGGCGCTCTTCGCGGAGAAGAAGCGGCCGTACATATTGGCCTCCCCCAGGAGGAGGAAGAGGGGCGGGAGCGCGATGCCCAGCGCCTGGGTCGGCGAGAGCGTTCCCAGCGGGTCGAGGTGCTCCGGCGGGAGCTGCGACAGGATCGCGCCCGGACCCCCGGCGTCGGCGACGAGCCATCCGAGCGCGGCGAGCAGTCCGGCCGTCAGGATCACGCCGTTCGCGAGGTCCGTGTAGGCCACCGAGATCATCCCGGCGACGACGGTGAACAGCACGACGACGGCCGCGGTGAGGACCTGGCCGGTTTGCGGCTCGAGGCCGGTGACGCGCTCGAGGACCAGGCCTCCCGCCCGGTACTGGTAGCTCACGATCGCGGTGTAGGCGATGACCGTCACGACCGCGCCGAGCGCCCGCGCGGCCGGGCCGTAGCGGGCCTCGAGGAGCTCCGGGACGGTCGTGTGGGCGAGCGCGCGCGCCCGGCCGGCGATGCCGTGGAGCACGAGGATCGCCGCCCAGGCGCCGGCCGAGAGCCAGAGAGCGCCCCACCCGGTGCGGTAGGCGAGCCCGGCGCCGCCGAGGATCGACCCCGAGCCGATCCAGGTGGCGAGCAGCGTTCCGACGAGCACCACGCCGGGGAGGCGGCGGCCGGCCACCACGAACTCGTCGCCCGTGCGCGCGCGGCCGCCGCGCCGGAGCGCGAGCGCGAGGAGCGCCGACACGTAGACGACGCAGGTGAGGACGTAGAGCATGGGCGGGGACGGGGTCGGGACCGCGGGAATCTGGAAGCCCCCGGGAACGGAGGGAACCGTCATCGAACCGTTCCGCGCGGCCGCCGCTCCGGTCGCCCGGTGAGCGCCCGACGGCGGTCCGGCGCGGCTCCGCGGACGCGGTGAGCGGGCCGCGGACCCCGGGTGCGGCTGCCGCTGCGCCCCGCCGCACCGCCGAGATCGAGCTGCGGTGGGTCGGCGGCCAGCGATTCGGCGCCCGCGGAAAGGCGGGCGTGGAGATCCCGCTGGACGGCGACTCGGTCGCGGCGCCTTCGCCTGTCGAGGCGCTGCTGGCGGCGCTGGCGTCGTGCGCGGCCGCGGACGTGGTCGAGATCCTGCGGAAGGGCCGGCAGGACCTGACCGCGCTGCACGTGACGTTCCGCGGAGACCGGCGCGAGGAGCACCCCCGCCGCTTCACCAGGATCGAGGGGGAGTTCCGGATCGCGGGCGCGGTCGAGCGCGCGAAGGCGGAGCGCGCCGTCCGGCTGGCCGTCGAGAAGTACTGCTCCGTTCGGGCGTCGCTCGATCCCGCGATCCCGGTGGAGTGGCGCGTCGTGCTCGAGGGATGATCGCCGGTCGGCGCGCGACGAGTCGGACCCGTCCACGGGAAGGAGCCAGAGGATGAAGTCGGACCGGAGGGAAGGGACCGCGCGGGCGGCCAGCCGGCGCGGCGGGCGCGTCCGCCACGCGGCGGGAATCCGGGCAGTGTCGGCGGTCGCCTTGGCGTCCGTCGCCGCCGCCGCGTTCGGCGGGTGCGGCCGGGAACCGTCGCCCAGCGGGCAGGAGATGTTCGTCCGCTACTGCGCGTCCTGTCACGGCGAGGACGGCCGCGGCGGCGGGCCGGCCAGCGCGTCCCTGCGGCAGCCGGCGCCCGACCTGACGCGGCTCGCCCGCGAGGGCCGCTTCGCCGAGAACGAGCTGATGGACGTCATCGACGGCCGGCGGGCGGTCGCCGCCCACGGCACGCGTGAGATGCCCGTGTGGGGCGCCGTGTTCGACGAGGAGCTCAGGGACGAAGCCTACCCCGGCTACACGGGCCTCCTCCGCACGCGCGCGCTGGTGGACTACCTCCGCTCGATCCAGCAGGAGTGAGCGGCGGCGCCGATCGGATCGCGCCTCAAGTGCTTGTGCCCCGGAGACATAGCGTCCGATCGAGTTGACCCACCCGCCGGCCGGCGGTAGATTCCGCGGCTTCGTTCCAACCGCGCCCGGGCCCCGCAGCGCCCGCGGCTCGCCTCCGGCGGCCCGCCGGCAGGCCGTCACGACCGTCCGGGGGGCCGGGATGCTGGTGACGCGGGACATGAAGCTCCTCAGCGGGTCGGCCAACCGGCCGCTCGCCGAGGAGATGGCGGAGTATCTCGAGGTCCCCCTCTGCGACGTGGAGACGCGGAAGTTCGCGGACGGGGAGATCTTCGTGAAGATCAACGAGAACCTGCGCGGCGCGGACTGCTACATCCTGCAGCCCACGAACCCGCCCGCCGACCACCTGGTGGAGCTGCTGCTCCTCCTCGACGCCGCGCGCCGCGGCTCGCCCTTCAAGGTCACCGCGGTCGTCCCGTACTTCGGGTACGCGCGCGCCGACCGGAAGGACCAGCCGCGCGTGGCGATCGGCGCCAAGCTGGTGGCGAACCTGATCACCGCCGCCGGCGCGGACCGCGTGATGACGATCGACCTGCACAGCCACCAGATCCAGGGGTTCTTCGACATCCCGCTGGATCACCTGTACGGCTCGATCCTGTTCCTCGAGTACTACCGCCGGAAGCGCCTCGGCGACAACCTCGTGCTGGTCGGTCCCGACGTCGGCAGCGCGAAGATGGTGCGCGGGTTCGCCAAGCGTCTCGACGCCTCGATCGCGCTGATCGACAAGCGGCGTCCGGCGCCGAACGAGGCCGAGGTGATGAACCTGATCGGCGACGTCGAGGGGAAGACCGCGATCGTCGTGGACGATCTGATCGACACGGGCGGCACGTTCGCCCAGACGGCGTACGCCCTGCGGGAGAACGGCGCGCAGCGGGTGCTCGGCTGCGCCACCCACGCGCTCCTGTCGGGGCCCGCCAGCGAGCGCCTGGAGCGTGCGCCCTACGAGGAGATCGCGGTGCTGAACACGATCCACATCCCGGACGAGAGGCGGTTCCCGAAGCTGCGCGTGCTGTCGGTGGCGCCGCTGCTGTCGCAGGCGATCAAGAACAACCACGAGTACCGCTCGGTGAGCGCGCTCTTTCCGCAGTAACCGTTGTCCGGCGGCACGGCCGCGTCGGCTCACCCCGGCGGCCTGCGACCTCCGCCGATCTCTGAAGATCCGAATCGGCTCCGGTCGGAAGGGAAGCGGCCGCCGGAGTGAGCCGTCGCGACCGCTCGGACCCGAACGATCCTGCAGGAGGAACGACGAATGGCAGCGAGGACGGCGACGGTCGAGGCGCTGCGGCGCGACCGGACCGGAAAGGGCGCGGCGCGGTCCGCGCGCCGCGGCGGGCGGATCCCGGCCGTGCTGTACGGGCACGGCGAGGAATCGCTCGCGCTGAGCGTGGACGGCCGGCGCTTCGAGCGCCTGCTCCACGAGATCTCGGTCGAGAACACGCTGCTGGACCTGGCGCTCGACGGGCAGCCGGCGCTGAAGGTCCTCGTGCGCGAGATCCAGCGACACCCGCACCGTGACGAGATCCTGCACGTGGACTTCTTCCACGTCTCGATGCAGGAGAAGATCACGCTGGAGGTCCCGGTCGTCCTCGTCGGAACGCCGCGCGGCGTGCGGCTCCACGGCGGGATCCTGGACCACTCGATGCGCGACATCGAGGTCCTCTGCCTGCCGAGCGACATCCCGGAGAAGGTCGAGATCGACGTGGGCGAGCTCGAGATCGGCCAGTCCGTGCGCATCTCGGACCTCTCGATCCCGAACGTGCAGATCCTGGGCGACGCCGACCGCTCGGTCGTCAGCGTGGTGCCGCCGACCGTCATCGAGGAGGCGGCGCCGGAGGTCGAGGCCGCCGCCGAGGGCGCCGAGCCCGAGGTGATCGCGAAGGGCAAGGAGGAGGAGCCGGGCGCGGCCGCCGCCGGGAAGGAGAAGGGTCCCGCGCCGAAGGAGAAGGCCGCCGCGGCCGGGAAGGAGAAGGCGCCCGCGGGCGGGAAGGAGAAGAAGTAGCCCTGCCGGAGCGCGGCGTCGGCGCCCTCGTCGTCGGACTCGGCAATCCGGGCTCGCGCTACGAGGGGACGCGGCACAACGTCGGCTTCCGGATCGTCGAGCGGTTCGCCTCGGATCGGCGCTTTCCGCCGCTGCGCGAGCTGAAGGGGCCCGGTCTTCCGGGCTTCCGGCGGAGCCTGGCGCGCCGGACGCAGGGGCCGCTCGACGGCGCGACGGTCGAGGTCTTCGAGCCCCTGTCGTTCATGAACCGGAGCGGCGGCCCGGTCGCGCGGCGGCTCGAGGAGCTGGGGCTCGAGCCCGCCGACCTGCTCGTCTGCTACGACGAGCTGGCGCTGCCGCTGGGCCGGCTGCGGATCCGGCCCGGCGGGTCCGACGCGGGCCACAACGGCATGCGCTCGCTGATCGACGCGCTGGGCACGGACGCGTTCCCCCGGCTGCGGTTCGGGATCCGTCCCGAAGGGCCGCTCGACGACGGTGCGGACTTCGTGCTGTCGCCGTTCCGCCCGGCCGAGCGGCGGATCGTGGACGAGGCCCTGGGCCGCGCGTCCGAAGCGGTGGCGTCGGTGATCCTGGACGGGGTCACGAAGGCGATGGCCCGGTACAACGCCGAGGCGCCGCCCGCGGCGCGGTAGCCGCGGCCGGCCGGCGCGCCCGGCTCAGGCGAGCCCGCGCGTGTCACTCAGAAGGGAGGCTGCGTGAAGACGTACGAGACGATGGTCGTCTTCGACCCCACGCTCGACGAGGCGCGCATCGGTGCGAAGGTCGAGGAGATCGGCCGCCGCGTCCGCGACGCGGGCGGGGAGGTCAGGGCGACGAAGGAGTGGGGGAAGCGCAAGCTCGCCTACCCCATGTCGCGGAAGGACAACGGCGTGTACGTCGTGCTGCAGTACGACGCGCCCGGCGGTGAGATCGCCGAGATCGACCGCCTGCTGCGGCTCGACGACGGCGTGCTGCGCCACATGACGGTGGTCGGCCCGGACGAGGCGCTGGTGAAGGCCGCCGCCGAGGCCGCCGAGCGGGCCGCGCAGCGCCGCGCGCGCACGCGTGAGGAAGAGGACTAGACCCCCGACCCCGGAGGACGTTCGAGCCCGATGCCGATCGATCGAACCAAGCGCAAGAAGAAGAAGTCCCGCGACGCGGGCCGGGCGCGCCGCAAGAAGGCGTGCTGGGTCTGCGAGAACCAGGTGCTGCTGATCGACTGGAAGGACGACCGCCTCCTCCAGCGGTTCGTGAGCGACCGCGGCAAGATCGTCCCGCGCCGGATCAGCGGGACGTGCGCGCGCCATCAGCGGCGCGTCGCCGCCGCGATCAAGCGCTCGCGCGCGATGGGCCTGCTCCCGTACGTGTCCGAGCAGGTCCAGTAGCGCCCCGCTCCGCGCCACCCTCCCGCGTTCCTCCGGTCGTCCCGTCCCCCGAGTCAGGCCCGGCGTCGGACGTGGGGCGGGACCCCTCGCCGCCGGCACGCCGCAGGGCTCCGTGGCGCGAGATCGGCGTCGCCGCGTCGCTGCTCCTGGCCGGGTGGCCGGTCGCGCTGGTCGCGATCGCCCTCCCGTTCGCGCTCTACCTCCCGGTGCTCGCTCCGCGTCCGGCGGTCCGCGTGCTCTCGGCGGTCCTCCTCCTGCCCCCGCTCCTCTTCGCGCTCCGCGTTCCCGCCGGCCGCCCGTTCGTCCTCGCGGCGGCGCTCTCGGCCGTCGCGGGCGTGGCGGTGCTCGCCCGGCGTCCGCGGCTCGGGTACGCCGAGGCCACGCTCTGCGCGCTCGTGGGTCTCGTCGGGGCGGCAGCCGTCCAGGTCGCGGCGGACCCCGCGTGGTTCGCCGCGCTGGAATCCGGGCTGCGGCAGCTCGGACTCTCGCAGGGACGCGCCTGGGTCGAGTGGCTGGAGCGCGCCGGCCGGCTGGATCCGGCCGTGCGGCTCGCGCTCGAGGAGACCGCGGCGGTGTCGGCCGAGGTCTGGGCCCGCGGCTGGCCGGCGTTCACGTTCACGGGACTGTGGCTCGGCGGCGCGGCGGCGCTCGCCTTCGCCGCCCGGGCGGCGCTGCGGCTCGACCCCGCGGGCGGGCTCCTGTCCCGCGTGCGCGCGTTCGATCCCTGCTCGCGGTTCCGGCTGCCGGACGCCTGGATCGGGATCTTCCTCGCCGGCGTGGCGGGATTCCTGTTCCTCCCGCACGCCGCGGCCGGGCCGTGGAGCCGGGCTCGCGACGCCGCCCTCAACGCGGCGCTGGTCGCGGCGGCCCTCTACGCGTGGCAGGGGGTGGCCGTCCTCCTATATTATCTGGAGCAGCGCGGGCTCCGGACCCCCGGCCGCGTGGTGCTCCTCGCCGCCGGGTTCGTCCTGCTCCCGCTGCCCCTGCTGGTCCTGGCCCTCGGGCTGGGGTTGGCCGACGCCTGGCTGGACCTGCGCGCCCGGAGGCCCCGGGACACGCCGGATCGGCCGGGCGTTTGAGCCGAGAGCCGGAATCCCGCGACATCGGAGGTCGTCTTGGAGGTGATCCTGCGCAGGCCCGTCGAGAAGCTCGGCGGCGTGGGCGACCGGGTGAAGGTCGCCGGCGGCTACGCGCGCAACTACCTGTTGCCGCGCGGGCTGGCGTACCCGGCGAGCGACGCGAGCGCGCTGAGGGTGGCGCAGGAACGGCGCGCCCACGAGACGCGCCTGGCGCGCGCCCGCGACGAGGCGGTCGCCGAGGCCCGCCGGCTCGACGGCGTGTCGCTCACGTTCGTGGAGAAGGCGGGGGACGAGGACCGGCTCTACGGCTCCGTCACCGCCGAGCGCATCGCCGAGAAGCTCGACGAGATGGGCCATCCGGTGCAGCGCCGGCACGTCCAGCTCGAGGAACCGATCAAGACGGTGGGGGTGTACACCGTCGAGGTGAAGCTCCACCCGGAGGCTGCGGCATCGGTCAAGGTCTGGGTCGTCAAGGAGTGAGCGGCTGACCGCGCGCGCGTCGGCCGCGGCGCGCGGCCGTCCGTCGGACGCGGCGCCGGACTCCCGGGACGTCGCCCGGCTCGCGGCCGACGCCGCCGCGGCGAAGAAGGCCGAGGACGTGCGGGTCCTCGACCTGCGCGGCCTCACGGACGCCGCCGACTTCTTCGTGATCGGGTCCGGGACCTCGGACGTCCAGGTCCGCGGGATCGCCGAGAACGTCATCGAGCAGGTGGAACGGGCGGGGGGCGGGCCCCCGTGGCACGTCGAAGGGCTCGCCGCCGGACGCTGGGTGCTGCTCGACTACGTGGACGTCGTGGTGCACGTCTTCCACCACGAGCTGCGTGCGTACTACCAGCTCGAGCGCCTGTGGGGAGACGCGCCGGCCGTCGAGTGGAGCGGGTGAGGCGCTCCCGGCCGGCGCAGGCGCCCGCCGTTCCCGCCCGAGGAGCCTCTCCGTGAACCTCGTCCGTGTGCGAGTTCCCCTCGCGCCGGTCCTGGTCGCCGCGTCCCTGCTGCTGCCGGCGCTCTCCGCTCACGCCCAGTTCGGCAAGAACAAGGTCCAGTACGACCGGTTCGACTTCAAGACGCTCGAGACCGAGCACTTCCTGATCCACTTCTATCCCGAGGAGGAGCGCGCCGTGTACGACGCGGCGCGGATGGCGGAGCGCGCCTACGGCCGGCTCTCGCGCGTGTTCAACCACACGTTCACCGAGAAGAAGCCGATCATCCTCTACGCGTCGCACTCCGACTTCCAGCAGACGAACATCTTCCCGTTCGACATCAGCGAGGGTCTGGGCGGCGTCACCGAGAGCGGACGCGACCGCATCGTGATGCCGTTCACCGGATCGCTCGCCGAGTTCGAGCACGTGCTGACGCACGAGCTCGTGCACTCGTTCCAGCACGACATCCTGCGGCTGGGGGCGCTCGCGCGCGGCGCGAACCCGTTTTCCAACCAGCCGCCGCTGTGGTACTTCGAGGGGATGGCGGAGTACCTGTCGCGCGGCCGCATCGTCCCCCACACCGCGATGTGGCTGCGCGACGGCGCGCTCTCGGGGTACCTGCCGCCGATCCGCGAGCTCTCGCTCGTGGGCGACCAGCGCGTGTACCAGCACGGCATGTCGATCTGGTGGTACGTCGGCAAGAAGTTCGGCGACGAGAAGATCGGCGAGATCATGCAGCGGACGCCGGTCGTGGGGTGGCGCGAGGCGTTCGCCACCGCTCTCAACACCAGCGTCGACGAGCTCTCCGCGCGGTGGCTCGAGTCGGTGCGCCGCACCTACTTCCCGGCCCTCGCGCGGTTCGACAAGCCCGAGGAAGCCGCGAAGCGCCTGACGAACCACCTCGAGGACGACGCGAGCTTCCACCTGGCGCCGGCGGTCTCGCCGGACGGCTCGCGGGTGGTGTTCCTCTCGGACCGCGAGCTGTTCCAGGACCTCTTCCTCGCGGACGCGAAGACCGGCAAGGTGCTCGGGAAGCTGGTCACCGGGAACCGGACGGAGAGCTTCGAGACGCTGCGGTTCCTCTCGGCCGGCATCTCCTTCTCGCACGACGGGGAGTTCATCGCGTTCACCGCCAAGGCCGGCGCCGAGGACGCGCTCTACATCATGGAGCTCGACGGCGAGGACGTCGTCGGCGAGTTCCGGTTCGGACTCGAGGGCGTGCTCACGCCGAGCTGGTCGCCCGACGACCGCCAGCTGGTGTTCGCCGGCCTGGACGGGGGATTCACGGACCTCTTCGTCGTGAACCGCGACGGCAGCGGGCTCCGGCGGCTGACCGACGACGCGTACATGGACCAGCACCCCGTCTTCTCGCCCGACGGGCGCCGCATCGCCTTCACGACCGACCGCGGACCGGGGACCGACCTGGACCTGCTCACGTTCCGCGAGCCGGCGATCGCGATCTACGACCTGGCGACGGGATCCATCTCGTATCTCCCGAACCAGGAAGGGAAGAACATCAACCCGCAGTGGAGCCCCGACGGCGGCGCGATCGCCTACATCTCGGACCGCACGGGGATCTCGAACATCTTCCTGCAGGAGCTGCCGGCCGAGGGCGCGGCAGAGGTCGGGACCGTCTATCAGCTCACGAACCTGCTCACGGGCGTGAGCGGGATCGTCGAGAGCCAGCCGGCGTTCAGCTGGTCGGCCGACGGCGGCACGATCGTGTTCTCGGCGTACAACCAGGCCGGGTGGGACGTGTACCGCCTCGACGATCCGCGGTCGCTGGCGACCACGCCGTACGAGCCTGCGCTGGCGTCGCGGCAGGCCACGCTCGAGCTGGACCTGGAGGGGCCGTTCGGCGACCTCCCGCCGGAGCGCGAGGAGGAGGAGGGCGAGGACGAGGCCGTCGCCGAGGCCGACGCGGGCGACGAGCCGGGCGAGGACACGGGCCAGCGCACCGGCGAGAACGTGCCCGGCCGTTCCATCTACCTCGGACGTCTGGGGGGCGGTGAGGACGTCGCGGACAGCACGCTCGCGCGGGAGCGGCAGGTCCGCGCGCCCGGCGAGCCGGTGGACGTCGCGGCCCTGCTCGCGGACCCCCGCATCAACCTGCCCGAGACGACGCGCTTCGAGGTCCGCGACTACAAGGCCAAGCTCCAGCCCGACCTCCTGGCCCGGCCGAGCATCGGCTACATCCAGGGCGAGGGCGCGTTCGGCGCCTCGACCATCAACTTCAGCGACATCCTCGGGAACCACGAGCTGGGCTTTTCGGCGGCCATCTTCGGGAGCGTCACCGAGTCCGACCTCTTCGTGCGGTACCTGAACCTCGCGAACCGGACGAACTGGGGCGTCGCCGCCTTCCAGTTCCGCAACGACTTCACGTCCCTGCTCGCCGATCCGAGCTTCGGCGGATCGAGCGGGTTCCTGGGACGGAGCGACATCTACCGCGGGGGGCAGCTCTTCATCAGCCGCCCGTCGAACCGCTTCCGGCGCTGGGAGCTCGGCGTGGAGGCCACCGCGGTGGACCGCCGGCTCGTCCGCTTCAGCTTCTTCGATCCGACGCCCGACGTGGTGGGGAGCATCTCCAACGAGTTCTACGCCTCGCCGGTGATCGCGCACGTCTTCGACAACGCCGTCTTCGGGATGACCGGGCCGGTGCTGGGGAGCCGCTACCGTCTCGACCTGCAGCGGACGTTCGGAGACCGCGACTACACGCAGTTCCTGGCCGACTTCCGGAAGTACGTCCGGCTGCTGGACTTCTTCACCCTCGCGGGGCGGGCGCTGTACCTCGGCAGCTACGGCGAGTTCAACGACGTCCGCATCCGCTCGATCGGCGGCGCGACCCTGCTGCGGGGCTACGAGTACAACGACATCCGCGTGATCGGGAACCAGCTGGGCCTGACGAACCTCGAGCTGCGGTTCCCGATCTTCGAGAACCCGCGGCTGGGTCCGGTGGTGTTCCCGCCGCTGCGCGCCGCGGTGTTCTTCGACGCCGGCTTCGCGTTCTTCTCGTCGTGCCCGGACGACGTCGAGGACACGAACTTCGCGTTCTGCGAGTCGCGCGAGGGGTTCAAGCCCTTCCGGAGCGACCCCGACGCGCCGCTCGGGTTCCGTCTCAACGACGTGCGCGGTGCGTACGGGTTCGGGCTGCGGACGAACCTCTTCGGGTTCGCGGTGCTGAAGGCGGACTGGGCGTGGCGCACCGACCTCGCGGGGACCGGCAACCACCAGTTCCACTTCGTGATCGCTCCGGAGTTCTGATCCGCGCGCCGGCTCCGTTGCGGGCGCTGGCGGCGGCCCTGCTGCTCGCCTCCGTCGCGGCCTGCGACGACGATCCCGCCGGTCCGCGCGACCCGGGCGAGGCCGTGTTCTCGTTCGAGACGGGCCTCGAGGGGTGGCGCGCCGACTCGGCGGACTTCTGCGAGGGCGACCCCGTGACCGGCGTCTGCCCTCCCGAGGGCGCGTTCGCGCCGACCGACGTCGAGGTCGCGACGGGTCCCGCCGCGGACGGCTCGCGCGCCGTCCGCCTCCTCGCCGAGAACGCCACCGACGCCGTCAAGCTCTGGATCGAGCGGCCGTTCGAGGTGCCCGACCCCGGCCGCTACGAGGTGCTCGCGACGTGGCGGCTCGGGACGGCCGACGACGAGATCGGCGCCTGGACCTCGATCGGCGCCGCGACCGACGACGATCCTTCCGCGGCCGTCGGCCCCGACGATCCCCCCGACCGGGTCGGCGACCTGCTGCGGCTCGGCTCGACCGTCTCGACCGAGCCCGGCACCGTTGGCTTCATCCCGGAGTCGTTCGTGGAGGAGGTGGAGGTCGGCGCCGACCGCGAGCTGTGGGTGAGCGTCGGCGTCTGGGGGACGTTCGAGGTCACGCGCGAGTACTTCCTGGACCTGGTGACGGTGGAGATCCGTCCCCTGCCGTGAGCCGCACACCGGCGCTCCAGGCCGGACCGGCGCGCCGTCGCCGGACGGCGGGCGTCGCGCGCGCGGGGGGGCCTCGCCGCGTGAGCCGCCGCGCGGCGCTCGGGCCCGTGGCGCTCGACCTCGCCGCGTGAGCCGTCGCGCAGCGCTCGTGCCCGTGGCGCTCGTCCTCGCCGCCGTCTTCGTGAGACTCGGCGTCTGGCAGCTGGACCGCCGGGAGGAGCGGCGGGCGTTCAACGCGTCGCGGGCCGCGGCCCTCGCGCGGCCGCCGCTGCTGCTCGGCGGGAACGTCCCGGCCGGCGCC
>DATBJZ010000150.1:0-6063 GCA_036556125.1 Gemmatimonadota bacterium | reverse complement strand
GCGATCGACGAGAAGTTCGCGAACCCCGAGAGGGCGTACGTGGCGATCACGATCGAGCGCGGGGAGAGCCTCGTGCCCGCCTCGAGGTCGCCCGCCAGCTGAAGGTACGCCACGAACTCGTTGACCGCCGTCTTGATCCCGAGCAGCGAGCCGACCTCGACCGCGTCGGACCACGGCACCCCCATCGCGAAGGCGAGCGGCGCCAGGACCCAGCCGAGCAGGCGCTGGAGCGTGAGGTCCTCCACGCCGACGAGACCCCCGGCCCAGCCCAGCACCGCGTTGCCGAACGCGATGAGCGCGATGAACGCGAGCAGCATCGCGCCCACGTTGAGCGCGAGCGCGAGCCCCTCGCTGGCGCCGCGCGTCGCCGCGTCGAGGACGTTCACGTCCGGAGACTCCACGTCGGCCTGGATCCTGCCGCGGGTCACCGGCTCCTCGGTCTCCGGCAGCATCAGCTTCGAGAACGCGACCGCCGCCGGCGCGCTCATGATCGTGGCGGCGAGGAGGTGCCCCGCGATGCCCGGGAAGTGCGGGGACAGCAGCGCGACGTACGCCGCCATCACGCCCCCGGCGGTGTTCGCGAAGCCCGCGGCCATCAGGCACATGAGCTCAGAGCGGGTCATCGTCCGGACGTACGGCTTCACGATCAGCGGCGCCTCGGTCTGCCCGACGAAGATGTTGGCCGACGCGGCGAGGGTCTCGGCGCCCGAGGTCCGCATCGTGCGCTGCATCACGCGCGCGAAGAACCGCACCACCGGCTGGAGCAGGCCCAGGTAGTAGAGCAGCGTCATCAGCGACGAGAAGAAGATGATCGTCGGCAGCACGCTGAACGCGAAGAAGGCGCCGACGTTCGCCCATCCGGTCACGCTCCCCGGCGGGATCGGCGAGGACTGCGGCGGGTCCCCCGCGGGCGTGCCGACGGGGACGTTCGACTCCACGAGGTTCCCGAAGAGGAACCGCGCGCCCTCCTGGGTGAACCCGATGAGCTGGACGAAGGCGTCGTTCACGACCTCGAAGAACACCCGGCCCGGGCCGGTCTTGAGGACCAGCAGCGCGAAGACGAACTGGAGCCCGATCCCCCACGCCACCACGCGCCAGTCCACACCGCGGCGGTTCTCCGACAGGAGCCAGGCGAGCAGGACGAGGAGGACGGTGCCGAAGACGCTGAGGAGCCGCTCGCCGGGGGACGTCCGGACCTCCGCGCGAGCGCGGGCGGCGATCTCGCCGGCGCGCTGCGGGGCGCGGAACGCGGAGTCGGCGGGGGCGGAGTCCTGCGCCTGCACCGCCGGCGCGCTGGCGCCGGGGTCGTCCGCAGCGGCCGGGAGCAGAGGGGCCGTGCGGGGCGCATCGAGGGGTGATGCCGTCACGCCGGCCGCACCCGGGCGCGCCGCACCCGCGTCCGGTGGGAAGGACGCGGCGGCCGCGCCGGGGGCGACGAGCCACACCCCCAGCGCCGCCGCGGCGACGGCGCGGCGGACGGCGCGGGCGCGACCGCGCGTGCGACGCGCGTGCCGCACGCGCGCCCCCGTCAAGCGGCCCGCTCCAGCTCCGCGCTCACCTCCTGGAGCAGCGCGCGGCGCTCGGCGTAGGGCAGGAAGGCGCTCTTGAAGCCGTTCAGCACGAGCTTCTTGATCTCCGGCCACGTGAACCCGAGCGCGGCGTGCGCCCGCATCAGCTCGTCGGTGACGGTGGTCTGCGAGATGAGCCGGCTGTCGGTGCTGATCGTGACGCGCACGCCCTCGTCGAAGTAGAGCCGCAGCGGGTGCGCGGCGAGGCTCTCGACCGCGCCGGTCTGCACGTTCGACAGCAGGCAGACCTCGACCGGCACGCGGTGGTCGTTCACGTAGTCGAGGAGGTCGCGGTCCTCGTACAGGTGGGTGCCGTGGCCGATCCGGTGCGCGCCGCACTCGTGGATCGCCTGGTGGATCGAAGCCGCGCCCCACGCCTCGCCCGCGTGCACCGTGCAGTTGATGTTGTGGTCGAGCACGACCTTGAACGCGTGCCGGTGGCGCTTGGCCGGGAAGTTGGCCTCGGGTCCGGCCAGGTCGAACCCCACCACCCCGCGGTTCTTGTAGTCCACGCAGAGCTCGGCCAGCTCCTCCGACACCGCCGGCTCCAGGTGACGCAGCGCGCACACGATGATCCCCGAGCGCACCCCGTGCTCCGCCTCGGCCTGAGCGAGCCCCGAGCGCACCGCCTCGAGCGCCTGGTCCATCGCGAGGCCGCGGTCGCGGTGGAGGACGGGCGAGAAGCGCACCTCGAGGTAGCGCACGTTCTCGCGCATCGCGTCGCACGCGAGCTCGTAGGCCACCCGCGAGAGCGCGGGCGCCTGCTGGAGCACGGAGAGGGTCGTGTCGAAGCGGGTCAGGTAGGCGACCAGGCTCCGGCCCGTCTCCCGATGGGCGAAGTACTCGGTGAGCCCGGCCTCGTCGCGGGCGGGGAGGCTCACGCCCTGCTCGCGCGCGAGCTCGAGCAGCGTCGAGAGCCGGAGGCAGCCGTCGAGGTGGACGTGGAGCTCGGCCTTGGGCAGCGCGAGCACGCGCGCGCGCTCCACGGGCTCCACGTGCCGGGACGCCCCGGCCGCCGCATCCGCGGGTCCGCGCCTCACCCACAGCCGCTCCCCGCCCTCCAGCGCGCCGTGGATGCCGACGGGCTCCCCGGCGTCGTCGGCGACCCACGCGCGGCGCCGCTCGAGGTCGGCGGCCGCCGCGGGGCTCATCCGCCGAACCGCGTCGAGGACGCGCTCGCCCGCCACGGCGAGGACGCGTCGTCCGTCCACGGAGACCTCCAGCCGCGGCTCGCCCGCTCCGCCCACGGCGGGCGGCGGCGGAGCGGCGTCGCGCGTCACCGGGTCCCCTCCGGTGCGCGCGGAAGCGAGTCGCCCCCGACGAAGCGGATCCGGCCCTGCCGCTCGTAGCGGATCGGCTGCGGGAGCCGCTGCAGGTAGTCCACGAACACGTCGAGGTCCAGGAGCCGGGTGTTCTCCACGTCCGGCGCGTCGCGCAGCATCGTGTACCCGTCCCCGCCCTGCGCCATGAAGTTGTTCGTCGCGACCACGTAGCTCGAATCCGGATGGACGGGGGTCCCGTCCTCCAGCGTCACGTCGCGCACGCGCGCTCCCGGGCGCGCGGTGACGTCCACGGCGAGGCGAACCCCCGACACCTGCACGATGCCGTGGTCGCCGCGAACGCCGTTCTCGAGGGCCTCGATCAGCGTTCGGCCGGGGAGCCGGAAGCGGTACAGCACGTTCCCGAAGGGCTGGACCTCGAACGCGTCGCGCCAGCGGATCGGTCCCGCCTCGACCGCCGCGCGGATGCCGCCCGAGTTCTGGAGCGCGACCTGTGCGCCCGTGGCGATCCGCTGGCCGTCGGCGATGAGGTCGCCCAGCACGGACTCGCGCCGCCGGTCGGTGTCGAGGCGGTGGCCGGCGCGGGCGATCACCCGCTCGGTCTCCACCCCGACCCGCTCCTGCCAACGCTCGACGATCGCCTGCACCGCGGGATCCGGGGCCACGGCGTCCGCGAACGTCGTCCGGACCTCGGTTTCCGCGCACGCCACGTCGCCGGTCGCCGCGTCCACCCACAGGTCGGCGACGGCCACGGCGGTGCCCGAGGAGCGCGCCTGCACGAGGGGGATGCCGTTCACCTCGCCGGACAGGAGGGTGTGCGTGTGGCCCGAGACCACCAGGTCCACGGCCGGGCTCATCCGCTCCATCGCCTCCACGATCTCGCCGCGGTAGAGACCCGTCTCGGATTCCTGGAACCCGCCGGCGTGGGCCAGGACCACGATCACGTCGGCGCCCTGCGCCTCCAGGGCCGGCACCTCCCGGTTGACCGCGTCGGCGAGATCGGTGAACGCCCAGCCGCGGACGTGCTGCGGAAGCGTCGTGTAGGGGGTGGTCTGCGTGGTCAGGCCGATGACGCCGATCCGGAGTCCCTTCCTCTCCACGATCGTGGAGGGGACCGCCCACGGCGGCCGGGAGCCGTCGGCCTGCGACAGGATGTTCGCGGAGAGGAACGGGAAGTCCGCCTGCTCCATCCGCTCGCGGAGGACCGGGATCTCCCAGTCGAACTCGTGGTTGCCGATCGCCGCGGCGTCGTAGCCGGCCGCGTTCATCACGTCGATGACCGAGGCCCCCTGGACGAGGTTCGAGATCGGGGTGCCCTGCATCATGTCGCCCCCGTCGAGGAGCAGCGTGCCCTCGGGGTTCTCCGCCCGTTCCTCGGCGATGGTGGCCGCGAGGATCGCCGCCCCGCCCACGGTGCGCCCGCCCGACCACGGCTGGACGCGCCCCTCGAGGGCGCCGTGGAGGTCGTTCGTCGAGAGCACCGTGAGGTGGACGAGCGAGTCGGCGCGCGCGGGGCACGACGCGCCCGCGCCGCGACCGGAGCCGGACCCCTCTCGGGGCGGCCCGGCCGCGGGCTCGACCGCGGCTTCCGGCACGATCCGCCAGTTCGGATCGTGCACGTCCGCGGGGCGGATCGTCCCCCGCCGGCGGATCCAGTCCACGATGAGCCCGCGCACGTCCTCACGGCCCGCGGCGACGACGGGCGCGCCGGCGAGGGCCGTGAAGCCGCCCCCTCCGCCGCCGCGGTACCCGTTGACGGCGAGCGTGAAGACGTCTCCGTCGCGCACGGGTCGGCGATCGCGCTCCAGCTCGATCACCCGCTCGCCTGCGGGACGCGAGACGTCGAGCACGTAGTCCACGCCGGCGACGACGTCGTAGTTGTACCCCGGCACGTCCGGGTCCGGGAGCGGGGCCTCGATGCACTCCGGAAGGCCCCCTTCCACGCGCACGCGGCCGTCGGCGCAGGTCCGGCGGAAGTACCGCGCCGACTGCTCGAGGTAGTCCCGCAGCTGCCGCCCCGTGATCCGGATCGCCTCCAGCGAGTTCTCGTACGGGTACAGCGCCGAGACGTGTCCGATCGTGACCGTCCCCCCGGGGATGGCCGCGGCCGTGTCGTAGACGGCCGTGGAGGACAGCTCCGCGCCGGTGGCGTCGAGCTGCACCCGCTGCACGAGGTCGGTGATCGGCAGGTCCACGAACCGGGCGCGCGTGGACGTCCACTCGGCGGCCGAGCGTCCGATCGGGCGGCGCACCCAGGCCAGCGCGCGCTGCATCGCGGGCTCGACGACCGCGGCCAGGCGGTCGCTCGGCGCCACCCCGGCCGTGGAGATGGTCCGCCCCTCGGAGGCCGTCACCCGCCAGCCGCCGCGGGACTCGCGCGCCAGCGTGAGGTGAGCGACCGCGAGGCGGCGCCCCCACTTCTCCGCCTGCAGCAGCAGCGCCCCGTCCGCGCGCTCGCCCGGCGTGTCGCGGTGCGTGTGGCCGAAGAAGACGACGTCCACCTCGGGATGCGCGCGAACGACCGCGAGCACGTCGTTCTCCCGCGGCGCCAGGGTTTCGCCGTAGGTCGATCCCGGCCCCAGCCCGGAGTGCGCCGTCACCACGACGAGGTCCGGCTTCTCCTCGAGGAGGCGGGGGAGCCATCGCGCCGCGGACTCGGCGAGATCGAGGACCTCGACCCGGCCCTCGACGTGGCGGCGGTCCCAGACGTTCACGCCGGGCGTCGTGAGGCCGAGGATTCCGACCCGGACCGGACCCACCTGCTTGACGACGTACGGCGGGTGCAGCGGACGGCCCGTCCCCGCCTCGACCACGTTCGCGGCCACGAAGGGGAACCGGGCGCCGGCGAGGGCGCGGTTCAGGAACGGCAGCCCGTAGTTGAACTCGTGGTTCCCGATGGCGGACGCGTCGTACCCGAGCTCGTTCATCGCGGCGATCACCGGATGCACGCCGCCGGTTGCGGACCAGGCCGTGTCCTCGCGCGCGAAGAAGGTCGTGAAGGCGTTGCCCTGGAGGAGGTCGCCGCTGTCCACGAGGAGCGTGAGGGGATCGGCGGCGCGGATCGAGTCCACGAGCGTCGCCACGGCCGCCAGCGACTCGGCGGCCGGCCCGCCGGTGAGGGGGTCGAGCGGATGGACGCGGCCGTGGAGATCGGTCGTGCCCATCAGCGTGAGCCGGACGGTGTCGGCGGCGGCCGCGGCGTCGCGTCCCGGGGA
>DATBJZ010000149.1:0-12912 GCA_036556125.1 Gemmatimonadota bacterium | reverse complement strand
GACGGCGTGTTCGACATGGAGAAGTACCGCGCCGCCCTCGCCAACCCGGAGCTCGCGCCGACGTGGGCGCTCTACGAGTCCACGGTCCGCGACGAGCTGCCGCTGCGCAAGCTCCAGGACCAGGTGCTCGCCGGGATCGCGGTGACGGACCGCGAGGTCGAGAACGCGTGGCGCGCCGCGAACGAGCAGGCCCGCGTGCGCTACCTCTACCTCGATCCGGGCGCGCTCGTGCCCGACAGCGCCGTCGCGGTCACCGAGGAGGAGCTCCGCGAAGCGTACGAGGAGCGGAAGGAGGAGGAGTTCGCGCGCCGCGCCTCGGCGCGGCTCACGATCGCGAGCTGGCCCGCCGGGACCACCGCCGCCGACACGGCGCGCGTGAGGACGGAGCTCGACTCGCTGCGCGCCCGCGCCGCCGCGGGCGAGGATTTCGCGGAGCTCGCGCGCGAGGCGTCGCAGGATCCCGGCAGCGCGCGCCGCGGCGGCGATCTCGGCTTCTTCACCCGCGGCCAGATGGTCCCCGAGTTCGACCGGGTGGCGTGGTCGCTGCCGGAGGACTCGGTGTCGGCCCCCTTCGCGTCGCCGTTCGGCTGGCACATCGTGAAGGCGGGCCCGCGCGAGGCGGACACGACCGGCGTCGAGCGGCTGCGCGCGAGCCACATCCTTCTCCGCGTGGAGCCCTCCGAGGACACGTTCGCCGCGCTCGAGGACACGGCGGCGGCGTTCGCGGAGCGGGTTGCGGGCCTCTCCGCGGACTCGCTGGCCGCGCGGGCGCGCGCGGCCGGCGCCCAGGTCACGTCCACGCCTCCGTTCGAGCAGTCGCCGTTCATCCCCGGCGTCGGCCGCGCCCCGGAGATCACGGACTGGGCCTTCGAGAGCCCCGTCGGGGCGGTCAGCGAGCCGCTCCGCTCCGGCAACGCCGTCTACGTCGTCCGCGTGGACGAGCGCACGCCGGCCGGGTTCCTGCCGTTCGAGACGGTGCGCAACCAGGTCCGGAGCGCCCTGCTTCTGGAGCGCAAGCTGGAGCGGGCACGGGAGATGGAGGAGCGGGCCAGCCAGCTCGTGCGCGACCGCGGCCTGGACGGGGCGGCGCAGGAGCTCGGTCTGCCCGTGGTGGCCGCCGGTCCGTTCACGCGCGAGGCGCGCCTGCCGCAGCTCGGCGACGCTCAGGAGCCGTTCATCGGCACGGCGTTCGGGCTCGAGCCGGGCCAGGTCTCCGGCCCGATCCGGCTCCCCAACGGCACCTATTTCCTCACCGTGACCGACCGCGTGGCGCCTGACCTCGCACAGTTCGAGAGCCAGCGCGAGGCGTGGCGGCAGCAGATCCTCGCCCGCAAGACGCAGCTCGCGGCCAACGAGTGGATCGCCTCGATGCGCGCCGCGGCCGACGTCGAGGACTACCGCGCCGAGATCCTGCGCGCCGCGTCGGAGCCCGCCGAGGACGCCGGGGCGCCCCGGCCGCCGCCGGTCTTCTAGACGTTTCGGCGCGGCCCCCCGGGGCCGGGCGCGGGCTCGCCGCGAAGGGCGGAGCGGCTCAGCGGCCGACCCGCGGCGCGGCCCGTGTGCTCGCCGCCGCCGCCGCGCGGACCAGCGCCGCGATCAGGCCCAGTCCCGCCTCCGCGGCCCGACCCTCGGGATCCACCCCGGGATCGTAGGCCGTGAGCGCCGCGGCGCGCACCGGGAGGTGCGCGGCGACGCGGCCGATCACGCGTTCCACCTCCGCCGCCGAGGGTCCGCCCGCGACGGCCCACTCGTTCGCGGGCGCCTCCGCGGCGTCCACGACGTCCAGATCCACGTGGAGGTACGCCGCGGTCGCGCGCGTGGCGAGCTCCCGCAGGCGCCGGTCGAGCGTTCCCGCGCCGCCGTCGGCGGTCAGGCGGCGGGCCGTGAGCACCGCGACCTCGCTCGAGGCGAGGAGGGCGTCCTCGAGCGGATCGAGCGCGCGCACGCCCACGAGGAGGACGCGGTCCTCCGGCAGCGGCCGCAGTCCCGCCAGGGTCGCCGCCACGTGCGTCCAGCAACGGCCCACGCAGACGGCCAGCGACATCCCGTCGAAGTTCCCGCTCGCCGTCGTCTCGGGGGTGTTGAAGTCGCCGTGGGCGTCGAGCCACACGACGGCGAGCCGTTCGCGCGCGGCCAGCCCGGCGGCGGTGCCGACGGCCGTGCTGCAGTCGCCCGCCAGCACGAGGGGGAACTCCCCCCTGTCGAGGGCGCGCTCGACGGCGCCGCGGACCGCGCCAGCGACCTCGAGCGACGAGGCCGCCTCGTTGCGGAAGCGCCCCGCGCGATCCACGCGCTCGATCCGCAGGCGCGCGCCGGCGGACGCCAACCGGGCCTCCAGCCCGGCTGCGAGCAGCCGGTCGGGTCCGTGCGCCGAGGCGCCTTCCGGCCCGCCGAGATGGTAGGGGACGATCAGGAGCCGGACGTCCACCTCGCCTCCGCCGGCCGGCGGCGCGGGACGCGCGAGCCGGGCCGAAAAACGAAAAAGCCCCGCCGGGCGCGACCCGGGGGGCTGCCGAGCGCGAGGCGGAGGTCTAGGCGGAGCCGCTCCGGTTCGCGGTTCCCGCTTCGCGCCCCCGAGCGATCTCGACCTCGCCCTGCGGCTTGGCGGGCTCTTCGCGTCCCTCGGGCAGCTTCTGCCGCGGCTGCTCGTCCTTGAGCTCGTCCTGGATGTCGGAGACCGACCGCTTGAACTCCCGGATTCCCCTCCCCATCGCCTGACCCAGCTCCGGCAGCCGCTTGGCGCCGAAGACGAGCAGGAAGATGAAGAGGATGATCAGGATCTCCTGGGTGCCGATGCCTCCGAGCATGGGGACTCCGCCTCGGCTCCGGATCGCAGGCCCCCGGGTCCGGTTCCGGACGCCGGGTTAGAAGAAGGAGCGGAACAGGTACGCCGCGAGGACCACGCCGACCAGGGCCATGATGTTGATGGCCACGGTGAGCGGCCCGAGCGTCAGGCCGACCGCGATCAGGTCCACGGCCACCGGCCCGAACTGCCCGGTCACGGAGTTCGTGAAGAAGGACTTCGCGACGCCGTCCGGGAGCCACCGGGCCAGGAGCTCTCCCAGCAAGCTACCGGCCAGCAAACCGAGGGTCAACACGGCCAGGTACGTGCGGAGGCTCTTGCGCCGCGCCGTCATCGCTCCCGCTGGAGCACGTAGCCGACCGCGGCGTGCAGCGCGCGCCGTTCGTCGCTCGGCGGGAGCCCCTCGAGCGCGGCGAGCGCCTGGTCGCCGTACCGGGCCGCCCAGCCGCGGGCGTAGTCGAGCCCGCCGGACGCGCCCGCGAGGTCCGACAGCCAGGCCTCGCCGGCGGGCGGGAGCGTGCGCGAGCCGAACGCCGCGCGCAGCCGCTCCCGGTCGTCGGCGCCCGCGCGCCGGTGCGCGTGGAGCAGGGGCAGGGTCGCCTTGAGCTCGCGCAGGTCGGAGCCCGGCCGCTTCCCCATCACCTCCTCTTCGCCGCAGAAGTCCAGCAGGTCGTCCACGATCTGGAACGCCATGCCGAGCGCGAGACCGAAGCGCTCCAGGGCCGCCGCGTGGTCGGGCGCGCCGAGATGCGCGCCCATCGCGCAGGCGGTCGCGACCAGGCGCGCCGTCTTGCGCTCGATCAGCGCGAAGTACTCCTCGTCGGCGATCTCGAGGTCGGAGCCGCGCGCGATCTGGATCATCTCGCCAACCGCCATCGCGTTCGTGACCTCGGCCGCCATCCGGATCAGCGCCAGGTCCCCGGACTGGGCCAGCTCCGCCATCGCGCGCGAGTAGAGGTAGTCACCCGTGATGACGGACACCTTGTGGCTCCAGCGCGCGTTGACGGTCGGGAGCCCGCGCCGGAGCTCCGCCTCGTCGATCGCGTCGTCGTGCACGAGCGTGGCGAGGTGGATGAGCTCGACCACGCCGCCGAGCCGGATCCGCTCCGGCGGCGTGCGTCCGCCCACGCGCGAGCAGAGGAGGAGGAGGGTCGGCCGGAGGAGCTTCCCCTTCATCCGGAAGAGATGGCCGTTGACGTCGGCCAGCAGCGGGAACCCGCTGCGCAGGGTCGCGGCCATCCTCTCGCTCACCAGCCCGAGGTCGTCCTCGACCGGGGCGCGCACCTCGTCGAGTCCGACGAGCGTGCCGCCGCCCGGGGCGGTCGTCACGCGCGGCTCCGCTGCAGCCGCCGCGCGCGGAGTCCCTCGAGCACCGCCGCCGGGATGCGCTGGGAACCCAGCTCGGCGGGCTGCCCCGGGAAGTGGAAGTCGGAGCCGCCGGTGGCGAGCAGACCGTGCGCGGAGGCGAACGCGTCCAGCCGGCGGACCTGCTCGGGCGTGTGCTTCGGGTACCGGACCTCGATGCCCGCGATGCCGAGCGCGGGGAGCTCGTCGACCACCTCCGGGCGCTTCAGGAGTCCCGGGTGGGCGACGATCGGGACGGCTCCCAGCTCGAGCAGCGTCGCGACGGCGTCCGCGAAGGGGAACTCCGGCTTGGGCACCGCCGCGGGACGCCCGTCGGCCAGCCAGCGGTCGAAGGCCTCCTGCCTGGTGGCGACGTGGCCCCGCGTCACGAGCGCCGCCGCGACGTGCGGACGGCCCACCGCCCCGTCGCCCGCTTCGCGGATGACGTCCTCGTAGGTGATCGCCACCCCGAGCTCGCGCAGCCGGTCCACGATGACCTTCGCGCGTGCGTCGCGGTCGTCGCGCCGGCTGGCGAGCCTGCGCGCGAGCTCCGCCCACGACGGGTCCACGAAGTACCCGAGCAGGTGGATCTCCAGCTCGGCGTACGAGGTGCTGATCTCCACGCCCGGGACGACCTCGATGCGGTTCTCGGACCCCGCCCGGACCGCCTCCTCCAGCCCCGCCATCGTGTCGTGATCCGTCACGGCGATCGCGGCCAGCCCCGCGGCCGCCGCACGGGCGACGAGCTCCGCCGGCGCGAGGGTGCCGTCCGACGCGGTGGTGTGCGCGTGGAGCTCGACGAACCGGCTCACGCGAGGCCCCGCAGCCGCTCGGCGGCGTCGAGGAACGAGGCGTCCTCCGCGACGACGCGCTCGTACTCGAGTCGAGCGGCCGGAGCCTCGCCCGAGTCCTGGAGCGCGCGGGCGAGGTAGTACCGGAGGCTGCGCACGTGCTCGGGGATCGTCTCCGCCTCCAGGCCGCGGCGGAAGCAGTTCACGGCGAGCTCCGCGTGTCCGCGCTCGAGGTGACAGCGGCCGATCATCTCGAGGGCGCGGCCGCGGAGGACTTCGCCGCGGGCCGCCAGCTGGAACTCGCGCACCGCTTCGTCCACGAGTCCCATGTCGCGGAAGGCCACGCCGAGGTCGAAATGGCTCTGGAGGTCCTCCCCGGCGGCCGCGTGCTCCGCGCCCGCCGGCGGGGTCGGGGCGCCGCTCGGCACGGCCGGGGCCGCGGACGGCGCGGCGATCAGCCCCTCGAGCAGGAGCAGGCCGTCGCGGGCGGGACCGTCGTCCGGGCGGCTCCTCAGGATGCGGCGGTACACCTCGGCCGCCTGATCGTAGCGGCCCGACGCGACCAGCCGCTCGGCCAGGATCTGAAGGCTCTCGGCGACCAGGTCGTCCTTGTCCGCCGCCGCCGCGGCCTCGAGCAGACGCTCGGCGGGGGCCGGATCGCCCGGGGTCAGGGCGACCACCTGCCTCCACGCGCGCCAGGCCTTCTCCGCCTCCCCCGCCGCGGCGAGCTCGCGGGCGCCCTGCGTCATCGAGGCCACGGCACGAACGTCGTCGCCGATCTCCAGGTAGAGCTCGCCCAGGTAGACGCGCTCCTCCGCGTCGGCGGGGTTCTCCGCCACGCGCGCCTCGGCGCGCTCGAGGCGCTCCTCGACGGGGACCGACGGGATCCGCGGGAGCGCATCGGATGGACGCACGCCGCGATCGGGCGCGACCGCCGCCGCGGCGCCTTCCGCGAGCGGCGGCGCGTCGGGAGCCGTGAAGCCGGGCAGCGTCCAGATCGGGGGGCGCGCCGTCTCGGAGTCCGGCCGGGGCGCCGTCCCGGCGTCCGGCGGCGGCGGCGGCGCAGGGGCGCCCGGCGGTGCGAGCGCCGGACCGCCGGTGGCGAAGCCGAGCCCGCCGCCCGCGGCGCCCGTGCCGGCCGGCGTACGCGCCGGGCTCTCCCCGGCGGACGGCGCCACCGGCACGTAGGCCTCGCCGGTGATCGGGGCCGGTGGGGACGACGGAGCGGAGGCCGCAGCCGGCACGCTCGGGACCGTGCCCCCCGCGCCGGGCGGGGTCCGGGCGGGCGCGGGCGGCGGCGCGCCGAACGCGGGACCGACCGTCGCCGCCGGAGGCTCCCCTTCGACGACGCCCGCGGCGCCGGCGCGCTCGAGATGCGCGGTCAGGCGCTCGCGGATCGCGGCGTCGTCGGGCACGGCGGCGAGGGCCTCGCGGAGTGCGAGGGTCACGGCGCGGGCGTCGCCCGCCTTCTCACGTCGATCGGCGTACTCCAGCCAGTTGCGCGCGGCCTCGGCGCGGAGGCCTTTCTCGGCGTAGATCCGGCCGAGCTTCGCGTAGACGTCGGCCTTCGTCGGGACGTGCCGGAGGATCTTGTGGCAGAGGGCGATCGCGTTGTCGAAGAGCCCCTCGTCGAGGTACGAGTCGGCGGCCTTCTCGAACCACTCGATCGCGACCGCGCTGTCCGGCTTCTGGAGCGCGGCGTCGCCGGCGGCGTTGTAGAGGTTGCGCAGCGCCGGCAGGTCGCCGTCGGCCTCGGCCTGCCCGATCGCGGCGCGGTACTCCGCGAGCGCCTGATCGTACTTCTGCTGCCGGGCGAGACCCCGGGCCTTCTCCTTGATGCGCAGGAACTTGACCATGGGATGGAGGCGGAGGGACCGGGGGTGAACAGCGGAGTATAACAGCCCCCCGGGGGGCCTTCAACGAAACGGCCGGGCGACGTGACGCCGCAATCGGCCGGCCGGGCGACGTGACGCCGCAATCGACCGGCCGGGCGACGCGACGCCGCAATCGGCCGGCCGGGCGACGCGCGGCGATCAGCCTTCCCGCAGCTCGACGGCCGTGCCGGCGCGGACGACGCGGGCGCAGCGGTTCTCCCCGAAGAAGTACGGGACCTCGCGCCAGTCCTCCACGTCGAACAGGCCGACGTCCGCCCGGAAGCCCGGCGCCAGGCATCCCAGGTCGTCTCCGCGTCCGAGCGCGAGCGCGCCGCCGTGCGTGAGCGCCCGCAGCGCTTCGGCCGGCGTGAGCCGCATCCCGCAGCACGCGAGCGTCCAGACGCGCGCCATCGAGGTGCACGGGCTGCTCCCGGGGTTGAAGTCCGTCGCCAGCGCCAGGGTGACCCCCGCCTCGAGCAGCCGGCGTGCGGGTGCGTAGGGCAGGCCCAGGAAGAGCGCGGTTCCCGGAAGCAGGGTCGCGACCGTTCGTCCCGAGGCGAGGGCGGCGACGCCGGCGTCGGTGACGCGCAGCAGGTGGTCGGCCGACGCCGCTCCGAGCTCCACCGCCATCTCGGTCGCGCCGAGGCTCCTGAACTCGTCGCTGTGGACCTTCAGGCCCAGCCCGAGTCGGCGCGCCGCCGTGAGCACGGCGCGCGCCTCGTCCACGGTGAACGCGCCGGCGTCGCAGAACACGTCGCAGAACTCGGCGAGGCCCTCACCCGCGACGGCCGGCAGGCCCTCCTCGATCAGGAGCCGCACGTACGCCGCGCGGTCGCCCGCGAACTCGGGGGGCACCGCGTGCGCTCCGAGGAACGTCGGAACCAGCTCGAGCCCGGCGAGGTCGCGAAGGCGGCGCACGGCCCGCAGCGTCTTGACCTCGTCCGCCGTCGTGAGACCGTAGCCGCTCTTCACCTCGGCGGTCGTCGTGCCGGAGCCGAGCATCGCCGCGAGCCGCGGCAGCGCCAGCCTCACGAGCGCCTCCTCGGAGCGGGCGCGCAGGTCGGCCACGGACGCCAGGATGCCGCCGCCCGCCGCGGCGATCTCGGCGTAGCTCGCGCCGGCCAGGCGGCGCTCGAACTCCTCCACGCGCGTCCGGCCGAAGACCGCGTGCGTGTGGGAGTCAACGAAGCCGGGGAGCCCCACCAGCCCCGCCCCGTCCAGACGGCCGTCGGCGGCGGGCGCGCGCCCCGTCCCGGTCTCCACGACGCGTCCGTCCTGGATCGCGAGCCATCCGGGCTCGAGGACGCGCAGGTCGCCGTCCGGCAGCGGCGTCACGAGCTGCCGGAGGCCGTCGAGCACGGTGGTCACGGGAGGCTGTCCGGCGGGCGGGGCGCCGCGCAGGCCGCGTCCGCCCGCGGCTCCGGGCGCCGCCGGCTCCGGGTCCGGCGGCTGCGAGCCGACGGCGGACTCGTCAGGACGGGTCGGCGCCGGGCGGCGCGCCGGTCTCGACGGGCAGCTCCTCGCGCTCCGCCCATTCCGTGAAGGAGCCGTCGTAGACCCGCACGCGGGGATAGCCGAGCAGCGCGCGCAGGGTGAAGTGCACGTGGCTCGACTCCAGCCCGCCGTTGCAGTAGGCGATCACCTCGCGGTCCGGCGTGATGCCGCGCTCGGCGTACTCGGCGCGGAGCTCCGCCGCGGACCTCCACGTCCTCGCGAGCTCGCCCTCGACGAGGTCGTCCTGCCAGTAGCGGTTCACGGCGCCGGGGATGTGTCCGCGGCGCATCTGCGGTCCGGCCAGGCCGGCGTACTGGTCGGGAGGCCGGGCGTCGACGAGCACGACGTCGTCGCGGCCGATGGCGCGGCGCACGTCCTCGAGCGTCGCGCGCTCGGGCTGGAAGCCGGCCGGCCCGAACGCCGTCGGCGTGAAGTGCGGGTAGCGGCGCTCCAGCGGACGGCCCGCGAGCTCCCACGCGCGCAGGCCGCCGTCGAGCACCCGCACGTCGCCGTGGCCGAGACCGGTCAGGATCCACGCCACGTAGGTCGCGTCGATGTTGCGCGACTCGCCGGACCCGTAGACGACGACGGGCCGGTCCGCGGCGACCCCGAGCCGGGAGAAGAGCGTGCGGTAGCTCTCCAGCGGGAGCAGCAGGTTCGGAACGCCGCCGTCGCCGGCCCTGAGGGTCTCGGTGTGCAGGTACACCGCTCCCGGAACGTGGCCCGCCAGGTACGCCGTGACGTCGGTGCGGACGTCGATGGGCGTCACGGCGCCGCGGTCGATCAGCGCCGCGAGGTCGGCGGCGGAGGCGAGCGTCGCGACGGCGGGAGCCCGACGCGCCGGGGCGCCGGAGGGTCCGGCGCCCCTCGGAGCAGGCCCCGGGCCGGCGGCGGAGTCGCGCTCGTCCAGCCCCATCGCCTCGCGCTCGAGCTCGGCGTACACGCGCACGGCGTTTCGCTGCTCCCGCGAGGGCCGTGAGACGGGACGCTCGCGGTCGAGCGGCGGGAGCCCGGCCAGCACGCGTGAGAGCGGAACGCCGTCCCGCACGGCCTGCGCCATCCGACCGCGTAGTCCGGTCACGTACTCGCGGGTGGCGCGGAGCAGGGCCCCGGGGCTTCCCGGGATCCGCCCGTGCCCCGGCACCACGATCCGCGCGCCGAGGCCGCCGAGCCGGTCCAGCCCGGAGAGGAGCCTCCGCGAGTCGCCGTCCACGACCATCGTGACCCCGTCCTCCACGAGCAGGTCGCCGGCGAAGAGCACGCGCTCCTCCGGGAGCCAGACGGCCAGGTCGGCCGGACTGTGGGCACCGGAGACCGGCAGGATCTCGATCCGGCGCGCGCCCGCCCCCATCACGGTGTCGCGGGTGACGGGGACGGCGGGCACGTTCGCGAAGGCGAACCCGCGCATCGCGGCTTCCCCGACCAGGCGCGTCCAGTCGCGGACCAGGGCCTCCTCGCCCTCCGCCGCCGCCAGGATCGACCGGTCGGGATGCGCCAGCACCCGCGCACCCGCCCGGCGCAGCGCGACGGCGCCGAAGTGGTGGTCCGGATGATGGTGGGTGAGGATCAGCGTCCGGATCGGCCGATCGGTCGCGGATCGGACGGCGGCGACCAGCCGTTCGCCGTCCGCGGGGCTGCCGAGCGCGTCCACGACGACGACGCCTTCGGACGTCACGATGAAGCCCGCGTTCGCGCGTCCCTCCACGCCGCGCCCCGAGTCGCCCGGCACGGCGTAGACGCCGGGGGCCAGCTCGCGAACCGGGAGCGGCACGGGCGCCGCGCGGCGGAAGCCGGGCGCCGCGCCGTGAGCCGCAAGGTCACGGGTCGGGTGAGGGCTGGACGGCGACGAGACCCGGAGCGCGGACGCCGGCAGGACGGGCAGGGCGGCGCCGGCGCACGCGACCGCCGCAACGAACGACAGCCGCGCGGCGAGACGCCCTCGTGCCCGGCTGAGGCGGCGGGGCGGGGCGCTCAGGAGAAGCGGACCTCGGCGGAGGCCTCGAAGACGCCGCCGAGGTTGTCCGTCCACGTGACGCGCAGCGGCGCCTCGCGGTCGGCGCGGATCGGGAAGCTCACGAACGGGTCGCGGCTGATGCCGGAGGTCCAGCGGAAGCGGGCGATCGTCTCCTCGCCGTAGCGCACGACCACGTCCTGCACGAAATGCGCGGCGATCGGCTCCCCGTCGGGCGTGTTGAAGAGGCCCGTGTGCATCGGGTGCGAGAGCAGCGTGCGCACGTGGACCAGGCTCCCCCGCTGGATCGATTCGGGGAGCAGGATCCGGCCCTGGCCGGGCTCCGCACGGGCGGCGCGTCGCGCGCTCATCCGCACCCGTTCGTCGCGGGGAAGATCTTGCGCGTGGCCCACCAGACCTCGCCGCGGCTGGTCTCCGCGATCGCGCGGACCACCGAGGTCGCCCGCATCTTGATCCGGGTGTCGATCGAGGCGAGCCCGAGGGCCGGCGTGAGCTCGAACGCGGCCACGTGGATGTCCGGGTTCTTGTCCACGAGCAGGTGGACGGCCTTCACGTAGTCGTCCGGCGCCATCGGCAGGTCGCTCTCGATGAACACCGGGACGAGCCTGCCGTCGGGCGGGTCCTCCGGCATGTCGAGCTGCACGTGGCCCGTGCGGATCTCGCGGTCGCCGAAGAGCTCGCGCAGGACCTTCTTCACCGCCTCGCTGGGCTCGTCGTCCGCGTCCCGGCCGGTGCGCGGTGCGTCGGCTCGCGAGGCCGCGGATCCGTCGCCCCGCAGCGCGCCGATTCCCCGGCTGGGTGCGCCGGGTGGCCGTCTCCCGCCGAGCAGCGCGGCCGGCCGCAGCGCCGCGACGGCTCCGAGGGCTGCCCCGAACGCCGGCAGGAGCCGGCCCAGGAACGACCGGCGCGAGAGAACGACCGGAACCGCGGGCACGCTCAGATCCCGGCCGCGGACGCCGCCTCGACCGGGCGGGCCTCGGCGGCCGCCACGCGCTCCGCGCGCACGGCGGAGAACTTGAAGTCCGGGATCTTCGCGTCGGGATCCAGACGTTCCGACGTCAGCACGTTCGCCGCCGCCTCGCGGAAGTGAAACGGGATGAAGACCGTCCCGCGCGCCACCTGGCCCAGGGCCACGGCCTCGAGCTCGATCGCGCCCCTCGGCGACGTCACGCGCACGCGGTCACCCGGCGCGGCGCCGATCTCCTCGAGGTCGGCCGGGTGCATCTCGACGAACGGCGTGGGCTGGATCGTCGAGAGCGCCTTCGACCTGCGCGTCATCGTCCCGGTGTGCCAGTGCTCGAGCGTGCGTCCCGTGATGAGGACCAGCGGGTACTCGGGTCCGGGCAGCTCCGCCGGGTCGGCGAAGTCCACGGGCGAGAACAGCCCCCGGCCGCGCGGGAAGCCGCGGTCGAAGAGCACGTCCGTGCCGGGATGGTCCGGCGTGGGGCACGGCCACACGATCCCGCGCGCCCCGAGCCGCTCGTAGGTGATCCCGGCGTAGTCCGGCGTCAGCGAGGCCGCCTCCGCGAACACCGCCTCCGGCGACGCGTACGTCCAGCCCGCGCCCATCCGGTTCGCCAGGTCCACGGTGATCGCCCAGTCCTCGCGCGCCTGCCCCGGCGGCGCCGTGGCGCGGCGACCGAGCTGAACGCGGCGGTCCGTGTTCGTGTACGTCCCGGTCTTCTCGAACGCCGTGGACGCGGGCAGGATCACGTCCGCGAACTCCGCCGTCTCGGTCAGGAAGATGTCCTGGACGACCAGGAACTCGAGCGCCGCGAGCGCCTTCCTCACCTTCGCCGTGTTCGGGTCGGACATGAACGGGTTCTCGCCCATCATGTACATCCCGCGCACGCGCCCCTCGAGGGCGGCGGACATCGTCTCCACGACCGTGAGGCCGGGCTGCGCGTCCAGCGGGACGCCCCAGGCGACCTCGAACCGGTCCCGGATCGCCGGATCGGTGACCGACTGGTAGCCCGAGTAGACCATCGGGATGAGCCCCATGTCGGATGCGCCCTGCACGTTGTTCTGCCCCCGGAGCGGATGGAACCCCGTGCCCGCGCGCCCGACCTGGCCCGTCGCCAGCACCAGGTTCATCAGGGCCCGCGCCTTGTCCGTGCCGTGCACGGACTGCGAGACGCCCATTCCCCAGAAGACGATCGAGTTCGGCCCCTCCGCGTAGCGGCGGGCGACCTCCTCGACGGCCGTCGCGGGGATCCCCGTGATCCGCTCCGCCAGCTCCGGCGTGTAGCGCGCCGCCACCTCCCGCAGCGCGTCCACGTTCTCGGTGCGCCCCTCGATGAAGGCTCGGTTCTCGAGCCCCTCGCGGAAGACGACGTGCAGCATCGCGTTGAACAGCGCGACGTCGGATCCGGGCCGGAGCTGGAGGAACCGGTGGGCGTGGTCGCAGAGGGCGTGCCGACGGCTGTCGATCACCACCAGGAAGGTCCCCCGCTTCGCGGCGTCCTTCACGAACGTGGCCGCCACCGGATGGTTCTCCGTGGTGTTGCTGCCCACGACGAGCGCCACGTCCGCGTGCTCCACGTTCGCGAACACGTCCGACACCGAGCCCGAGCCCACCTGCTCGAGCATCGCCGCGACGGAACCTGCGTGGCAGAGGCGCGTGCAGTGATCGAC
>DATBJZ010000148.1:0-9233 GCA_036556125.1 Gemmatimonadota bacterium | reverse complement strand
ACCGCCGGGAAAACCCGCGAGCCGCCGCCACGTTCAGCCGTTCCCTCCGGTGCGGCCGTCGCGGCGGCGCCGTCGGGACCCAGCGCCGCAACGCCCTCCTCCCGGACGGCCGCGCCCCTCCGCGTCCTTTCCCCCGGGGGTGAGCTGATCGGCACGCCCCCCGCCCTCACGGAGGTGCAGCTCCTCGAGCTCTACCGCCAGATCCGGCGGCTCCGCGCGTTCGATGGGCGGATGATGAACCTCCAGCGGCAGGGCCGGATCGGCTTCTACGGTCCGGCCAGCGGACAGGAGGCGGCGACGATCGGGAGCGCGTTCGCGCTCGAGCCGGAGGACTGGATCTTCCCCGCTCTCCGCGAGGCGGGCGCGCTGCTCGTCCGCGGCTATCCGATCCGCAGGATGCTCGCCCAGCTCTACGGAAACCGCCTGGACGACGTGCTCGGCCACCAGATGCCGTGCCACTACGCCTCGCGCGAGCTGCGCTTCGTCTCCATGTCGTCGTGCATCGCGAACCAGCTGCCGCAGGCGGTGGGCGCCGCGTGGGCCGCGAAGATCCGCGGCGACCGCACGGTCGTGCTGGGCTGCATCGGCGACGGCGGCACCTCGGAAGGCGACTTTCACGCGGCGATGAACTTCGCCGCCGTGTACCGCGTGCCGTGCGTGATCTTCTGCCAGAACAACCAGTGGGCGATCTCCGTTCCCGTGGAGCGGCAGACCGCCGTCACCGAGCTCTGGCGGAAGGCCGACGCCTACGGCATGCCGGGCGTGCCGGTGGACGGGAACGACGTCCTGGCGGTCGTGGCCGCCGTGCGCGACGCCGCCGCCCGGGCGCGGGCCGGGGAGGGCCCGACGTTCGTCGAGGCGCAGACCTACCGAGCCGGCCCGCACACGACGTCGGACGATCCCACGAAGTACCGAGCCGGCATCGACTTCGAGCGGTGGCCGGACCCGCCGGAGCGGTTCCGCGCGTTTCTGGAGCGGTCCGGGATGTGGGACGCGGACCGCGAGGCGCTCCTCGAGGCGGAGCTGGCGGACGAGCTCGAGCGCGCGATCGAGGAGGTCGAGGCCGAGCCGGGTCCCGATCCCCATACCCTGATCGAGGGCGTCTTCGCGCGGACACCCGCTCTCCTGGAGGAGGAGCTCGAGGAGCTTCTCCGGCCCAGGCGCTAGGCGGGGCGGCCCCACGGCGGCCGATCGGTTGCGGATCCCGCCCGAGACGGGGAGCATCGCACCACCCGATTCCGTCGCCCCGGGGCGACTCCCTTCCCATCCGCGCGGGGCAGGCCCAATCCTATGGCGTCACCGCAGCACGAGTGCGGCAACCTTCGATGGGGGTGAGGCATGGTCCGTGAGGCTCGACACACCGCTCCGGGCGTCCTTCTCGGCCTATCGGCGGCCGCGATCCTGGCGGTTGCCTGCGGCGGCCGAGGAAACGAGTACGCCGGGTCCTGGAAGCGCGAGCTGTCCGGAGAGGGCGAGGTGACGATGCGGCTCGCCTCGAACGGCGACTACGAGCTGGAGCTGCCGGCGCCGCGCTGGCCGGACTCGGTGGACATGAAGGGCAAGGCCGCCTTCGAGGGCGACACGATGATCTTCGTCGCGGATACGTCGGGGCTGAAGTGCCAGACGGAGGAGGCGCGGTTCCTCGTCACGCGCGAGGGCGAGCAGCTCTCGATTCGCGGTCTCGGGATGGATCCCTGCGGCGGCCGGAGGGCGGCGCTCGTGGGGACGTGGACGGCGACGTAGGCGGGTCCGACCGCGCCGTCCAGGCTCTGGGCCCGGACGCGGCGACAAGGGGGTGCGGCGGCGCCGCACCCCCTTCCCCTTGTTCACCGCGGCGCCGCCGGCCGCGGGGTCAGTACAGGTCTTGAATCCCCGCGATGACGCCGGCGTTCAAGGCGATCACGCTCTCACCGCGTTGCCGGACCACGAACCACCCTACGGCCCGGCGGGCGCGACGGGCCCCTCCGGCATCTGGCACACCGCCCCCCTGGCGGGCTTGAGCTCGACCAGCACGACCTCCGCGGCGGCCGACCCCCTGTTCTCGGGGAGGTGAGGGCCGGCCGGGGCCCAGACCACTTCCCCGGCGGCACCGGACCGGTCCATCGCGCCGCCGTCGGGCGTCCCGAACCGGAAGCCGGCGGGCGTGAGAAAGACCGCGACGCCGTCCGGGTGATCGTGCATCACCGAACTCTCCCCCGGCCCGTACCGGATCCGGAGGACGCGAACGCAGTCGTTCTCCAGGACGACGCTGTAGTGCGTCGAGTCCACCTGCACGGGATCCTGCGCCCACGCGGGCAGCGCGAGAACGCAGGCCAGCACCATCGCGAAACGCATCATCCTCCACCTCCGCGGACGTTGATGAAGCGCACCTGCGTTCCGAACGGTGACCGACATCCGTGATCTCACCCGCTCCACCCCGGTCCGCGCACGACGCGACCCGGCTTCGCGCCGGTGTGCTCGCCGTCCCTCAGCACCTGCACGCCGTTCACGAAGACGTGGACGACGCCGGTCGCATACCGGTGCGGCGCCTCGTACGTGGCGTGGTCGGCGATCGCGGCGGGATCGAAGACGACGACGTCTGCGAACATTCCGGCCTCGAGTCGGCCACGGTCGCGAAGCCGCAGGTTCTCGGCGGGAAGCGACGTGAGCCGCCGGACGGCCTCTGCCAGCGGCACGACCCCCTCGTCCCGCACGTAGCGTCCGAGCAGCCGTGCGAACGTGCCGTAGGCTCGAGGATGCGGGTTCCGCGACAGGAACGGGCTCTCGGGGGCGACCGCCCCCTCGTCCGAGCCGAAGCTCACCCAGGGGAGCCCGACCGCCCGGCGGACGTTCTCCTCGGACATCACGAAGTAGACGGCCATGACCCGGCTTCCGTCCTTCACCACCAGGTCCATGGCCGTCTCCTCGGGAGAGGTCCCCCGGAGCGCGGCGACCTCCGCGAGCGTCTTCCCCGTGAGTTGCTGGAGCGAATCGGCCTGGAAGCCGACCAGCAGCACCCGCTCGGGCGAGCCCGCTGCCAGCAGCCAGTTGTCCCAGTCGCCCGGCGTGGACATCTCCCGCTCGAGGCGTTCGCGGACCGCCGGATCGCGGAGCCGCCGGATCCACTCGCGGAGACCGCCCTCCTGAACCCATCCCGGCATCGAGGCGTCCAATCCGGTCCAGCCGGCGGTGTACGGGTAGACGTCCGCGGTCACGGCGAGTCCCTGCGCGCGCGCGGCCTCGATCGCGGCGATCGCGCGGTCGAACTTGTCCCAGTTCGACTCCCCCAGCGCCTTCAGGTGGTAGATCTCGGCGCGCGCGCCGGCGGCGCGCGCCACGTGCAGGATCTCGTCCACGCCCTCGAGCAGCCGGACGCCTTCGCTCCGCAGGTGCAGCGCCACGAGACCGTCGCGCTCCGCGACGGCGCGGGCGAGCTCCACCAGCTCGCCGGTCCTCACGTACGAGCAAGGCGGGTAGATCATCGCGCACGTGAGTCCGACGGCCCCCTCCTCCATCGACTGCCGTACGAGGGCCTGCATCTGCTCCAGCTCCTCGGGCGCGGCCTCGCGGTCCGCGAGACCGATCACGTGGTTGCGGACGACGCCCGCGCTGACGAAGGACGCGACGTTGGGCGCGATCCCGCTGCGTTCCACGTGCTCGAAGTACTCGCCGAGGGTGGACCAGGGCACCGGGTGCCGGACCTGCATCTCCCAGTCACGGCGCATCCCGTCGTTCCAGGGCCCCATCGAGATCTCGCCGAAGACCTCGAGCGTCACGCCCTGGCGGACGTCGCTCTGGCCGCGCCCGTCCTGCAGCAGCGATTCGAAGGAGTGGCTGAGCATGTTCACGAACCCGGGCGTCACCGCCATCCCGCGCGCGTCCACCTCGAGACGGCCGCGATCCGCGGAGAGGTCCCCCACCGCCGCGATGCGGTCACCGTCGATCGCGACGTCGGCGCTCACCGGAGCCGCGCCGCTCCCGTCGTAGACCGTGCCTCCGCGGATCACGACGTCGTGCTCGACCCCGCGCCGGAGCCGATCGAACGGGTGCGTTCCCGAGCCGGGTGCGCTCACCATGGCCACGAACAGGGCCGCCACCGCGAGCAGCCCGCCGGTCCGGGAGCGCGCGGCGCGCCTCACAGCACCGACAGCCTCTCGGCCCGGCGGATCGTCTCGCAGATCCGCTCGAGGTCCGTCATCGGCAGCTCAGGATACATCGGGAGTGCCAGCGTCGTCCGCGACCATTCCTCCGCGACCGGCAGCGAAGGAGGATCGCCCAGGTGGGCGAAGGCGGGCTGGAGATGACAGGGCAGCAGGTAGTGCACGGCCGTCGCGACGCCCTCCGCCGCCAGGGCCTGCCGGAGCGCGTCGCGCTGCGGGTGCGCGACCACGAACTGGTGGTAGACGTGGACGCCCTCGGGTCGCGGCGCGGGGATCGTGCAGCGCGTCCCCTCGAGCAGCTCGCGGTAGGCGCTGGCGCGGAACCGCCGCGACTCGTTCCACTCGTCGAGGTTCGGGAGCTTCACCCGGAGGATCGCGGCCTGGATCTCGTCCAGCCGGCTCGTCGTGCCGGCGCGCACGTGCACGCCGCCGTCCGCGCGCCCGTGATCGCGCAGGCTCCGAACCTCCTCCGCGAGCTCGCCGTCGTCCGTGACGAGCGCCCCGCCGTCGCCGTAGGCCCCGAGGTTCTTGGACGGATAGAAGCTGAACGTGCCGGCGTGGCCGATCGCCCCCACCGGCTCGCCCTGGTAGGTCGCGCCGAGCGCCTGCGCCGCGTCCTCGATCAGGCGCAGCCCGCGGTCGCCCGCGAGGCGCACGAGCGGCTCGAGCGGTGCGGGCTCGCCGAAGAGGTGCACCGGCATCAGGACCTTGGTGCGGGTCGTGACCGCGGCCTCGACGGCGACGGGATCGAGGTTGAAGCTCCCCGGCGCGCAATCCACGAAGACGGGCCGGGCCCCCGCCATCAGCACCGCCGAGGCCGTCGCTACGAACGTGTACGCAGGGACGATCACCTCGTCGCCGTCCCCGACGTCGGACGCGCGCAGCGCGAGGAGCAGCGCGTCGGTCCCGGAGTTGAGCGTGACCGCGTGCTCGAGGTCCAGGTACGCCGCGAGCTCCTCCTCGAACGCCTCCACCTGCGGCCCGAGCACGTAGCGCCCGCTCCGGAGCACGTCGAGGACCGCCTTCTCGAGCGGCTCGCCGAGCGCGCGCGCCTGCTCGACGAGGTCCACCATCGGGACCTTCACCGGCGGGCGGCCTCCGGCTCGGGGAGGCCGGGATGCCGCGCAGCCCGGCCGGGGCCGTCCCGACTCCCTTCGATCTGGGCGAGGATGGCCTCGGCCACGGCCAGCGCGCGCCGCGCCTCCCGTCCGCTCACGACCGGATCGGACCGGCGCTGCACCGCCGTGAGGAAGGCGTCGATCTCCAACGCCAGCGTGTCTCCCTCCTCGTCGTCGAAGGCGACGCGCTCGCGCGTGACGCGGCCTTCCAGCCCGGGCACCGGCAGCACGCTGGTCCGCAGCGGGGCGCCGGCCCCGCCGAGCACGCCGGGTCCCGCGTCCGACCGGCGGACCACCACGGCGCAGCGCTCGAGGTAGTCGATCGACACGTACGCGTCGGGCTGGAAGACCCGGATCTTCCGCAGCTTCGCCGCCGAGACGCGGCTGGCCGTGACGTTGGCGACGCAGCCGCCCTCGAACTCGATCCGCGCGTTCGCGATGTCGGGTGCGGGCGAGATCACCGCCACGCCCGAGGCGCGGATCTCCACGGGATCGCGTCGGACGAGCGTCAGGATGATGTCGAGGTCGTGGATCATCAGGTCGCGGACGACGTCCACGTCCGTGCCTCGGCCGGCGAAGGGAGCGAGGCGGTGCGATTCGATGAAGCGGGGGTCGGCGAGAATTCCGGCGAGGCGCCGGATCGCCGGATTGAACCGCTCGAGGTGTCCGACCTGGAGCACGCGCCCGCCTGCTTCCGCCAGCGCGATCAGGTCGTCGGCCTCCGCGAGCGACGCCGCGATCGGCTTCTCGAGGAGGACGTCGCGTCCCGAGCGGAGCAGGGGCGCGGCGACGGCGTGGTGGAGCGCCGTGGGGACGGC
Organism: Gemmatimonadota bacterium; assembly: GCA_036556125.1. GTDB lineage: Bacteria > Gemmatimonadota > Gemmatimonadetes > JACCXV01 > JACCXV01 > DATBJZ01. The sequence continues at coordinate 3,158 of DATBJZ010000148.1, read as the reverse complement.
GACCGAGACGGCGCGCACGTCCGTCGGCAGCTCGTGGGCGCTCGGGAGCAGCGGGACGCCGAGGCGTTCGGCGACGGCCCGGCGCGCGGGATCGGGATCCACCAGTGCGCGCAGGCGGGCGGCCGGGTGCGCGGCGTACTTCTCGGCGTGGAGGGCGCCCAGGTACCCCACCCCGACCACGCCGACGTCGATCACGCGGACCGGCGCCTCCCGAGGGAGCGATCCCGCACGCGGCATCCCCGGCCCCGCGCCGGGTTCAGCGTCCCCGAACGGCGCACGGAGGGCGCGGTGAGCGACGGCGCGGCGCGCGGCCGGTCCCTGTCAGGGGTCCGCGGGCCACGCTATCTTGCCAGCGCGTCCAGCACGGCCTTCTCGGACGGGAAGGACCCCGTCGCCTTCTTGGAGTGGATCAGGCGCCCGTCGGCGGTCACCTCGAACACGCCGCCGCCCGAGGCGAGCAGCTCCACGTCGGCGTCCGGGTACCGCTTCCGGATGGCGGCCTCCAGACCGGAGGCCCGGGGCAGGTAGTTTCACATCCGGCAGTATTCGATCGTCACCCGCACGGCCCCTCCGGTGCTCGCGTCCGCCTCGCAACCGCGCTCCCGTCGGGGCCCAACTTACCCCCGGCTCCGGGGGGGCGCAAAGCGAATGGCGGTGCATCGGATCGCGTTCTCGAGAGCCGCGATGACCGCCGTGCAGGAGGGCGCCGTGACCTGCGCGCTGAGGCCCGAGCTCGTGGCGACGCCGGGTGACGTCCTCCTGGCCGGGCTCGCGGGGCAGCCGCCGCTGGTCCGGCTCAAGGTGACGGGCTTCCGGCGCGGCGTTCCGTTTCTCGCGCTCACGCGCCGCGAGCTGGAGCGTGCGGGGTGCGGCGACCCGCAGGCGCGGGCGGACGCGGTCCGTGAGGTCGGCTCCGGCGCCAACCCGAGCGTGAACGTGATCCACTTCCGCCTGATGAAGCGGTGACCTACTACCCGAGCCCCGACGCGCTCCCGACGGACCTCCGGCGTCAGCTGCCGGCCGAGGCTCTCGAGCTCTTCCGCACGTCGTTCAACGCGGCGTACGCGGCGGAGAAGTGCGACTTCGAGCAGGCCGGGAAGATCGCCTGGGCGGCGGTCAGGACCCGCTTCGAGCGGGCGGCCGACGGAGGGTGGGTGCGGCGCGCGACCCGTCCGCCGCGGCTCTAGCTCGGGAGGCGTCCCCGGGCCCGACACCCGAGCCGCGGTCGCCGCCCTGCCGACAGCCGGACGTCTCGCGAAGCGGTCCTAGACCCCGCGGCCGATCCGCGCCCCCCCCACGCCGGATGTCGGGGCCGCCGGCTCCGGGGCGATCCTGATCGTCCCGTGCCCCGCTTCCGGTCAGCACCGCCCGAATCCCGCTCGCCCGGCAGGCCCTGGCCCTCGCCGGCCGAACAGGCTAAACGCTTCCCACGTACGGTGCTGCGGCTCGCGGGACTCCCTTCCGGGCGTCCGGGTACGCCGGTTGCCTTCCCCGGGGCCGTGACCACGCGCCCGCTCCCCCCCACGTGCCAGCCCGAAGACGGGCGCCCGGCCGCGAGGCTCGCCCTGCGGGCGCTGGCCCTCTACGGGCTCTTCCTCGGGGCCGCCTTCACGGCGCTGCGCTGGGCCGCGGCCGACGAGGCCGGCCGGATCGTGGGGCCGCTCGCCGCGCAGGTCGCGATGGGGCTCGTCATCTTCGTGGGCGCCCGTCTCGTGCTGGCGGGCCACGCGGCTGCGCCGCGGCTCGTGGCGGCCCGCCGGCTCGGCACGGTCCCGCTCGTGCTGATCGGCATCGGCGGCTTTCTCGCGCAGGTGAGCGCGCTCTCCGGCGCACGGCTGCTGACGGCGGCGGCGCCGGCGGGATCGCCGGTGGGCGTGGATCCCGGAGCCTGGCCGTTCGTCTTCTTCACGTCGGTGATCGCGGCGCCGGTCCTCGAGGAGATCTTCTTCCGCGGACTGCTGCAGCCGGTGCTGAGCCGGCGCAGCGCGCTCGTCGGCGTGGTCGCGACCGCCGCGCTCTTCGGTCTCGCGCACGGCCTGGATACGCCCTTCCGGGCGGTGCCCGCGTTCGGGCAGGGTCTCGTGCTCGGCGGCGTCGTGCTCCTGACGGGCCGGCTGCGGTCGGCGGTGATCGTCCACGCCGTCAACAACGCGCTCGTGCTCGCGGCCGGGCTGCTGGTGGCCCTGCGGCCGCCCGAGGTCGCCTCCGGCGCCTCGCCCGCCTTCCTCGCCGTGTCCGCCGCCGCGGCGGCGGGGCTCCTCGCGTGGGGCTTCGCGCGGATCGTCCGCGCGCCGCGGACCGCGCGCGCCGCAGCGACCGCCGCGTAGTCGCCCCATCTTCCCGCGCCGCTCCCGCCGGGCGCGGCTATCCCCCCAGCGAGAACGTGTCCAGCGTGGTGTAGGTCGGCCCCGCCGGACCGAGCACGCTCTCCACGAGCTCGAACGCCGCGGCGCGCCACGACCCGGCGGGCGGCGGCAGCGCAGCGAGGGATGCGCGGAGGTCGGCCTTGCCTTCCGCGAGCCTGCCGAGCGTGACGTGCATCCGGAAGGGATGGCCCTCGTCCTCGACGGCGCCCAGCTCCCGCAGGATCGCGGCGTGGAGGAGCGGGATCGAGCCGGCGGCGTCGGCGAGCTCGACCGTGACCACGCGGGCGCCGCGCTCGCTCGGGAACGCCGTGACGCGCGACGCCCGCAGGCTCGCGGGCGGGACCCCCACGGCCGCCAGCCGGAGACGGCTCACGACCGCCGGGAGGTCGGCGCGCTCGACGCGCCCCAGGAACCGCAGGGTGAGGTGCAGGTTCTCGGCCTCGACCCACTTGATGCGCCCCGGGCAGCGGATCGCGCGTTGCAGCGCGACGTAGCCGGGGGCGAGGTCCGGCGGGACCCGCACGCCCACGAACGCCCGGAGCGAGGACGGCGTCACGCGGGACGCGCCTCGACGGCGCGGAGCAGGAGCAGCAGGGCCGTGCGGGCGGCCCGCGCCTTGATCTCCCGGCGCGTGCCCGGCCAGCGGCGGACCTCGAGGCGGACGTCGCCCTCGACGTCCACCCCGAGGTGCACGAGACCGACGGGCTTCGCGGCCGTCCCTCCGCCCGGGCCCGCGATGCCGGTCACCGCGACCGCGCAGGCGGTGCCGAACCGCGTGCGCGCGCCGCGGAG
>DATBJZ010000147.1:0-17779 GCA_036556125.1 Gemmatimonadota bacterium | reverse complement strand
CCGCCCCGGCGGCCGCCGGGGCGGACGCCGGGATGTCTTCGGCCGCAGCGCCCGCTGCTCCCGGTGCGCCGGCGGCGCCCGGTGCACCGTCAGCGCCCGCTGCGCCCGCAGCGGCGGGTGCTCCGGCGGCGCCCGGTGCTGTGGCCGCGCCCGGTGCCCCGGCAGCCCCTGGAGCTCCGGCGGCGGCGGGAGAGCCGCAAGTCGCCGCGGGGGGCGTGAACGCCGCGCCCTCCGGCGACGCCGCGGCCGGCGCCCCCGCCGGCGCCGCGGCGGGTGAGGACGCGTCCGTCGGCGTCGCCGTGGACGCCGGGGCGGGTCAGGACGCCTCGGGCGGTGTCGCCGTCGTGAGCGCCGGAGAGGAGCTGCCCCCCTGCCCCGCGCCGGACGAGGAAAAGGAGAAGAAGAAGCGCCGCTTCAAGAACTCCGTGCTCGACCGGATGCGCGCCGAGGCCGCGGGCGACACGACGGCCGTGAACTGCGTTCCGGTCGAGGAGGGCGACGACCGCGCCGTGGCCGCCGGGGAGGACGAGGAGGACTGACCGGATCCCCCGCGCCACGCATGACGAGCGGATCGTGACGGACGGAAGGCGGCCGGAATCCCCGGCCGCCTTCGTTCGGGTGGCCCGTGCAAGTGTGTGTCCCTGCTTGCGATCCCCGCCTCAAACCGCTTGACAGCCTCCCCACCCCCGGATACAATGCCGCCTCGTGGTAAAAAGTGGGTGATTGTGGGACGGGTAAGGGCCCACCGGAGATCCGCCCCTTCGCCGCGCCGGCAGCCGGCACGAGGCACGCTTGTCCACGTACCTGGGCCAGTACCTCCACAGCATCGACGAGAAGGGCCGCGTCCCGCTCCCGGCGAAGTTCCGGAACGGGGACGAGGGAACCGACTTCGTGCTGGTCCGTGGTCCGGGGCCGTGCCTGTTCCTGCTTCCGCGCGAGGCCTGGACCGAACGTGAGGACCGGATCCGCCGCCTGCGCAGCGGCGGAAATCCCGATGGACGCCGTCAGGCGCTCGCGATCACCGCCCACGCATCCGACGTCGCGCTCGACCGGCACGGCCGCCTCAGCCTCCCGCAGCCGCTGATGGACGTCGCCGGACTCGAGCGCGACGCGCTCTTCGTGGGCGCGGGCGAGATCATCGAGATCTGGAATCCCGGCCGGTTCGCTGCGTTCGTCCGGCTGGACGAGCTCGACTACGACCGCGTCGCCGGCGCCATCCTGTGACCATTCCCGCGGCGCCCGCCGCGCCACCCTCTTCGCCCCTCGTCGCCACCCCCGCCGCCGCGCCCCCTCCGCCCGTGACGACGTCCGCGTTCCATCGCCCCGTCCTCCTGAACGAGATGCTCGCGCTGCTCGAGCCGCGCGACGGAGGCGTCTACCTCGACGGCACGCTCGGCGGCGGCGGTCACGCCGGTGCGATCCTCGCCGCCTCGACGCCGACCGGGGTCCTCTACGCGGTCGATCTCGACGCCGAGGCGCTGGAGGCCGCGCGCCGGCGTCTCGCCGCGGCGGGAGATCGTTTGCGCACCGCCCACGCGGGATTCGACGAGCTCGACTCGGTCGAGGAGTGGCGGGACGTGCGGTTCGACGGCGCCGTCCTCGACCTGGGCGTGTCGAGTCACCAGATCGACACGCCGCGCCGCGGCTTCGCGTTCGACGCCGAGGCGCCGCTCGACATGCGCATGGGAGGCGCAGGTCGGAGCGCCGCGGACCTCCTCAACGACCTCCCCGTGCCGGAGCTGGCGCGCATCCTCCGGCGCTACGGCGAGGAGCCGTTCGCCGGGGCGATCGCCCGCGCGGTGGCCCGGTCGCGCGAACGCGGCCGCATCGAGACCAGCGGCCAGCTGCGGGCGATCCTGGTCGACGCCGTCCCGCGGAGCTTCTCACCGGTCAAGGTGTACGCCCGCGCGTTCCAGGCGCTGCGCATCGCCGTGAACGACGAGCTCGGCCGCCTCGAGCGCGGGCTCGGGACGGTCTTCGAGCGCCTCCGCCCCGGCGGCCGCCTCGCCGTCGTGTCCTACCACTCGCTCGAGGACCGCATCGTGAAGGAGGCCTTCCGCCGGCTGGCGCACCCGTGCGTGTGCCCGCCGGACCTCCCGGTGTGCGGCTGCGGCCGCGTCGCCCGCGCGCGGCTCCTCACGCCGCGCTCCGTCACCGCCGGCGCGACGGAGGTCGCCGCGAACCCGCGCGCCCGGAGCGCGCGTCTCCGCGCGGTCGAGCGTCTCCCCGATCCCTCCGGGCGCGGCCCGGACCAGTCCCCCCAGCCCCAGGAGGGCCCCACGCGATGAACGAGTACGCGAACGCCTACGCCCGCGTCGAGCGCCGCGCCCGCCGGCGGGGGAGCTTCGTCCTGAACTACGTCCCGTGGCTGGTCGCGTTCGCCGCGGCGGCGATCTTCGGGCGCGTCTGGACCCAGGCGCGAGGCGTGGAGCTGGTCGAGAAGATCGCGGCGCTCGGGGCCGAGGAGCGCGAGCTCGCGCTGGCGGGCGAGGACGCGCGCCGCCGGCTCGTGGCCCTCACCACGCGGGAGCGCATCGCGCGCGAGGCGCGCGAGCGGCTCGGGATGTCGTACCCGGACGAGAGCGACGTCGTGTTCCTGCCGGTCGCCGCGAACCCCGACCCGCCGGAGCGGCCGCAGCCGGGCGCCCCCGCGGCGCCGCCGGGGCTCGCCGGATTCCTCGAGGAGCGCCTGCGCGGGCTCGTCAGCGAGGAGGCCTACGCTCTCGGCACGCGCTAGGCGCGGCCCGCCGCGCGCCGCCGGGGCGCCGCCTGCGCGCGCGGGGGCCGACGCCCGCGCGCTCGCCGACCGCCGCCGGGGCCGCCTGACCCTGTTCCTCGGGGTGACGCTGCTCGCGGGGGCGCGGCTGGGGTGGAGCCTGTTCGACGTCCAGGTGCTGGGCCACGAGCGGTTCGCCGCGCTCGCCGAGGGGCAGCAGGAGCGGCGCATCGCGATCCCGGCGCGCCGCGGCACGATCCGCGACCGCAACGGCGTGCCGCTCGCCGTGGACCGCGAGCGCTACGCCGTCGTGCTCGTCCCGAACCACGTGGCGGACCCCGGCACGTTCGTGCGCAGGTTCACCGAGGTGCTGCCGCACCCCGCCGCGGACCTGCGGGCGCGGCTCGCCCGCGGCGGCTTCTACGTGCCGCTGCGGCGCACCGTGGACCGCGCCACCGCGCGCCGCCTCGAGCGCATCCCGGGGGTGGCGATCGAGACGTCGCACCGCCGCGACTGGCCGCACGGGCGCCTGGCGTCGGCCGTGCTCGGGCTCGTGAGCGCCGAGGGGCGGGGGAGCTCGGGGATCGAGCTGCAGGTGGACGCGCTGCTGCGGGGCACCGACGGCTGGGCCGTGCACCAGCGCGACGCGCAGGGCCGGGAGTACGCGAACTTCGCGTATCCGGCCGTCGAGCCGGTGGACGGCCACGACGTCTGGCTCACACTCGACCTGGGCCTGCAGGAGATCGCCGAGGAGGCGCTCGACCAGGCCATGACCGAGACGCGGGCGCGCACCGGGTCCGTGGTGATCGCCGATCCGCGCACGGGCGAGCTGCTCGCGATCGCCAACCGCCCCGACACGGGGCCGGACGGCACGCGGGCCGCCATCCGCAACCACGCGGTCGCCGATCTCTTCGAGCCCGGGTCGACGTTCAAGCTCGTCACCCTGGCGGGACTCTACGAGGAGGCGCTCGCGCGCCCCGACGAGGAGATCTTCTGCGAGAACGGCACGTACCGCTTCGCCGGCCGGACGAAGCCGATCCGCGACGTCCATCCGTACGGCACGCTGACCGTCGAGGACGTGATCGGGAAGTCCAGCAACATCTGCACGATCAAGCTCGCCCGCCGCCTGGGCGACGACCGGATGTTCGAGTACGCGCGGCGCTTCGGGTTCGGCGTGCCGACCGGCGTGGACCTCCCCGGCGAGGCGCGCGGCGTCCTGCGCCTGCCGCGCGACTGGTCGGCGCTGTCGGCGTACTCCATCGCGATGGGCTACGAGGTGTCCGTCACGACCCTGCAGCTCACGATGATGTTCGCGGCGATCGCGAACGGCGGCGAGCTGCTGGAGCCGCTGCTCGTACGGCGCGTCGCGGGCCCGGAGGGCGAGGTTCTGAGTCGCGAAGGCCCGCGTCCCGTGCGGCGCGCGGTCTCCGCCCGGACGGCCGAGCTGGTGACGCGCGCGCTCGTCCGCGTGGTGCAGGACGGCACCGGGACGGCGGCGGACCTCCAGCTCCTCCAGGTGGCGGGCAAGTCGGGCACGGCGCGGAAGGTCCGTGAGGACCGGCGCGGGTACACCACGGACCGCTTCGTCTCGACCTTCGGCGGCTTCTTCCCGGCGCACGACCCCCGCTTCGTGCTGGTCGTCCGGCTCGACGATCCGCGCGGGGAGTACTACGGCGGCCTCGTGGCCGGCCCCGTGTTCAAGCAGGCGGTGAAGACGGCGCTGTTCGCGGAACGCCTGCCGGTGGACCCCGGGTTCCTGGAGCGGATCGACCCGTGGCGGGTCGTGCACGCCGCGAGCGGGGACGACGCCGCGGCCGCGGAGGTCACGACCTCCCCGCCGCCGGAGCCCGCGCCCGCGACGGGCGAGCCGGGCCGCGGCGGCGGGAACGGCCTCGTGGCGGTCCCGGACTTCACCGCGATGAGCGTGCGCGAGGCGCTGGTCGTGGCCAGCCAGCGCGGGCTGCGGATCCACGTGAGCGGCCCCGGACCGGTCGTGGGGCAGGAGCCGGCGCCCGGAGCGGCGGTCGAGCCGGGAACGGAGGTGTTCATCGAGAATGACGGCGGCTGACCTTCCGCGCGCTCTGGCGCTGGCGGAGGTCGCGCGCGAGGCCGGCGGGCGCCTGCACGGCGATCCTGCCGTCCGGGTGCGCGGTCTCACGCACGACTCGCGCCGGGTGCGGCCGGGGATGCTCTTCTGCGCCCTGCCGGGCGCAGCCCTCGACGGCGCGACGTTCGCAGCGGACGCGCTCGCACGCGGCGCGGCGGCCGTGCTGGGGCAGTCGCCGCCGCCGGCCGGCGCGTCCGGCGTCGAGGTCCCGGACGCCCGCGCCGCGATCGGGCCCGTGGCGCACGCCTTCTGGGGGGATCCGTCGGCACGGCTCACCGTCGTGGGCGTGACCGGCACGAACGGCAAGACCACCTCGTCGTTCCTGCTGCGCGCGGTCCTCGAGGAGGCGGTGGGGAGCGCGGCCGCGCTCGGGACGCTCGGATTGCGCGAGGGGGAGCGCGCGGTCGCGACCGGGTTCACCACGCCGGAGGCTCCCGAGCTGGCGGAGCTCCTCGCCGGCCTCGAGGGTCGCGGCGTGCGCGGTCTCGCGATGGAGGTCTCGTCGCACGCGCTGGTCCAGGGGCGCGTGCGCGGCGTCCGCTTCGACGGCGGGGTGTTCACGAACCTGACGCACGAGCACCTCGACTACCACGGCACCCTCGAGGCGTACCGCGAGGCGAAGCTCGGCTTCTTCGACGCGCTGCGCGAGGCGGACGCGTGGGCGGTCGTCAACGTGGACGATCCCTCCGCCGCGGCGTTCAGGCGGCGCGGCCCACGCCGCCAGCTGACGGTGTCGCTGGAGCACCGCGGCGCCGACCTGACGGCGGACGCCGTCGAGTGCGGCCCGGAGGGAAGCCGCGCGCTCGTTGTCGTGGGCCGGGAGCGCGTGCCGCTGCACGTGCGGCTCGGCGGGCGGTTCAACGTCCTGAACGCGCTCGGCGCCCTCGCCGCCGGCGTCCAGCTGGGGCTCGCGCCCGCGCGCGCGGCGAAGGCGCTCGCGGCGGTGGAGCGGGTCCCCGGGCGGTTCGAGCTGCTGCAGGGCGCCGGCCGCGCCGTGCTGATCGACTACGCGCACACGCCCGACGCGTTCGAGCGCGTGCTGACCGCCGCGCGGCCGCTCGCGTCCGGCTCGCTGACCCTGATCTTCGGGTGCGGCGGGGAGCGAGACCGGGAGAAGCGGCCCCGGATGGGCGAGATCGCGGGACGTCTCGCGGACCGCGTGCTCCTCACGATCGACAACCCGCGCCGCGAGCCGCTGGAGCAGATCATGGACGACGTCGCCGCCGGGCTGCGCGGCGCACGCGCCCAATGGGCGCGCCACGACGACCGGGCGTCCGCCGTGCGGACGGCCCTGCGCGAGAGCGCGCCGGGGGACCTGGTCGTCCTCCTCGGGAAGGGCGCCGAGGCGTACCAGGAGATCGGCGGCGTGCGTCACCCGTACTCGGACCGCGACGCCGCGCGCGCGGCGCTGGCGGAGCTCGAGGCCGGCGCGGCCGCGGGGCGCGAGCCGGCGCCGCTGACCGGCGCCGGCGGAGGCGCCCGATGACCCCGGCGCCGGCGGCGTCCCGCGCTCTCCTTCCGGCGTCCCGCGTGGTCGAGGCGCTCGGCGCGCCGGCCGCGGCGCCGGCGGCGTCCGCATTCGTCGGGGTGGACACCGATTCGCGCGCGGTCCGGACCGGCAGCCTGTTCGTGGGCGTGCGCGGGGAGCGGTTCGACGGCGGCGCCTTCGCCGCGGAGGCGGTGCGCGCCGGCGCGGCGGCGGCGGTGGCCGAGCGTGAGCCGCCCCGCGACCTGCCGCCGGGCGCCGGGTGGTGGGTGGTGCCCGGCGGCCTCGACGCCCTCCAGCGCCTCGCGCGCGTCCACCGCGCCGCGGCGCCGGCGCGCGTCGTCTGCGTCACCGGCTCGAACGGCAAGACGGGAACGAAGGAGCTCGTCGGCTCGGTGCTCGCGCGGCGGTTCGAGGTCGCCCGGACGCGCGGGAACCTGAACAACCAGGTGGGGCTGCCGCTCTCGCTCCTCGACCTCGAGCCGCGCCACGAGTGGGGCGTGTTCGAGATCGCCACCAGCCGCCCGGGCGAGATCGCGCGGCTGACGGAGCTCTGCCGTCCGGAGATCGGGGTGATCACGAACGTCGCCGCCAGCCACCTCGAGGGGCTCGGCTCGCTGGAGGGCGTCCTGCGCGAGAAGACGGCGCTCGCCGCGGGGCTGGGGCGCGACGGCGCGCTGGTCTACGGCGGCGACGACGCGCCCCTGCGCGAGGCGGTCCGGGCGTTTCCCTGCCGGCGCGTGAGCTTCGGCACCGGGCCGGGAAACGACGTCCACCCGGACGCGTGGGGGCTGGACGACGAGGGGCGCCCGGTCTTCCGCGTCGCGGGGCTGGGGGAGGTCCGGCTGCGGCTCGTGGGCCTTCCGAGCCTGCTCAACGCGCTCGCGGCGGTGGCGGTGGGGCGTCTGGCGGGCCTCGACGCCGCGGAGATCCGCGCGGGCCTCGAGGCCGCCGCGCCGCTGCCGCTCCGGCTGGAGGTGTCCCGCGCCGCGGGCGTGACCGTGATCCAGGACTGCTACAACGCGAACCCCGACTCGATGCGCCGCGGGGTCGAGACCCTCCGCGCGCTGGGCGGCCGCGGCGCGCGGGTGGCGGTGCTCGGAGCCATGCGCGAGCTCGGCCGCGAGGCCGAGGCGCTGCACTACGGCCTCGGGCGCGACCTCGCGGCCGACCCGCTGGACCTGCTCGTGGTCGTCGGCGAGGAGACGGTGCCCCTGGCGCGCGGCTACCAGTCGGCCACGGATGCGCCGGTGCACTTCGTGGAGGCGGGCGCGGGGGTCGCGGAGCTCCTGCGGACGCACGTCGCCGCGCCGGCCGCGGTGCTCTTCAAGGCGAGCCGCGGGCCCGCGCTCGAGACGGCCGCGGAAGCGTACCTGGCGGCGCTGCGCGGGGAGGCGGCGGGACCGGAGCCGGGCGGGAATGGAGGCTGATGCTCTACGACCTGCTCGTGCGCCTCGTCGAGGTGGACACGTTCTTCAACGTGTTCCGCTACATCACCGTCCGCGCCGCGTACGCGACGGTGACGGCGCTGCTCCTCTCCTTCGCGATCGGTCCGTGGATCATCCGCACGATGCGGGACCTGAAGGCCGGGCAGACGATCCGCCGCGAGGGGCCGGAGAGCCACCACGCGAAGGCCGGCACGCCGACGATGGGCGGACTCCTCATCCTGGCTGCGACGGTCGTGCCGACGCTGCTCTGGGCGGACCTGCGGAACCCGTACGTCCACCTGCTCCTGCTCTCCACGGTGTGGATGGGGGTGCTGGGCTTCCTCGACGACTACCTGAAGGTGACGGGGCGGACGTCCGCCGGGCTCATCGCGCGCCAGAAGCTCGTCGGCCAGGTGCTGCTCGGGGTGCTGCTGGGGGTCCTGCTCCACCTGCGGCCGGTGCACGGCGACTACGTGACGGCGACGAGCGTTCCGTTCTTCAAGAACGTGTTCCTGGACCTGGGCTGGTTCTGGATCCCGTTCGTGGTGCTGGTGCTGGTGGGGAGCTCGAACGCCGTGAACCTGACCGACGGGCTGGACGGGCTGGCGATCGGCCTCGCGGGGATCGCGGCGTTCGCCTTCGCGGGCTTCGCCTACGTCGCCGGACGCGCCGACTGGTCGGGCTACCTCCAGATCCTCTACCTGCCGGGCGCGGGCGAGCTGACGATCTACTGCATGAGCCTCGTGGGCGCGGCGCTCGGGTTCCTCTGGTTCAACACCCACCCGGCCGAGATCTTCATGGGCGACACGGGCTCCCTCGCGCTCGGCGGCGCGTTCGGGACGCTGGCGATCCTCCTCAAGGCCGAGTTCCTGCTCGTGATCGTCGGCGGCGTGTTCGTGATGGAGGCCGCGTCCGTGATCCTGCAGGTCGCGAGCTTCCGGCTGCGCGGCCGTCGCATCTTCCGCATGTCGCCGCTGCACCACCACTTCGAGCTGATCGGCTGGGACGAGCAGAAGATCGTCGCCCGGTTCTACATCCTGGGCATCCTCTTCGCGCTCCTCGCCCTCAGCACGCTCAAGATCCGATGACGGTCCCGGGCGCGGGCTCCTCCGGCACGAAGCCACCCGCCTCGTCCCCCACCGGGGGACCCGCGTTTCCGGGATCCTTCGCCTCGGGCGCCGCGAGCGGCGGAGCGGGACCGCGGATCGCCGCAGCGCCGCCGCGCGCCGTCGGCGCGCCGATCCGCCCGCGGAGCGTCGAGGGCCTGGGCGTCGCGGTCCTGGGGCTCGGCCGCAGCGGACGGGCCGCGGCGAGGCTCGCGCTCGCGCGCGGCGCGGCGTGGGTCCACGCCTCGGACACCTCGGACGCCGAACCGCAGCGCGCCGCGGCCGCGGAGCTCGCCGGGCTCGGCGCGCGCGTGGAGCTCGGCCGTCACGACGGCGCCGTGCTCGCCCGGGCGGACGTCGTCGTGCTCTCCCCGGGCATCCCCGCCGCGCGGACCCCCCTCGCGGGGCTCCCCTCGGCGCGCGTCGTGGGCGAGCTCGAGCTCGCCTCGTGGTATCTCCGCTCGCCCTGCGCGGCGGTCACGGGCACGAACGGCAAGACGACCACGACCGCCTGGCTGGCTGCGATGGGGGAGGCGGCCGGGCTCGTCACGCCCGCGGCGGGGAACATCGGCCGGCCCCTCTCCGACGTGGCGCTGGAGGCGGACGCCCCGGACTGGATCGCGTGCGAGGCTTCGAGCTTCCAGCTCGCGGCGACGGAGTCGTTCCACCCGCGCGTGGCCGTGCTCACGAACCTCGCGCCCGACCACCTCGACCGGTACGCGACGTTCGCGGAGTACGTCGCCGACAAGGAGGCCGTGGCCCGGAACCTGGAGCCGGGCGACGCGCTCGTCGTGAACGGCGACGACCCCGCGAGCGGGACCTTCGCGCCGCGCAGCCGCGCGGCGCGCCACGTCTTCACCACCGGCCGTCCCGCCGGTCCCGGGATCGGCGTCGTGCGGGGCACGATCACCCAGCTCGAGGCCGGAGGCGGGGAGGTGCGGATCGCGCCGGCGGCCGTCGTGAGCCTCCCGGGCCCGCACAACCTCCAGAACGGGCTCGCCGCGGCGCTCGCCGCCAGGCTCCTCGGCGTCCCGCCCGACGCCGTCGCGCACGCGCTCGCCGCGTTCCGCGGCGTGCCGCACCGGCTCGAGGAGGTCGCCCGCGTGGACGGCGTCCGGTTCGTCAACGACTCCAAGGCGACGAACGTCGAGGCCGCGATCCGCGCCCTGCGCAGCTTCGACGGCCCGCTGCACCTGATCCTCGGCGGCCGTCACAAGGGGAGTCCCTACACGCCGCTGCTGCGCGAGATGGCCGGGAAGGTGAGAGCCGTGTACGCGATCGGGGAGGCGGCCGACCGGATCGCCCGTGAGCTCGGGGGCGAGGTCCCGGTCCGCCGCCCGGGCACGCTCGAGCGCGCCGTGGAGGAGGCGTTCCGCGCGGCCGCCGGCGGCGACACGGTGCTCCTCTCGCCGGCGTGCTCGAGCTACGACCAGTTCACCGACTACGAGGCGCGCGGCGAGGCCTTCCGGCGCCTGGCGGCGAGTCTCCGCTCCTCGCCGGCCTTCACCCGGGAGCGGCGGGGCCGCGCGACGCCCGCGGTGGGCGGCGGCGGAGCCGACGCGTCGTGAGCGCCGGGGCGGGGGAGCGCGCGTGGACGGCGGCGGGACCCGCCGACCGCCCGCTCCTGTGGCTCACGCTGGCGCTCGTCGCCTTCGGCCTGCTGATGGTCTACAGCTCGAGCTCCGTGCTCTCGCTCGTGAACTTCGAGCGCTCGCACGCCTACCTCGAGAGCCAGGCGGTGAAGGCGGCCGTGGGTCTCGCCGCGATGGCCGCGCTGGCGCGCCTCGACTACCACGTCTGGCCCCGGATCGCGGGCCCGCTGCTGTGGGCGAGCCTCGGACTGCTGGCGCTGACCGTCGTGCCGGGGACGGAGCGGATCGCCCCCGAGATCCAGGGCGCGCGCCGCTGGATCGCGCTCCCCGGCTTCTCGTTCCAGCCCTCGGAGGTCGTGAAGATCGCCTGCGTGCTGTGGATCGCGAGCACCGTGGTCGCGCGCACCGAGGCGCTGGACCGCTTCGCCACGGGACCGCTCCCGCTGTGCGCGCCGCCCGCGGCGGCCGCGGGGATGCTCGTCCTGCAGCCGGATTTCGGGAGCGCCCTCTTCCTCGCGCTCGTGGTCGCCGCGACCCTCTTCCTGGGCGGCGTCCGCCTCCGGCACCTGGCGGCGCTCGCCGCGTCGGCGGTCCCGCTCTTCGTGTGGCTCGCCGTGAGCGAGCCCTACCGGCTGCGGCGGCTCCTCGCGTTCCGCGACCCCGAGAAGTACCTGGACAGCCTCAGCTACCAGGTCCACCAGTCGCTGATCAGCCTCGGCTCGGGCGGCCTGCTGGGCGTCGGGATCGGGTCGAGCCGCCAGAAGTTCCTGTTCCTGCCCGAGGCGCACACGGACTTCATCTTCGCGATCGTTGGCGAGGAGCTGGGCTTCCTCGGGGCGGGGCTCGTGCTCCTCGCGTTCGTGCTCCTCGCCCGGGCCGGCGCCCGCATCGCCCGGCGCGCGCCCGACGACCTCGGCCTCGTGCTGGGCGGGGGGCTGACGGCGCTCCTCGTGCTCGGCGGCCTGTTCAACATCGGAGTCGCGACGGGCAACCTCCCGACGACCGGGCTCACGCTCCCGTTCCTGAGCTACGGCGCGACCTCGCTGACCGTGAGCCTCGCCGCCGTCGGGATCCTCCTCAACGTCTCGCGGCCCCGCCGCGCGGCGGACCGCGTGCTGCCGGCGCGCCGTCCGCGCGCGTCCGGCGGGGCGGCCCCGGCCCGGCCGCTCCTGCCGAGCGCCGCGGCGCTGCGGTCTCCGGCCGCGCGGGCCGGCGCGCGGCGCGCCCGCGGCTCCCGGCCGCGTCCGGCCGGGTCGTCCGACCGCGGCGGCGTCGCGGCGAGGATTCCGTGAGCCTGCGCGTGCTCCTGGCCGGCGGCGGGACCGGCGGGCACCTCACGCCCGCGCTCGCGATCGCCGAGGAGCTCCGCCGCCGCGACCCCTCGACCGCGGTGCTCCTCGTGGGCACGGGGCGCTCGGTGGACCGCCGCCTGCTCCCGGCCTCGGGGTTCCCGCACCGGTTCCTCGAGGCGCCCTTCCTCCACCGCTCCGGGATCTGGCGCAACGCGTTCCTGCCGTGGCGCTTCGGCCGCGCGATGGCCGAGGCGCGCCGGATCGTGGCCGAGTTCCGGCCCGACGTGGCGGTGGGGACCGGGGGCTACGTGAGCGCGCCGGTGCTGGTCGCCGCGCGGCTCCGCGGCGTGCCGGTGGCGCTCCAGGAGCAGAACGCGGCGCCGGGCCTCACCAACCGGGTGCTCGGACGGATCGCGGACGAGGTGTACCTGAACTTCCCCGAGGCCCGCGGGTTCTTCCCGCCGCGCGCCCGCGTGGTCGTCACGGGCAACCCGATCGCTGGGAACGGCCGGCCGGCCGACCGCGAGGCGCTCGCGGCGCGCTGGGGCATCGACCCGGCGCGGCGGACCGTGATGGTGATGGGAGGGAGCCAGGGCGCGCGCCGGCTGAACGAGGTCGCGCTCGAGCTGCTCGAATCGCGCCGTCCGCTTCCGTGGAACCTCTTCCTCCAGACCGGCCGCGAGCACCACGCCGCCGTGCTCGAGCGGCTGGGCGGCACGGCGCCCGCGGGGGTCGTCGTGCAGCCCTTCTTCACGCCGATGAAGGAGGTCTATCCGCTCCTGGACCTGGCCGTCTGCCGCGCCGGGGCGATGACGCTCTCCGAGATCACCTGCTGGGGCATCCCGGCGATTCTCGTGCCCTACCCCTGGGCCGCCGACCGCCACCAGGAGCGGAACGCGCGCGCCCTGGCCGAGGACCAGGCCGCGCTCTGGATGCCGGAGGCGGAGCTGACCGCCTCCGGCCTCGGGGAGAAGATCGAGCTGCTGCTCGAGGACGACTCCATCCGGGCCGCGATCGCCGAGCGCGCCCGGCGGCGCGGCCGCCGGGACGCGGGCCGCGAGATCGCCGCGCGGATCGCGGCGCTGGCCGCCGCCGGGGCGCCGGGGTCGGGTGCGGCCGCCGTTCCGCAGGCGGCGTTCCCGTGAGGTTCCGCGGCCACGAGCGGTTCCACCTGATGGGGATCGGCGGCGCCGGGATGAGCGGGCTGGCCGAGCTGCTGCTGGCGGAGGGCTACGCGGTCAGCGGCTGCGACGCGGCGCCGGGCGCGTTCGCGCGGGGGCTCGCGGCGCGCGGCGTGCGCGTGCTCGCGGGGCACGATCCGGAGCACGCCCGCGAGCGGGCCACGCTGGTCGTCACGTCCGCGGTTCCGGCCGACCACCCCGAGGTCGCCGCCGCGCGCGCCGCGGGCCTCGCGGTCGTGCGGCGGGCGGAGATGCTGGCCGAGCTCGCGCGCGGCCGCCGGCAGGTCGCGATCGCCGGCACGCACGGCAAGAGCACGACCACCGCGATGACGGGGAGCATCCTCGCCGCGGCGGGCCTCGATCCGACCGTGGTGGTGGGCGGGGCCCTGCGCGGCGCCGACGGAAACGTGCGCGTCGGACGCGGGGAGCCGTTCGTGGTCGAGGCCGACGAGTACGACCGCTCCTTCCTGACGCTCCAGCCGGTCCACGCGCTGGTGACGAGCGTGGACGCCGACCACCTCGACACCTACGGCACGACGCGCGCTCTCGCGCGGGCCTTCCTCGAGTTCGCCGACCGCGTGCCGTTCCACGGCCGCCTGGTCTGGTGCGCGGACCACCCCGCCGTGCGGCGGCTCGCCGCGCGCTGCCGCGCGCCGCTCCTGGCCTACGGCCTCTCGGCCCGCGCCGAGGTCCGCGGCACGCGCATCCGCCCGGACGGGCTCTCCACGTCGTTCCGGCTGACCCGCTCGCGCGCCGAGCTCGGCGTCGTGCGGCTGCGCGTGCCCGGCCGGTTCAACGTGCAGAACGCGGTCGGTGCGGCGGCCCTCGCGATGGACGTCGGCGCGCCCTGGGAGGCGGTCCGCGAGGGGCTCGAGACGTTCACCGGCGTCGGCCGGCGGTTCGAGGTCGTGGCCGAGGCGGGCGGCGTGCTCGTCGTCGACGACTACGCCCACCATCCCGCGGAGCTGGCGGCGACGCTGCGCGCCGCGCGCGAGGGCTGGGACCGGCGCGTGGTCGCGCTCTTCCAGCCGCACCTGTACACGCGCACGCGCGACCTCGCGCGCGAGTTCGGCGCTGCGCTGGCGCTCGCGGACGTCGCGATGGTCGCGGACGTGTACCCGGCGCGCGAGGCGCCGCTGCCGGGGGTGGACGGAGGGCTGGTCGCGGCGGCGGCCCGCGCCGCCGGCCACCGCGACGTCACGTATCTGCCCGACCGCGCCGGACTCGCGGCGGGGGTGATGGCGCGGCTGCGCCCGGGCGATCTGGTGCTGACGCTCGGGGCGGGGGACGTGGGCGAGGTCGCGGCCGAGATCGCGGCGGCGCTCGGGGCGGCGGGAAACGGGGCGGCGGCTGCGAGCCCCGCACCCGACCCCGCGGCCGGCCGCGGTGCCGGGGGCGTGCAGCGCCAGGCGGCGACGTGCTGAGACGCGACGTCGACCTCGCGGCCTACACCCACGTCCGCATCGGCGGACGCGCCGCCGTCCTCTGGGAGGTGCGCTCGCGCGCCGAGCTCGAGGGGGCGCTCGCCTGGGCGCGCGCCGAGGGCGCCGGCGCCCCGGTCGTGATCGGCGGGGGGGCGAACCTCCTGGTCCACGACGAGGTCGCCGCCCCGTTCGTCCTGCATCTCGACCGGAGCTTCGCGGACGTGCGCGAGGAGGGCGGCGCGATCGTGGCGGAGGCGGGGCTCCCGCTCGTGCGGCTCGTGCGCGTCGCCGTGGCCCGCGGCTGGAGCGGCCCGGAGCGGCTGGCCGGGATCCCCGGAACCCTGGGCGGCGCGGTCGCGATGAACGCCGGCATCCCGAGCTTCGAGACCTTCGACCTCGTCCGGGAGGTGCGAGGCCTCGACCTCCGCGGCCGCGAGGTCCGCCTCACGCCGGCGGAGCTGAACCCCGGCTACCGTCGCGGCAACCTGCCTCCCGGCCTGGTCGTCTTCGAGGTCGTGCTCGAGCGGACGTCCGGCGACCCGACGGCGCTCGCCGCCGAGGCGCGCCGCCTCAAGGAGGACCGCCGCGCGAAGCAGCCGCTGCAGCTGCCGTCCTTCGGCTCGACGTTCAAGAACCCCGGTCCGCGGCCGGCCGACGGCGACGGCGCCGCGGGGAGCGGCTGGGGCGAAGGCGCCGCCGGCGCGCTCCTCGAGCGGGCGGGACTCAAGGGCGAGCGTCGGGGCGACGCACAGCTCTCGGAGATGCACGCGAACTTCGTCGTGAACCTGGGGCGCGCCCGCTCGCGCGACGTGCTCGAGCTGATGGTGCACGCCCGGCGCACCGTCGGCCGGCGCTTCGGCGTCTGGCTGGAGCCGGAGGTCCGGATGACGGGCTTCGCGCCCGCCGACCTGGCGGCGCTGGAGGAGCTGGAGACGCCGGTCGGCGCCGCACCGGGAGCCGCGTCGTGATCCCGCCGCGGCGTGGCGGGGGGCGCGCGGGGGCCGGATTCCGCCTCGCCGAGGTCCGCGGCCCGCGCCGGCCGCGGCCGGCTGCCGCGGCCCCGGCTGCCGGCAGGACCTCCGTCAACCGCCGGATCCGTCCGGACCTCGCGCGAGCGCGCCGGCGCCGGATCCGCGCCGGGCTCGCGGCCGTGGCCGGGACCGCCGCCGCGTTCGCGGCCGCGCACGCGGCGTTCGAGGGGGGCCTCCTCCGCGTGCGCGAGGTGCGGTTCGCGGGCCTCGTCCACGCCCGGGCGGAGGTGCTCCGCGCGGAGTCGGGACTCGCCCGCCGCCGCTGGATCTTCGACGACCTGGACGCACCCGAGGCCGCGCTCCGGCGCGACCCGCTGATCCGGCGGGCGCGGATCCGCCGGGAGCTCCCGGGCCGGCTCGTGGTCGAGGTCGAGGAGCGGGTCCCGGCGGCGTACTGGTCCGCGCCGGAGCTGCGGCCCATCGACGCGGAGGGCCGGGTGCTGCCTCTCGACCCCGCGCGCTACGGGTGGGACCTGCCGGTGCTGATGGCGCCGGGACGCGTCGACGCGGCGCCGGCGGTCCACGAGGGCCGGCTCGTCGACGGCGAGGTGCGCGCGCTCCTGCGGCTGGTCGTCGGCATCCGCGACCGCGTCCCGGAGATCGCGCGCCGGGTCTCCGTGGCCGAGCTGCGCGAGGGCGGGCGCGTCGTCCTGCACGTCATGCGCGCGGCCGGCGGCGGCGAGCGGGCGCGGCCGGGCGAGGTCCGGCTGCGGCTCGAGACGCCGCTGGAGAAGGTGGCGCTCCTGCCCGACGTCATCCGCGACCTCGAGCTGCGCCGCGCCGGCTTCGAGTCGCTGGACCTCTCCTTCGCCGACCAGATCGTCGTGCGGCCGGGTGCTCCTGTCGCGGCTCCCGGCGCCGGGGGAGCGCCGCCCGCGTTCGGCGGCCCCGCCGACGGGCTCTCGGCGGGCCGACCCGCCTCCCCGGGCGGCGGCGGCGCCTCCGGCGCGCCGGGACCCGCCGGCGGTCGCGACGCGCCCCCCGCCCGCCAGCCCCGCCTGCCGGCGGACCCCGATCCCGGGCCCTCGCCGGAGCCCTTCGACCTGCCCTACCCGGAGGCGACCTGATGGCGCACGAGGACATCGTGGTGGGCCTCGACATCGGCACGACCAAGGTCTGCGCGATCATCGCCGAGACCGACGGCGCCGCCGTCAAGGTGGCCGGCGTGGGCGTCGCGCGCTCGGACGGCCTGCGGCGCGGGGTCGTCGTCAACCTGGACCGCACCGTGGAGTCCATCCGCCGCTCGGTCGAGGAGGCGGAGCTGATGGCCGGCGTCGAGGTCCGCTCCGTCCACGCGGGGATCGCCGGCGACCACATCCGCTCGGTGAACAGCCACGGCGTCATCGCGGTTCCGCGCGGCGGCGTGGAGATCTCGCGCGCCGACGTCTCGCGCGCGGTGGACGCCGCCAAGGCGGTCGCGATCCCCGCCGACCGGGAGGTCCTCCACGTGCTCCCCCAGGACTTCACCGTGGACGACCAGCGCGGGATCAAGGACCCGACCGGGATGGCCGGCGTCCGCCTCGAGGTCGACGTGCACATCGTGACCGGCGCCGTCTCGTCGGCCCAGAACCTGGTCAAGGCCATCCAGCGCGCCGGCTGCGCGGTCGCGGACCTCGTGCTCGAGCCGCTGGCGTCGGCGGCGAGCGCGCTGACCGACGACGAGCGGGAGCTGGGCGTCGTGCTCGTGGACGTCGGCGGCGGCACCACCGACCTCGCGCTCTACCACGAGGGTGCGGTGCGGCACACGAGCGTGATCGGCCTCGGCGGGAACAACGTGACGAACGACCTCGCGATCGGACTGCGCACGCCCGCCCGCGAGGCGGAGCGGCTGAAGGAGCGCCACGGCGCGGCGCTGGCGCGGGCGGTCGCGGCGGACGGCGAGGACATCCCCGTCCCCGGGATGGCGGCCCCCGAGGAGCGGCGCGTGTCACGGCAGATCCTGGCGGAGATCATCCAGCCGCGGATGGAGGAGCTCTTCGAGCACGTCCAGCGCGAGATCCGCAAGTCGGCCTGGGCCGACCGCATCCCCGCCGGCGTCGTGCTCACGGGCGGCGCGGTGAACCTCGAGGGCACCGCGCTGCTCGCGGAGAGCGTGCTCGACGTCCCGGTCCGGATCGGCTACCCGATGGGCGTCACCGGACTCACCGAGACGATCCAGGACCCGCGCTTCGCGACCGCCGTCGGGCTCGTGCTCCACGGCGCCGACCGCGCGCAGGCGGCGGAGCGCCGCAACGGCCGCCCGCACGATGGGGGCTGGGCCCGCGCCGTGGACCGGGTGCGGTCGTGGCTGGGGGAGTTCTGACCGGCCGCGGATCGTCGCCGCGCGGCGGCGGCGGACGGCGGCCGGCCCGCGGCGCGGGGCCGCCCCGCCGGGCGGCCCCCGGAAGGGCGCCGCCCGGGTCCCGACCCGCCCGGCT
>DATBJZ010000146.1:0-4772 GCA_036556125.1 Gemmatimonadota bacterium | reverse complement strand
GTTGTCGGTGTACCGCGCGTTGCCGCGGACGCGGCCGCGCGGGAAGCCGACGGTCGGCAGCGGGAAGCCGCCGGTCCCGAAGGCGCCGATTCCGAAGAGGTCGGGCCCCCCGCCGTTCGTGGTCGGGCTGTCGGGGATCTGCGCGCCGAGGAACGCCCCCTGGCGGATGCGCTCGATGTCGGCCCAGGCGTTCGAGTTGTCGAACTCCGAGATCAGGTCGCCGATCTCCTCCTCCTGGAAGAGCTCGAACTCGCTGAACCGGAAGTTCAGGAAGTCCGCGCCGCCCTCGTTGCCGTCGAGCAGCGGGAACCCGCCGGCCTGGTCGACCGCGTCGAAGGGGAAGCCGCTCTTGTAGCGGTCGTCGAAGTAGCCCACGCGGCCCTCGACGGCCAGCGAGCGCGCCGCCTCCTGGTAGAAAATCTGCCGCCAGGACGCGACCGCGAAGTCGGCCGTCTCCTTGCTCACGGTGTTGTTGTACGGGTTGAAGATCAGCCCGTTCGACTCCTGGTTGCTCGGCAGGAAGCTGTCGTTGAACTGGTCGCGGCTGCGCGAGTACGACAGCTGGATGTCCGTCGTCCCGGTCGGCGTGAACGCCAGCTTGCCGGCGAACGCGTACCGGTCCGCGAAGTTGCCCGGGAAGTTGTCGACGTCGTCGTCGTTGAAGAAGTACGCGTTCTGCTGGGCGAAGTCCGCGAAGCCGTTCGCCGCGAGGTACTCGGGGACGAACGTCTCGATGTTCAGCGCCGGGAGGTCGGGCCGCACGTCGAAGCACGTCGAGCCGTCGCAGAACTGCTCGCTGCTGATGTCGAGGCCGAGCCGGTCGCCGACCGCCACCAGGTCCTCGAACACGGGATCGAATCCGAACCGGTCCGTCGAGAGGCGCGAGCCCTGGACCGCGCCGGACAGGAAGAAGGTCGCCTTCCCGTCGGGCAGCAGCGGACCGCCGACGTTCCCCTGCAGGTTGAAGAAGTCGTCGCTGCGCTCGATGTTCATCGCGTCGGTCGTGAACCGCACCGACCCGGAGAGCGCCGCGCCGCCGCGGCCGGTCACGACGTTCACGACGCCCGACTGCGCGTCGCCGAAGCTCGCGTCCGCTCCGCCCGTCACCACGTCCAGCTGCTCGATCGAGAACTGACCGAACTCGACCGGCGAGCGCTCGCCGGCCGCGCTGGGCCGGGCCACGCCGGTGCTGCTCACGTTCGAGAAGTCGGTGGCGTTCAGGCCGTCCACGTACACGGTCGCGTCGTCCGGCCGCGATCCGCGCAGCGAGATGCCGCCCTGCTGCACGCTCGCGCCGGCCGCCAGCTCGACCAGGTTCTCGACCGACTGGAGCGGCAGGTCCTGGACGTTCTCCTTGAGGAAGCGCGACTTCGAGATCGTGTTGTCGCGCGGCACCAGCGGCTCGCGCTCCGTGACCGTCACGATGGCCGAGTCGGCCACGATGACCTCGGTCGAGAGCGCGAAGTCCACGGTCGTCGTCTGACCCGACAGGATGCGGTGCTGCTGGGCCTCGGTCTGGTAGCCCAGGAAGCTCGCCTCGATCGTCTGCGCGCCGGGCGGGACGTTGTTGACGAAGTAGTAGCCGTTGTCGTCGGCCACGTTGCCGAGCTGGGTGCCCTGGACGATCACCTGGGCGCCCGGCAGCGGCTGGCCGGTGTCGCGGTCCGTCACCGTGCCCTCGACCTTGCCGGCCTGGGCCGCGAGAGCGGCCGGCACGGCGAGGAGGGCGAGCACGCCGAACACGAATCCGGCGCGCGCGGCGACGAGCCTTGCGAACCCACCAAGCTGGCTCATGCGCAACCTCCGCAGAGGGTGGACAGCGTCCCGCCGACCGTCACGGGTGAACGCGCGCGGACCGCGGTCCGCACGCGCGACACGCTCCGCGGACGCACGACGGCCGCGGAGCGCGCGTGGCGCTCGGTGGGACGAAACGACGATGTCAGGGGGAAACGGACGAAGTCAGGGTCCGTGGCGGCCTCCTTTCAGGACCGTCTGAAACCGCGATGGGCGGGATTGAGCCCGGAAAGTGGGCGCTCCGTCACGAAGGCGTCAAGTCCTTTGGGACGAGCGGATCTTCGGGGTAGCTTCGGGGGGGCTGGGACGAATCGCGGAGCGGCTGCCGCGGGCGCGGAGAAGGCCCGATGAGGGGGAGGGACGGCGCGCGTCGGGGGAACGTGAACCGCTCCCGTGCGGGGCCGTGGCTCGGGCGTGCGCGCAGGGCCGGCTTGAGCGGGAGCGTGCCTCGCCGGGCGCGGCCGGTTCCCGGGCCCTCTCGCGGCGAGGGGACCGCTAGGGCGCGGTCTCCGGGAAGGCGGGCAGCGTCTCGCCGGGGAAGTACTGCTCGAGGTTCTCCCAGCGGAGCTCGTCCGGGAAGCGCTGGGTGCTGCGCATCTCCTCGAGGAGCCGCCGCGAGAGCGTGTCGCGCGGATGGTTCGTGACCCAGTTCTCGACCGCCGCGATGGCGGTGGGCAGCTGGCCCCGCTCGCCCGCCGTGCTGACGAGCTTCAGGTAGCCCAGCCGGAAGTCGCGGTCGCCGCGCAGGGACGCCGCGTAGAAGTTCTCCGCGGCGAGGGAGTCGCCGTTCTCGAGCGCCACGTCGCCCAGACGCACCCAGAGGGTCCGGTCCACCTCCTCCCGGGTCGCGCGCGGAACGTCGCGTTCGGCGATCGCCCGCGCCGCGGAGTAGCGCTCCCTGAGCGCCGCCAGCAGCGCCGCCGACTCGAGGGTCGGGCGGTCGAGCATCCCCTCGGCGGCCGGATCCCCGAGGAGGCTGTCGATCGCCAGGGTGTCGCCGGCCGCCGCCATGAGCTTCACGGCGTTGGCGTAGAACCCCCGGACGCGCTCGGCCGCGTCCGGGTTCCCGCCGCCGTCGGACTCGAGCGCGGGGTTGCCGAGGAACGCCTGCGCGAGCTCGAACGCGCGACGCGCGCGCCGCGGTTCGTCGCGGGCGTAGTAGATCTCGGACATCGCGAGCAGCGTGTAGCCGTAGTTCCGCGCCAGGGCTCGCGTCGTCGTGTCCTTGAAGACGTCGTCGTCCAGCAGCCCCGCGTAGCGGTACACCCGCCAGATCAGCCGGTCCGTCCGCGGCACGTCGAACACGAGGCCCGGGCGGTGCGGCACCTCCATCATCCGTTCGTCCGAGGCGGCGAGATCCACGCCCGGCTGGTCGTGGACGCGGTAGAGGATGCCCTCGCGCGTGAGGTAGGGCTGCGTGCCGACGAGCGCGGACGTCGGCACCGTGACCGAGAAGTAGACGGGCCGGCGGCCGAGCTGCTCGCCGAGCAGGCGCAGGACGGCCATGTCCTGGCGGCGCAGATAACCCGGCGGGAGCCTGACCCACACCTGGCGGCCCGAGGGAGCGGTGATCGCGACCTCGCGCGCCTCCTCGAGGGCGATCAGCGGGGGCAGGTCGGCGCCGCCCGTCAGCACCGGCGCGCTCGGGAGCGAGTCCGGCTGCGTCACGCCGCCGGCGGCGGTGCGAATCGGCGGCGCCGGGGGCGTGGCGGTGAAGGGGCGCCGCCCCAGCTGCTCCAGGTACCAGGTCGTGTTCAGGAGCGAGAGGTTGGCGACGGCGACGTCGCGCCGGATGCCCTCGACCTCCTGGAGGTACCAGAGCGGGAACGTGTCGTTGTCGCCGTTGGTGAACACGACCGCGAACGGCTCCGCCGACTCGAGGACGTTGAACGCGAAGTCCCGCGCCGTCGTGTTCCCGGAGCGGTCCGCCTCGTGGAAGTTCCGGGCGAACGTGATCGCCGGGACGAGGAGCGCGAGCCCGGCGGCCGCGGGGGCGAGTCGCCGCGCGTCGGCGCTCCGCAGCGCGGCGCGGACGAGCAGCGCGAACGCGCCCATCCCCGTCCAGAGGCCGATGGTCGCGTAGGAGACGATGAAGAAGTAGTCGCGCTCGCGGACCTCGCGCGGCAGGTCCGGGAGCTCGGGCGCCTGCGTGAACCCGGCGCGGAAGTTGAGCCACACGACCAGCCCGAGGCCCGTGACGAGCCACACGAGCAGGACGTAGACGAACGTCGGGCGGTCGGTCCGTGCGTGTTCGACCGCGCCGAACGCCGCGAGAGCGACCCAGGCCAGCGTGATCACGCCGCCGAGCACGCCGGGGCCGCCGAACTGGCTCGACACCGCGGAGCGGAACGGGCCGATCGCGCCGAACAGATAGTCGAGATAGAGGGGCACCTGGACCCGGACGAAGTCCACGGTCCGGGGGAAGGGCGGACGCACGTCGTACTGCCGGCGCAGGAGGACCTCGACCAGGGACTTCCAGGTGCTCGGGTCGGCCTCGTTGATCACGGGATCGAGCCCGGCGCGGATCTTCAGATAGAGGAACACGGACGTCCCGGCGGCGAAGAGCAGAACGGCCAGGCCCGCGAAGGCGAGAGCGCGGGCGCGCCGCAGGAGCACCAGGGCGGCCCCGACGAGGAGCAGACCCAGGACGAACGGCACGGGCTTGAGCACGCCGCCGGACCCGGCGATCCAGGCGTCCGCATCGAAGGCCTTGAGCACGACGAGGTAGCCGCCGGCCGCCAGCGCGGCGAGCCCGAGCACGAAGTCCCGCCGCGACCGCCAGAGCACCGTCGCCACGAGGACCCCCGCCGCCGGCAGGCACAGCAGCGCCATCAGGTGCGCGCCCGTCGACAGGCCCATCAGGAGGGCCACGGCCAGCAGGAGGCGGTCGGCGCCGGGCTCGCCGAGACGCTCGCGCCAACGCACGACGATCCACGTCACGAGTCCGATCGTCATCGTCGCGACGACGTAGACCTCGG
>DATBJZ010000145.1:0-4427 GCA_036556125.1 Gemmatimonadota bacterium | reverse complement strand
ACGGGCGGCGTCGCCGCGGCCGCGCTCGTGTGGCTCGTCTCGTGGGTCGCGGGCCTGCTCGGCCTGCTGGGCCTGGCACTCGGCGCCGCATGGAGCCGGCTGGCGGGTTCCGAGGCCCCGCCCGATGCACCGTCGGACGGGGGGCAGGCGGAGGGGGACGGCGGCTTCGCGCCGGCCGTCGGCGAGGACGCGCGCGCCGGGGCCGCCGGCGCCGAGTCCGGCGGATTCGAGGCCCCGGGGATCCGCGGAGCGGACGGCGGCTCCCCGCCCGCCGGCCGGGCCGCGGCGGGAACCGACGGTGAGGCGGCCCGGGAGGCGGCGGCCAAGGAGCCCGCGCTCGGGCGGCCGGGCGCGGCCGAGCGGCGCGGCGCGCGGTGGGAAGACCTGCGCAGGGGCGGCGGCTCCGCCGACGTCCCCTGGGAGGTGCCTCTCGAGCTCTTCGACGCGCCACGCCCGCGCGACGCGGCGGCGAGCGAGCGCGAGCTGGCCGAGCTCGGCGCCACGCTCGTCCGCAAGCTCGCGGACTTCAACGTCCGCGGCGAGGTGGTCGGGATCGCCTCGGGCCCGGTCATCACGCAGTTCGAGGTCGAGCCCGCCCCGGGCGTGAAGGTCAACCAGATCGCGAACCTCGCCGACGACCTCGCGCTCGCGATGCGTGCCCAGCGGATCCGCATCGTCGCGCCGATCCCCGGCCGCGGAGCGGTGGGCATCGAGATTCCCAACGCCCGGCCGGAGCGCGTCACGATCCGCGAGATGCTCGCCGCGCCCGCGTTCCGGGACTCCGGCGCCGCGCTGCCGTTCGCGCTCGGCAAGGAGATCTCGGGCACGCCGGTCGCCGCCGACCTCGCCCGCATGCCGCACCTCCTGATCGCGGGCTCCACGGGCTCCGGGAAGTCGGTGTGCATCAATGCGCTGCTCACGTCCCTGCTGGTGCGGTTCTCGCCCGCCGAGCTGCGGCTGATCCTGGTCGATCCGAAGATGCTCGAGCTCTCGATGTACGAGGACGTGCCGCACCTGCTGCACCCCGTCGTGACGCGGCCGCGCGACGCGGTCGTCGCGCTCAAGTGGGCGGTGTACGAGATGGAGCGGCGGTTCGAGCTGCTGGCCGCCAACGCGGTCCGCAACCTTCCCGACTTCAACGCCAAGCTGCGGGCCGGCGCCGCGCTCCGCGGCGTGGACTCGAAGCTCGGCAGCGCCGAGGAGCCGCTGCGGCCGCTGGGCTACGTGGTCGTGGTCGTGGACGAGCTCGCGGACCTGATGCTCACGGTGCAGGCGGAGATCGAGGAGCCGCTCGCGAGGCTGGCGCAGAAGGCGCGCGCCGTGGGCATCCACATGGTGCTCGCCACGCAGCGCCCGTCGGTGAACGTCCTGACCGGGTTCATCAAGGCGAACTTCCCGTCGCGGATCAGCTTCCAGGTCGCCTCGAAGACGGATTCGCGCACGATCCTCGACCAGAACGGGGCGGAGGCGCTGCTGGGCGCGGGCGACATGCTGTTCCTGCCCGCCGACCGCGCGGCGCCCATCCGGATCCAGGGCGCGTTCGTGTCCGGGCGCGAGACCGAGGCGCTCGCGGCGCACGTGCGGCGGCTCGGCGAGGCGCGCGCGTTCCGCGACCGCGAGACGATCGACCTGGACGCGGTCGAGGGTGCGGAGCTCGAGGAAGGGGAGGCCGGCGAGCGGGATCCGCTGTTCTTCGAGGCGGCGCGGGTCGTGATCGAGCACGACGGCGGGTCCACGTCGCTGCTCCAGCGGCGGCTCAAGGTGGGCTACTCGCGCGCCGCGCGGATCGTGGACCAGCTCGAACGGCACGGCATCGTCGGCCCGCAGGACGGCAGCAAGCCGCGCGAGGTGCGGATCGGGCTCGCCGATCTCGAGGCGCTGCAGGCGGGCGTCGGTGGAAGCGGCGGAACCCGCACGCCGCCGCGGAGTACGACGCCTTCGTGACGACCCCGACCCGGCATGTCCGGCGCCCACGTGCCTTCCTGCACGCCTGCGTGCCCGGGCTCCTCCTCGCGCCGCTCGTCCCGGGCCCCGGTCCGGACGCGGCCGCGTTCACCGGGGCCCGCGCGGAGAGGCCGGCGGTCAGCCGCGAGGCGGCCGCGGACGCAGCCCGCGCCGTGCCGCCGCCCGCACGCGCCGCGGCGGACGTCGCTCCGCCCGTGCCCGTCCCGGCGCGGGTCCCCGCCGCGGACCCGCAGGCGGGGGACGGGGCGGCGATCCTCGCGCGCGCCGCCGACCGGCACCGGTCGCTGCGAACCCTGCGCACCTCGTTCACGCAGCGGATCCGGAATCCGGTGCTCGAGTGCGAGGAGACCAGCCGCGGCGTGTTCTCGTACCGGTCGCCGCTCCGCTACCGCATCGCCTTCACGAGCCCCGCGGACGACGTGATCGTCTCGGACGGGTCGCGCGTGTGGATCTACCTGCCGTCCAGCCAGCCCGGCCAGGTGATCCGCTCGCCGGTCGAGGGCGCCCGCGGCTTCGCGCCGTACCAGTTCCTGGACGAGTTCCGCGGGCGCTACGACGCGGCGCTGGTGGGGAAGGAACCGGCCGGCGGCCGCCCGTCCTGGCACCTCGTCCTCACCCCGCAGGCGGAGGATGCGGCCTACGCCCGCGCGGAGATCTGGGTGGACGTCGAGACCTCGCTCACGACCGCGATGGAGGTCGAGGAGCCGAACGGCGTCGTGCGCCGCTTCACGCTCGACGACCATCGGGTGGACACGCCGCTCGCCGACTCGCTCTTCCGCTTCAGCCCGCCCTCCGGGGTCGAGGTCTTCGACCGCTAGCGGGTCCGCCCCCGGGCCTCTCCCTTGCAGCGTTTCCGGTCGGTCTTCCAGCGTACCGCGGCTCCGTCCAAGGTTCGGTTGACCCGGGGCGGCCCGGCGTTTACATAGCAAGTCCTTGTCAAACAGCGATTTAGCCCTCCACCGCTGAACGGGGTTCCCGCGTGCGCCTGTTTCTGACCGGGGGGGCCGGATTCATCGGCTCGCACCTCGCCGAGGCCCTCCTGGCGCGCGGCGACGAGGTGTTCTGCGTCGACAACTTCGACCCGTTCTATGCGAGGTCCGTCAAGGAGGAGAACCTCCGCGAGGCGCTGCGCTCCCCGCGGTTCCGCTTCGTCGAGGGGGATTTCCGCGACCGCGCGCTCGTGCGCCGGCTCCTGGCGGAGAGCCGCGCGGAGGCGGTCCTGCACCTGGGCGCGAAGGCGGGCGTGCGGCCGTCGGTGGAGGACCCGGCCGGCTACGTCTCGGCCAACGTGGAGGGCACGATCGTCCTGCTCGAAGCCGCGCGGGATCTCGGCGTCCGGAAGTTCCTCTTCGCGTCGTCGTCGTCCGTGTACGGCGACGACTCGCAGGCGCCCTTCTCCGAGGACTCGGCCGCGAACCGTCCCGCCTCGCCGTACGCGGCGACCAAGAAGGCCGGCGAGGAGCTCGCGCACGCGCTCCACCACGTGGCGGGGCTCGACGTCGTGTGCCTGCGCTACTTCACGGTCTACGGACCGCGGCAGCGGCCGGAGATGGCCATCCACAAGTTCGCCCGCCATCTTGCCGAGGGCCGCCCCCTCACGGTGTACGGACGCGGCCTCCTCGAGCGCGACTTCACCTACGTGTCCGACGTCGTCGCGGGCACGGTGGCCGCGCTCGATTTCCTTGTGCGCACCCGTCCCTGCTTCGAGGTCTTCAACCTGGGAAACGCGAACCGCGTGAGGCTCGACGACCTGCTCGACGTGCTGCAGCGCACGTTCGGCCGCCGGGCCGAGCTGCGCTACGAGGAGCGCCCCGCGGGCGACGTCGAGCGCACCTGGGCCGACGTGTCGAAGGCGCGGCGCCTGCTGGGATACGAGCCGCGCGTCGGGATCGAGGAGGGGGTGCGAAGGTTCGCGGAATGGTTCGAGGCGCGCCGCGGCGCAGCGGGTCCCCCGCACGCGGCGGACGGCCCCGGCGCGGCATCCGGCGGCCCGCCGGCCGACGCGTCCGCCCTGCGGCGGCCGGCGGCGACGGCCGAGCGGCGGTGACGGAGCTCCCGCTCCTCCGCCGCCTGGCGGAGCTGGGCAGCCCCCGCGTCGTGGTCTTCGGCGACGCGATGCTCGACGAGTACTGGTGGGGCCGCGCCGAGCGCCTCTCCCCCGAGGGACCGGTGCCGGTCCTGGCCCTCGAGGAGCGCACGCTGGCGCCCGGCGGCGCGGCGAACGTCGCGCGCAACGTCGCGGCGCTGGGCGGACGGCCCGCGCTCGTGGGGGCGATCGGCGACGATCGCGAGGGCGCCGCCCTGCGCGACGCGCTGCGGGACGGCGGCGTGGACGCCGCCGGGCTCGTCGCGGATCCCGGCCGCGCGACCCCGCTCAAGGTGCGGCTCGGCACGCGGGCGCAGGCCCTCCTGCGCGTCGATCGCGAGCGCGCCGCGCCCCTCGCGTCGGCCGCGGCGGACGA
>DATBJZ010000144.1:0-9363 GCA_036556125.1 Gemmatimonadota bacterium | reverse complement strand
GCCCGGACCGGGGGCGGCCCGGGCCGCGCCCGCGGCCTCCGGTCCCGCGATCACCACCCGGCCGCGGCGGGACCCCCGCTATTCATGGCGAATCGCCTCGACCGGCACCAGCCGGCTCGCCTGCGTCGCGGGAAGGATCGTGGCGAGGAAGCTGATCGCGAGGCTCGCCCCGACGATCGCGCACAGGCTCGCGCCGTCCACCGAGACCGGCAGCGTGTCGATGAAGTAGACGTCCGGCGGCAGGGAGATGAACCGGTAGCGCGCGAGGAGCGAGGTGACGGCGAGGCCCGCCGCGGCGCCCAGCACGGTGCCCGCGACGCCGATCAGCAGCCCCTGCATCATGAAGATCCGCAGGACCGAGGCGCCGCGCATCCCCATCGAGCGCAGGATGCCGATCTCCCGCGTCTTCTCCGTCACGTTCATGATCAGGGTGCTGATGATGTTGAAGGCCGCCACCAGCACGATCAGGGTCAAGATAACGAACATCGCGACCTTTTCCAGCTTGAGCGCCGAGAAGAGGGAGGCGTTCAGCTCCATCCACGTCGTGGCGTAGACGCCGGCGTCGAGGCGGTCCGTCACCGCGCCGGCGACCTCCTCCGCCGCCCAGACGTCGGTGAGGTCCGCGGCGATGCCGTGCGCGACGTCGGGGAGCCCGAGGTAGTCCTGGAGCGCCGGCATGGCCGCGTAGACGAACTTGCTGTCGTACTCGAAGAGGCCCGTCTTGAAGGTTCCGGCGAGCACGAAGCGCGCGAGCTTCGGGACCTGCACGCCGACGGCCGCGGAGTAGGCCGAGGCGTCGGGCGTCGTCAGCGTCAGGGTGTCGCCGGGGAGCGCGCGCAGCCGGTCGGCCATCAGATATCCCAGCACGAGCTTCGGGTAGCGTTCCCCCGGCCGGGCCTCGAGGTCCCACGCGCCCGAGATCATCCGGCGGCTGGTCTCGGTCACGTCCGCCTCGGCGCGCGGGTCCACGCCCCGGATCACGGCGCCCTCGTTCCGGTTCGGGCCGTGCCCGACGATGCCTTCGGTGTAGAGGAACGGCGCGGCGGCCCGGACGCCGGGGACCTCGCGGATCCGCGCGAGGAGACTCCGCCAGTCCTCCATCGGGCGGTCGTCGTAGCGCTGGAAGACCACGTGCGGGGTGTTCGCGAGGATCTTGCCGCGCAGGTCCTCCTGGAGCCCGTTCATCACGCCCATCACGATGATGAGCGCCGCGACGCCGACGAAGACCCCGCCCACGGCGATGAACGTGATCAGCGACAGGAAGCGGGACTTCCGCCGCGAGGCGAGATAGCGGAGGGCGATCCGGAGCTCGAGCCCGAGCGTCCTCCTCCGCCGCGGCTCCGGGAGGGGGCGCGCCGCCCCGAGAGGCGCAGCCCGGGCCGGGGTCTCGGCGGCGGTGGTCACGCGCCGTCTCGGGCGGCGGCGTCCGCGCCCGGGGCGTTCGTCCCGTCGGGCGCCGACCCGCCGCCGGCGCCGCCGGCCGCCGCCGGGCCGCTCCCCGGCCCGGGCCGCAGCTGGGGGAAGAGGATCACGTCGCGCAGCGACGGCTGGTCGGCGACGAACATCACGAGCCGGTCCACCCCGATCCCCATCCCGCCCGTGGGGGGCATCCCGTACTCCAGCGCCCGCAGGAAGTCCTCGTCCAGCGCGTGCGCCTCGGGGTCGCCGGCCGCGCGCAGCTCCCGCTGCATCTCGAACCGCCGCCGCTGATCGAGCGGATCGTTCAGCTCGGTGAACGCGTTCCCGAACTCCAGTCCGAACAGGAAGGACTCGAACCGCTCGGTGAGGCGCGGGTCGTCGCGGTGGCGCTTGGCGAGCGGCGAGAGCTCGACCGGATGGTCGGTGACGAACACCGGCCCGCGCAGGTGCGGCTCGACGCGCTCCTTGAAGACCGCGTCGAGCAGGCGTCCGACGCCCGCGCCGGGATCCGCCTCGACCCCCAGGCGCGCGGCCGCCGCGGCCACCGGCTCCCGCTCCAGGACGTCGAACGCCTCCCCGGTCCGGCTGCGCAGCGCGTCGAGGAACCGGAGCCGCGGCCAGGGCGGCGTCACGTCGGCGCTCTCCCCGCGGTACGTGAGCGTCGAGCCGCCGGTCGTCTCGCGGACCACGTCGGCGATCATCGTCTCCGCCAGCTCCATCACGTCCCGGTAGTCGGCGTAGGCCTGGTAGAACTCGAGCATCGTGAACTCGGGGTAGTGCGTGCGGTCGATCCCTTCGTTCCGGAAGTCCTTCGCGATCTCGTAGACCCGCTCGTAGCCGCCGACGAGCAGGCGCTTCAGGTACAGCTCGTCGGCGATGCGCAGGTACAGCGTCGCGTCGAGCGTCTCGTGCCGCGTCGTGAACGGCCGCGCCGCCGCCCCGCCGTAGAGCGGCTGCAGCACCGGCGTCTCGACCTCGAGGAAGCCCCGCGCGTCCAGGAACCGCCGCAGCGCCGAGATCACGCGGGCGCGGACGCGGAAGGTCTCGCGGACCTCCGGGTGGACGGCGAGGTCCACGTACCGGCGGCGGTAGCGCAGCTCCCGGTCGGCCACGCCGCCGTGCACGACGCGCCGTCCGGCGACGCGTTCCTCCTTGGGAAACGGCAGCGGCCGCAGGGCCTTGGCGAGGAGCCGCAGCTCGGCGGCCCGCAGCGTGGGCTCCCCCGTCCGCGTGCGGAAGAGCGACCCCCGGGCCCAGACGAAGTCGCCCAGGTCCAGGGCGCCGGCCAGCGTCCAGGCCTCCTCCGGAAGCTCGTCGCTCTTGAGATACACCTGGAAGCGGCCGCCGGAGTCCTCGACGTGCAGGAACGCCGTCCGGCCGTGGCTGCGGAACGACACCACACGCCCGCGAACGGCGCGGACGCTCCCCTCCCACTCCGGGAAGCGGGCCGCCAGCTCGGCCGCGGCCTCGGCCTCCGGCGCTTCCGGCGGCCACGGATCGATCCCCAGGCCGCGGAGCGTCTCGAGCTTGGCCAGCCGGGCGGCGACCTGGTCGGACTCGGCGGCGAGGGCGCGGGCGGCGGACGTCTCGGACTCCGGCTCGGGCACGGCGCGGCTCCGGTCGGGGTGCAGGGCCCGGCCCCGGCTAGCGGACGAGGGCCTGTCCAGCCGTCTGCTTCAGGTACGCCTCGATGAAGGGGTCGAGGTCGCCGTCCATCACGCGCTGGACGTCGCCCGTCTCGTGCCCCGTCCGGTGGTCCTTCACCAGCGTGTAGGGATGGAAGACGTAGGAGCGGATCTGGCTCCCGAAGGCGATCTCCTTCTTCTCGCTCTCCAGCTCCTCGCGCGTCTTCTCGCGCTCGGCCTTGTGGTACTGGTAGAGCCGCGACGTGAGGATCTTCATCGCCGCCTCGCGGTTCCGGTGCTGGGAGCGCTCACCCTGGCTCTGCACCACGATGCCCGTCGGCAGGTGCGTGATGCGAACGGCCGAGCTGGTCTTGTTGACGTGCTGCCCGCCGGCCCCGCTGGCACGGAAGGTGTCCACCCGCAGGTCGCCCTCGGCGATCTCCACCGTGATGTCCTCCTCGACCTCGGGGTAGACGAAGACCGAGGCGAACGAGGTGTGCCGCCGCGCGTTCTGGTCGAAGGGCGAGATCCGGACCAGGCGGTGGACGCCCTTCTCGGCGCGCAGGTAGCCGTAGGCGTACTCGCCCCGCACCTCGATCGTCGCGCGCTTGATCCCGCCCTCCTCGACCGCCTCGAGGTCGAGGGTCTCGAAGGCGAAGCCGCGGCGCTCGATCCACCGGAGGTACATCCGCAGCAGCATCGACGCCCAGTCCTGGGAGTCCACGCCGCCCGCGCCGGGATGGATCGTGAGGATGGCGTTCCGTGCGTCGTCCTCGCCCTGGAGCATCGAGCGCCCCTCGAGGTCGTCCAGCTCGAGCCCGATCCGCTCCGCCTCGGAGCCCAGCTCGCCCTCCAGCGCCGCGCCGCCCTCGTCCTCGGCCGCGAGGACCTCGAGCTCGGCGAGGTCGTCGAGGCGCCGGCCGAGGGCGCGCCACGGCTGCACCCACCGGCGGAGGCGGTTCGCCTCCTCGATCGTCCTCTTCGCGGCTTCGGAGTCGCCCCAGAAGTCGGGCGCCGCCATCCGCTCCTCGAGCGCGGTCAGGCGGGCTTCGCGCGAGGCGAGGTCAAAGGTAGTGCCCGAGGTTCGTCCATCGGGCGCGGAGGGGCTCGGCGCGGAGCACGGGCACGGGACCGCTAGAAGACCGGCTGGCCGTGCGCGAGGATCGCGTTCAGCGCAGCGACGAACGCGGGGCGGTGGGTCCGCGCCACGTCGGGGCCGAGCCGCTCGCAGTACTCCTCCCAGGACTTGTCCACCTCCTCGCGCAGGACCTCGCGGAGCGATCCCTCGCGGCGCCCCTGCTCGACCTTGCGTGGATGGTAGACCACGATGTCCGAGACCAGGGCCCGCGCGAGGCGTCGGGCGCGGCTGGCGACGTCGCCCACCTGGGCGAACGTGAATCCCTCGCCTCCCGCGGAGGACGCCGGGCGCCGGGACGGACCGAGGTCGTCGCCGGCCTCCGCGGGCGGCGTGAAGCCCTCGTCCAGCTCCGCGCCGCGGCCGGCCGCGCCGGAGACCGGCTCGGCGACCGCGTGCTCGTGCGGGGCCGGGGGGAAGGACGGGGGCGCCTCGCGCGGCGGCGCGGCCGGAGGGGCCCCCGCCGTCGCGGCGGACGCCGCCGCGGCGGCCGGTCCGGCCCAGCCGGCGGTCTCCGGGACGGCCGGTTCGCTCCCACGGCCGGCCTCCGCGACCCCCCGTTCGCTCCCGCTTTCGGCCGCCGCGGCGGCGTCGTCGCGTGGCGGTCCCCACGCGCTCCCCAGACCCGCCGCGGGCGTGGTCTCCGGCTGCGCATCCCCGATGCGCGAGGGACTCGAGGTCCGGTCCCGCGCCCACTCCGGCGGCGCGGACGGCGCGAGGATGTCCGGGGGCGCCGGCGCCGCCCCGGCCCGGCCGTCCGCGCGCGAGTGGAGACGCAGGAAGAGCTCGGCGCCGCAGCGCAGGCAGCCGACGCGGACCTCCGACGCCGGGAACCGCGCGACGTCCACGCCGTAGGCGACGGCGCAGGATGGACAGGCGATCGTGGTCATCGGCTGCAAATAGGCCACGCCCCGCAGGGGCCGTCAACCCGCCGGGGGACGGGTCCCGCGCCTCCCCGCCCGCGTCGACGGCGCGCCGCGAAGCCGGCGGGGCGGCGGCTCGCCGCGCACGCTGCGCTCGAGGGCCCGCGCCTCGGGCGGCCGGAGCTCCCGCGCGCGGCCGGGCGCGAGGTCGCCGAGGCGCAGGTCGCCGAGCCGGACGCGGCGCAGCCGCACGACGCGGCCGCCGACCGCGTCGAAGATCCGCTTCACCTCGTGCGTGCGGCCCTCGCGCAGCACGATCCGCCACTCCCCCGCTCCGCCCTCGACCTCGAACGGCGCCGTCGGCCCGTCCTCGAGGAGGAGCCCCTCGCGCGCACCGCGCCGCAGCCGCTCCTCGTCCACGTCTCCCTCGACGCGGGCGCGGTACTCCTTGGGGACCTGCCAGCGCGGATGCGCCAGCCGGTGCGCGAGCTCGCCGTCCGAGGTGAGGAGGAGCAGACCCTCCGCGTCCCGGTCGAGACGGCCCACGTGGACCAGCCGGCGGTCCTCGGGCGCGAGCAGGTCGTAGACGGTGCGCCGGCCGCGCGGATCGCGGCGCGTGGTGATCACGCCGCGCGGCTTGTGGAGGAGCACGTGCCGCTCCGGTCCGCGCGGGACCTCCACGCGGCGGCCGTCCACCGTGACGCGGTCGCGCGCGGGGTCCACGCGCGTGCCCAGCTCGGTCACGACCCGCCCGTTGACGGCGACGCGTCCGGCGCGGATCAGCTCCTCGCCTCCACGCCGGGACGCGAGGCCGCCCCGCGCGAGGACCTTCTGGAGCCGCACGCCGGCCGCGTCCTCCGCGCCGGCGGGCCCGCTCGCGGCGGATCCGGCGCGCCGGGGATCCCGCGCCGCGCCGGCGGACCCGGACCCCGCGCGGGGAGCGCCCCGGGCGCGCGCGTCCGCGGAACCGCCGCCGCGCCCCCGGTCAGCCGGACGGCGGTGGCGGCGGCGCGGCATCCCGCGGGTCCGCGGCGGGCGCGGCCTCGGCGGGGGGATCCGACGCGGGACCCTCGCCGGACGGGGGCGCCGTCCCGTCCTCCTCGGGCTCGCGCGACGCGAGGAAGACCTCGAGCTCGTCGCGGCGCGGAAGGTCGCCGAGGCGCGCGAGGCCGAAGTACGCGAGGAACGCGTCGGTGGTGCCGTAGAGCAGCGGGCG
Organism: Gemmatimonadota bacterium; assembly: GCA_036556125.1. Classification (GTDB taxonomy): domain Bacteria; phylum Gemmatimonadota; class Gemmatimonadetes; order JACCXV01; family JACCXV01; genus DATBJZ01. The sequence continues at coordinate 3,105 of DATBJZ010000144.1, read as the reverse complement.
CCCCAGCCCCTCGTCGCGGCCGACGATCGTGACCAGGTCGCGCTCGATCAGGGTCCGCAGGACGGCTTCCACGTTCACGCCCCGGATCTCCTCGAGGTCGATCCGGGTCACCGGCTGCCGGTACGCGACGATGGCCAGGGTCTCGAGCGCCGCCTGCGAGAGCCGGGCGCGGCCGGGCCGCGCCGTCAGCCGCGCGACCCACCGGTCGAGCCCGGGCCGGGTGAGGAGCCGGAACCCGCCGGCGATCTCCGCCACGCGGAGCCCCCGCCCGCCCGCCTCGCACTCGGCGCTCAGCTCGTCCAGCGCGGCGCGGATCTCGGCCGGCGACGCCTCCTCGAGGAGCGCCGCCAGCCGCCGCGGCGTGAGCGGTTCGTCCGTCGCGAAGAGCAGCGCCTCGAGGATCGCCTTCAGTCCGTCCACGGGTCGCCTCCGGTCTCCGGGTCGCCGGCCGCCTGCGGCCGCGCGTCGGGCGCGCGGAGGGCCCGCGGCGCGACCGCGATCTCGTCGAACACCGCGTCCTGCCGCAGGACGACCTCGCCGCCCCGCACCATCTCGAGCAGCGCCACGAGCGTGACCACGAGCTCGAGGCGGGACGCGTCCGCCGGGAAGAGCTCGTGGAAGAGCGCGCCGCCCCGCTCGGCGAGGACCGCGCGGACGTGCCGGAGCCGCTCCTCGAGCGTGATCCGCACGGGCTCGACGCGGTGCACCGGCTCGGCGGGCCGGGCCGCCAGCGCGGCGGCGAACGCGCGCAGCAAGTCCTTGAGCGTGACGCGGCGCTCGGCCGGCTCCGCGACGGGCGCGGGCGCCGCCTCGACCGGATCGAGCGCGCCGCGCGGGTGGTGGCGGGCGGCTTCGGCCTCGCGCTCGCGCAGGCCGCGGGCGAGCTCGCGCACCTGCTGGTACTCGAGGATCCGCGCGACGAGCTCGCTGCGCGGGTCCTCCAGGTCCTCCTCGTCGGGCTCCCGGGGCGCCGGGAGCAGCATGCGCGTCTTGATCCGCAGCAGCGTGGCGGCCATCGCCAGGAACTCGCCCGCCGCCTCGAGCTGCGAGGGCTCCATCGTCTCGAGGTACGCCAGGAACTGGTCCGTCACGAGCGCGATCGGGATGTCGTGGACGTCGATCTCGTTCTTGCGGATCAGGTACAGCAGCAGGTCGAGCGGGCCCTCGAAGGCCACCCCGTCCAGGCGCACCGCGTACGGACCCGCGCTCACGTCCGGAGCCCCATCCGCCGCCGCACCTCCTCCATCGTCTCGCGCGCGACGGCGCGGGCCCGCTCGGCGCCGCCGGCGAGCACGCGCTCGACCGCGCCCTCGTCCTCGCGCAAGCGTGCGGCCGCGTCGCGGATCGGCGCCAGCGCGGCCACCACGTTCTCGGCCAGGTTCATCTTGTCCTCGTAACAGCCCAGCGCGCCGCTTCGGCAGTCGCGGTCCACGCGCGCCACCTCCTCCGGGCCCGAGAAGTGGTGGTGCAGCGCGAACACGTTGCAGATGTCCGGGTTGCCGGGGTCGTAGCGCCGCTTCCGCCCGGGGTCCGTGAAGGCGCCCGCGAGCTTCTTCCGGATGACGTCCGGCGCGTCCAGGATCCCGATCGCCTGGTCGGGGTTCGTCTTCGACATCTTGCCGCGCGCGTCGAGCGCCAGGATCCGGGGCGACTCCGTGAGCAGCGGCCGCGGCTCCGGGAAGGTCTCGCCGTAGGCGCGGTTGAAGCGCCGGGCGAGCTCGCGCGCCAGCTCGAGGTGCTGCAGCTGGTCCTCCCCCACCGGCACCGCGTCGGCTTTGTACAGAAGGATGTCGGCCGCCTGGAGGAGCGGGTAGACGAAGAGCCCCGCCTGGATCCCGAACTTCTCGGACTTCTCCTTGAACTGCGTCATCCGCTCGAGCTCGCCCATCGGCGCGAGCGTCGTGAACACCCACGCCAGCTCGGTGTGCTCGGGCACGTGCGACTGGACGAAGACCGTGGCGCGCGCGGGGTCGATGCCGCACGCCAGGAGCGCGAGCGCCGCCTCGTGCACGCGCACGGGCATCTCGGCCGGCTCGTAGGGCACCGTGACCGCGTGATAGTCCACGATGCAGAAGAAGCTCTCGGTGCGCGCCGAGAGCCGGACCCAGTTGCGGATCGCGCCCAGCCAGTTGCCGACGTGCAGGAACCCCGAGGGCTGGATCCCGCTGAAGATGCGGGTCGGCTCGGGCGGGGCCGCGGGATCCGCCGCGGCCGGCGCGGCGGTCACCGCGTCAGCCCACCTGCAGGACCAGCTCGCGCAGGTAGAGGGCCGCGATCTGGGCCGGAATCATCACGTAGCCGAGGATCTGGCGGAACGGGGGCAGCCAGAAGAGGACCAGCAGGATCAGCAGTCCGTAGCGCGCGAGACTCATGTAGTTGTACGCGAACGGCTGCGGCAGGAAGTTGTAGAGCACGTGCGAGCCGTCGAGCGGCGGGATCGGCAGCAGGTTGAACGTCGCGAGGATCAGGTTCAGGAGGACCGCGGTGCCGAAGACGGCGTCGAGCGCCGGGTCGCCGCCGGTCACCTGGCGCGAGACGATCCAGACGAGCGTGAACAGGATCGCGAGCAGCACGTTGCTGGCCGGGCCGGCGAGCGACACCGTGACGTCGCCCCACCTGCGGTCGCGGTAGTTGTCGGGGTTCACCGGCACGGGCTTTGCCCAGCCGAAGATGAACCCCCCCGGTCCGATCAGGAGCAGGAGCGGGATCAGGATGCTCCCCACCGGGTCGATGTGCGGGAGGGGATTGAGCGTGAGCCGCCCCGCCACGGCCGCCGTGGGGTCGCCCCACAGGTTCGCGACGTACCCGTGGGCGTACTCGTGCACCACGATGGAGAACAGCAGGATGGGGAGGACCGTGAACAGGAACGACGGTGAATCCAAGGAGCGCCCCGGGCGGAGGGAAGGCGGGGCCGAGGCCGCGCGGGCGGCCCGGATCGGGCCGGTCGGGCGGCGCCAAGATAGACGCGGCCCCCGAGGGTGTCAAAGCGCGGCGCGCCCGGCGTGGCGCGCGTGAGCACGGATCGCGCGCACCTGACGGCCGCGGCCGGCGCGCTCGCGCTGGCCGTCCTCGCCGCCGCGGCCGCGCCGCACGTCGCGACCCGCG
>DATBJZ010000143.1:0-15006 GCA_036556125.1 Gemmatimonadota bacterium | reverse complement strand
GGCTCAGAGAAGCCGCGGAGAGACGGCCGACGCCGAGGAGGCCGTCGGGCCCGAGGATCCGGACGGCGCGGCCTCCGCGCGCCGCATCGGCGCGACCCGCCCGGATCGACGCGCCGGCGTTCTCGACCACGGCCGCGCGTCGCGGGATCGCCGCACCGCGGAGGAGCGAGGCCGCGCCCTCGGCGTCCACCCGCGCGGGCGGCAGGTGGGCGACGGCCGACTCCGGCGGCAGCAGCGCCGCGGCGAGCGCCTCCTCGCCGCCGCCGGCGGGCGCGGCGGTCTCGACGCGGAACCCCCCCACGGCCTCGCGCCGGAGCGCCGCGAGGTAGCCTCCCGTCCCGAGCGCCTCCCCGAGGTCGCGCGCGAGGCTCCGCACGTACACGCCCGGTCCGGTCACGGCGCGGAACGTGAGGAGCGGCGGCTCCCACGCCAGCCGCTCGATGCGGTCGATGCGGACGCGGCGGGGCGCGAGCGTCACCGCGGCGCCGCGGCGCGCGAGGCGATAGGCGCGCTCTCCGGCGACGTGCTTCGCCGAGAACGCGGGCGGGACCTGCTCCACCTCGCCGACGAAGCGCGCCAGCGCGAGGTCGATCGCGCCGGCCGACGGGGGCTCGAAGCCGGGTGAGTCGGTGAGGACCCCCTCGGGGTCGTCGGTCGTGCTGACGGCGCCCAGGCGGACGGTCGCCAGGTAGGTCTTGTCGAGCGCGGAGGCGTACTCGGCGAGCCGCGTGGCGCGTCCCAGGAGGAGGAGCAGGAGCCCCGTCGCGAAGGGGTCCAGCGTGCCGGCGTGCCCCACGCGCGCGCCGCGCCAGACCCGGCGCACCGCAGCGACGACGTCGTGCGAGGTCGGGCCGGCGGGCTTGTCCACCGGGAGCACCCCGTCGGGGGCGCTCAACGGCCCCGCGCGGACGCGTCGTCCGGAGGGACCCCGTCCGCGCCGCCGCGGCGAGGAGCCTCCGGCCCCTCCGGGCCGTCTCCGCGCGGGGGCGCCGGCTCCTCGCCCGCGATCCGGCCCAGGATCTCCTCGATCCGACCGGCGCGCTCGAGCGTGCGGTCGAGGTGGAACGCCAGCTCCGGAACGGTCTTCAGATCGAGCAGGTCCCACAGCCGGTTCCGGATGAAGCCGGCGGCGCTCCGCAGTCCCTCGACCGCCGCGTCCTTCTCGGCTTCGGTGCCCATCACGCTCACGAACACGCGCGCGTTCGCCAGGTCGGGCGACACGTCGGCGCCGGTGAACGTCACGAACCCGATGCGCGGATCGTGGACGTCCTCGCGGACGATGCGCGTGACCTCGCGCAGGAGCAGCGCGGCGACGCGATCGGTTCGGCGGTAGCGGGGAGGCGGCACGGCGCCGGCCTCTGCGGGGGAGATCAGTAGAGGGTGCGGACCTGGTCGATCACGCGGAGCTGCCCGCCGCCCTCGACCTCGCGGTCCACCCGGTCGAGCACGGCCTCGACGACGGCGCGGGACGACGCCACCGTCGCCACGGCGATCTCCGCCCGCTGCCAGAGGTCCTGATGGCGGGTCTCCGCGACCGCGACGTTGAAGCGGTTCGGGAGGCGGTCGAGCAGACTCTTCAGGACCAGCCGCTTCTCCTTGAGCGACCGGGCCCCGAAGATCTCGAGCTCGATGACGAGCACCCCGACGGTCACGCGGGGAGCGACCCGCCGAAGGCGAGGACACCAGCATCGCGAAGGGCGAAGCCCGGAGCGCCCGGCGCAAAGCAGAGGAACGCCGACGGCAAGCACGTCGCGGAGGGCTCCGCCCGGAGCGGCGCCCCGACTCTCTCGCGGAAACCTCTGTCCAACTACGTCAGCTGCCGCTCGTGCTGCTCGACCGTGTAGGCCTCGAGGACGTCGCCGACCTTGATGTCCTGGAAGTTCTCGATCCCGATGCCGCACTCGAACCCGGACTTCACCTCGCGGACGTCGTCCTTGAAGCGCCGCAGCGAGCCGATCCTGCCGCTGTAGACCTCGACGCCGTCGCGGACCACCCGCACGTTGGCCGTGCGCGGGATCGCGCCGTCGGTGACGAAGCAGCCGGCGACCAGGCCGACCTTGGGGATCTTGAAGATGTTGCGCACCTCGGCGGTGCCCTGGACCACCTCGCGCTCCTCGGGCGCGAGCAGGCCGCCCATCGCCTTCTTCACCTCCTCCACCGCCTCGTAGATCACGCGGTAGAGGCGGATGTCCACGCCCTCGCGCGCCGCGGCGTCCCGCGCGCGCACGTCCGGACGCACGTGGAAGCCGATCACGATGGCGTTCGAGGCCGCGGCCAGCATCACGTCGCTCTCGGTGATGCCGCCCACTCCGCGGTGGATCACCGCCACGCGGACCTCCTCGCCGGAGAGATCCTCGAGCGCGTCCGCGAGGGCCTCGACCGAGCCGTCCACGTCGCCCTTGAGGATCAGGCGCAGCTCGGACTGGCCGGCCTCGAGCTGCGTGTAGAACTCGTCGAGCGTGACCTTGCGCGAGCGGCGGAACTCCTGCTCGCGCTGCAGCCGCTGGCGCACCTGGCTGATGTCCTTCGCCTCGCGCTCCTCGCCGAGGACGGCGAAGGTGTCGCCGGCCTGCGGCACGCCGCTGAAGCCGAGGATCCGCACCGGTTGCGCCGGCCCGGCGTCCTCGCGCGTGCGGCCGAACTCGTCGTGCATCGCGCGCACCTTGCCGGAGTGAACGCCGCAGATGAAGGCGTCGCCGACCCGCAGCGTGCCGCGGGTCACGAGCACCGTCGCCACCGGCCCCATCCCGCGGTCCAGCTCGGCCTCGATCACGACGCCCTGGGCGGAGCGCTCGGGGTTCGCCTTGAGCTCCAGGAGCTCGGCCTGCAGCAGGACCTTCTCGATCAGCTCCTCGACGCCCTGGCCGGTCTTGGCCGAGATCTCGGCCGAGAGCACCTGGCCGCCGAACTCCTCGACCAGCACCCCGTGCTGGGCGAGGTCCTGCTTGACCTTGAGCGGCTGCGCACCAGGCAGGTCGATCTTGTTGATCGCGACGACGATCGGAACGCCGGCGGCCTTGGCGTGGTCGATGGCCTCGACGGTCTGCGGCATCACCTGGTCGTCGGCGGCGACCACCAGGATGACGAGGTCCGTCACCTGCGCGCCGCGTGCGCGCATCGCGGTGAACGCCTCGTGACCGGGAGTGTCGAGGAAGGTGATGCGCCCGCGCGGAGTCTCGACCTCGTAGGCGCCGATGTGCTGCGTGATGCCGCCGGACTCGCCGGCGATCACGTTCGTCTTCCGCAGGTAGTCGAGCAGCGATGTCTTCCCGTGGTCCACGTGGCCCATCACGGTGACGATGGGCGCCCGCGGCGCGGAGGCGGAGGGGTCCTCCTCGCGCTCCTCGAACCGCGCGGCGCCGTACTCCTCCTCGCGCCGGGCGACGAAGCCGAACTCCTCGCAGATGAGCGAGATCGTGTCGAAGTCGAGCCGCTGGTTGATCGTCACCATCAGCCCGAGCTCCATGCACGTCTGGACGATGCGCGTGGCCGGGACGTGGAGCAGGTCCGCGAGCTCGGCGACCGACACGAACTCGTTGACCTTGAGCAGCTTCGACGGATCGACGTCGTCCTCGGCGACGGCCGCCGCGGTCTCCTCGCGCTCGCGCCGCCTCCGCCGCTTGGGGGCGCGCGACTCCATCTTGATCAGCGTGCGCCGGAGGTTCTCCTCGACGACGCGCTGGTCCACGCGGCGCCGGCGGCGGCGGCGCGTGCGGCGGCGGTCGCCGTCCGCGGCGGCCGGCGAGCCTCCGTTGGCGCCGGGCGCGGCCGCGACCGGCGCGGCGGCGGGACGGCCGCCGTCCGGACGGCTGACGCGCGGCGGGGGACCGGCCGGGGACGCCGGCCTCGCCGCCTGCGGCGCGGGGGTGGCGGGCTGTGCCGGCGGCAGGGGCGCCTGCGGGCGCGGCGGGGCCGGCACGTCGGGGGGCGGCGCGGAAGGGCGCACGGGCGTCTGCGGGGCCGCCGTCGAGGGCGCCGCCGGCGCGGCCGGGGCGGGAGCGGCCTCCGCGCGCGCCTGGCTCGCCTTCTGCCGGCGCGCGGCCTCGAACTTCTTGCGCCGGTCCTCCTCCTCGTGGCGGACCGCTTCCTTCTCCTCGTCGAACTTCGCCTTCACGAGGCGGACCACGTCGTCCTCGATGCTCGACATGTGGTTCTTGACGGAGATCCCCATCCCGCGAATGAGGTTCACCATCGCCTCGCTGGAGACGTGGAACTGCTTCGCGACCTCGTAGATGCGGTGCTTCGCCACGTGCCTTCCCTTCGGGTGTCGTGCGGTGTTCGTCAGCGGCGCCGCCGCGGAGGCCGCGGCGCGCCGGCCATTCCCCGGGCCAGGTCGGGATCCGTGATGCCGGCCGCCCCCGTCGCCCCGCGGCCCAGGAGCGCGCCGAGCTCGGCGCGGGTCCACCCCTCGACCACGGGGACCCCGCGCTCGCGGGCGACGCGGCGCAGCGCCTCGAGCCGGCGCGGCGCCAGGTCGTCCGCCGCCAGGACGAAGTGAACCTCGCCGGCCGCGAGCCCCTGGCGGGTCAGCGCGAAGCCGGGCGTCAGGCGCCCGGAGCGGACGGCGAAACCGAGGAGCGACAGGACGCGCCGGCGGGAGTCCCCGGCGCGGGGGGCCTGCGGAGCGGGCGCCCGGCTACTCCTCGCCCGGCTCCGGGGCGGCGTCGGCCTCATCATATCCTTCGTCGACTTCCACTGTCAATTGTTCGATGAGGCCCATCAACATCTTAGCGGCTTCCGGGGCGAGCCCGGGAACGGCCCCGAGCTCCTCCTCCTCGAGATCGATGATGTCGTCGAACGTCCGGTACCCGGCCGCCGCGAGCGCCTCGACGGCCGCGGGCTCGAGCCCGGGCACCTCGGCCAGCGGGAAGTTCTCGCCCGAGAACCGCTGCGCGATCTCGGCCGCCGCACCCGCCTCGGGCGCCGGCGGCGCACCGGCCCCTGCGCCCGCCTCGGCCGACTGCTCCTCGGCCGCCGGCGTGACCGGCTTGAAGATGTCCTTCTTGCCCCCGAAGAGGAGCTCCTTCTCGCGCGCGATGTACTCCTCCTTGCTGATCAGGTCGAGGCGGTGTCCCGTCAGCTTGGAGGCGAGGCGCACGTTCTGTCCGGCCCGCCCGATCGCGAGCGAGAGCTGGTCTGGCGCGACCACGACCGTCGCCGCCTTCTCCCCGACCGTCTCCTCGTCCTGCAGGATGATCCGGTACACCTCGGCGGGGCTCAGCGCCCGCTCGATGAACGCCCGGGGCTCGTCGGTCCACTGCACGATGTCGATGCGCTCGCCCGCGAGCTCGCTGACCACCGCCTGCACCCGGCTGCCCTTGAGGCCCACGCAGGCGCCGACGGGGTCCACGTGATCGTCGCGCGACCAGACGGCGATCTTCGAGCGGCTCCCCGGCTCGCGTGCCAGCGCCCGGATCTCGACGATCCCCTGCTGGATCTCCGGCACCTCGAGCTGGAACAGGGCCTTCACGAAGGCCGGGTTCGTCCGCGAGAGGATGAGCTGCGGGCCCTTGGTCGTCTCGCGGATGTCGATGAGCACCGCCCGCACGGTGTCGCCCTGCCGCCAGTGCTCGCGGCGCACCTGCTCGCGACCCGGCAGCATGGCCTCGGTCTGGCGGTTCAGGAACACGAGGCAGTTGCCCTTCTCGACCTGCTGGACCGTGCCGGAGAGCAGCTCGCCGATCCGCCCGCCGTACTCGGCGCGGACCTTGTTGCGCTCCTCCTCGCGGACGCGCTGGGTGATCATCTGCTTCACGGCCTGCACGGCGATCCGGCCGAAGTCCTGGATCCCCACCTCCCAGTCCGGCGAGGTGACGGTGTCGCCGACCTTCACCTCCTCCATCCCCTCGAGGTCGAGCGCCCGGGCGTCCTCGACGGAGATCTGACCGTCGGGATTCACGACCTCCTCGACGACCTCCTTCACGAGCTGGATGCGGATCCGTCCCGACTCCGGCTCGATCGCGACCTCGGCGTTCGCCTCGGGGCCGTACTTGCGCTTCACTCCGGCGACGAGGCTCGCCTTGAGCATCTCGAGGAGCTCGTCGCGTGCGATCGCGCGCTCGCGCGTGATCGCGCCCAGGGCGTCCAGGATGTTGACGGTCATCTCTCGTCCTTTCGCATCGGTCCTTCCGCGCGGCCTCCGCGGCCGCGCTCCCCGCCTCCGCCCCCGCGCCTGCGGGCGGCGCGCCGCCCGGGCTGCCGGGCGCCCCGCGGCGGCTCGAGGCGCGCCCGCGCGCGGAGGATCGCGTCACCGGGCAGCTCCAGCTCGCGGCCGCCGTCGAGCGGACGGAGCCGCAGGGTGAACCCGCCGGCCGCCTCCCCGACGTGCTCGACGGTGCCGACGTGCGCCCCCGCGCCGGACGCGCCGGCGGTCTCGACCTCGACCGCGCGCCCCTGCAGGCGCCGGAAGTCCGCCGCGGTGCGCAGCGGCCGGTCCAGGCCCGGGCTGGAGACCTCGAGCACGTAGCGCTCGCCCAGCGGCCGCTCGGCGTCGAGGCGCGCCTCGACGGCGCGGCTGATCTCGGCGCAGGCGTCGGCGGTCGTGCCGCCGGGGACGTCCACGTACACGCGCAGGACGGGCCGGCCTGCCGGACCGGAGAGCCGCACCTCGACCAGGTCGGCGCCGCGGGAGGCGACCGCCTCCGCCACCAGGTCGGCGATCTCGGTCTCGCGCATCGGGGAGGGGACGGGCCGAGGGCCCGGGAAACGAAAAACGTGGGGCGGCCGCACCCCACGTTGGCGGGAACCTAGCACGCGGTCCGCCGCGGCGCAAGCGGCGGGCTCAGCCCGGCAGCGGCTCCCCGAAGAAGGCCAGCATCAGCCGGAGCGCCTCCGCCCCGCCCCCGCGGCGGAAGGAGTGCAGGCGCGCGTCGCACGCGGTGCAGGACGCCGACGCCGTCACGGCGTCCGGCGGCAGGCCGAGCGCGGCCGCGCGCAGGCCGAGCGCGCGCCGGAGGTCCGCCGCCCGCCGTGGACCGGCGCGACCCAGGAGCGCGCCCGCGTCGCGGGCGGCCTCGCGGCCTTCCGGGCCGCCGAAGAGCGCCGCCTCGACCTCGGGGCCGACCTCGTAGCAGCAGCCGCCGATCGCCGGCCCCAGGTGGATCCGGAGCGCGGCGGGGGGAGCGCCGGCGCGGCGCACCGCCGCCTCGAGGATCCCCCCCGCGATCCCGCGCCACCCCGCGTGCAGGAGCCCGTAGCCGCCGGGCCACGAAAGGTACACGGGAACGCAGTCCGCGACGGTGACGGTCAGGAGCCGCGGCCCGGCGGCGGCGCCCCGACGAAGCAGCCCGTCTGCGCGTCCGGCGGTGGGCCGGGTCGCGGCCGCACCGCCCGGCTCGGCGGCCTCGCGCGGCGGGGCGGCGTCCCCCGGCCCGGCGGCCGACGCGGCGGCGGAAAGGCCGCCCCCCAGCTCCACCAGGTCCACGCCGTGGACCTGCTCCACCCTCGCCCACCCGCCGAAGGCGCGGGCCAGCTCGTCGACCGCCTCGAAGGCGTCGGCCGTGCGCGCGTCCTCGGCGCGGTCGCGCCACCGGAAGCTCCGCGCCGCCGTGGTGATGCCCGCCAGGAGCGGACGCCCCTCGGGACCGTCGCCGAGCCCCTCGATCAGGAGGGCCGCCAGGGGTCCCGCGCGGCCTTCGACCTCGCGGACCGCGGCGGCCGCCGTGGTCATTCCGAGCCGACGCCGCGCCGGCGCGCGGACTCCCCGGCGCCCGCCGCGCCCCCCCCGGCCCGCGCGCGCGTCGTCGAGCCGTCGGCGCCGTCGGCCGGTTCCGCGGGAGCCCGCGCCGAGTCCGCGGCGGCCGGCTCCGCGGTCCGCCCGCCCGCGCCGCCGTCGGGCGGTGGAGCGGGGCTGGCCTCGGGCACGTGCAGCGTGAGCTGCGGGAAGGGAATCTCGATGCCGGCCTCGTCGAGCACCGACTTCACGCGCTCGACGTAACGCAGCCGCGCCGCCAGCTCGGAGCGGGGGTCGCGGAGCCAGATCCGGAGCTCGAGGTTCACGCTCGAGGACGCGAGCTCCGTGACCACGACCTGCGGGGCCGGATCCTCGAGAACGTCCTCGTCCCCGCGCACCGACTCGAGGACCGCGCGCCGCGCCTCGGGCACGTCGTGTCGGTACGCGATCCCGAAGGGGACGTCCACCCGCAGGCGGGAGTGCATCGTGTGGTTCACGATCTTCTCGGTCACCATCGTCTGGTTCGGCAGGATCACGACCTCGTTGCGCGCCGTGTCCAGCCGCGTCGTGCGCAGCGTGATCCTGCGCACGATGCCGAGGCTGCCCGCGACCTCGATCCTGTCGCCCACCCGAAACGGGCGGTCCCACAGGACCGTGATCCCGGCGATCAGGTTCGCGAGCGTGTCCTTGGCCGCGAAGCCCAGCGCGATCCCGAGGATCCCGAGCCCCGCGATGACCGAGGTGACGTCCAGGCCCAGGTTCTCGAGCGCCAGGACGAGACCGAGCGCGCCCACGGCGTAGCCGAGCAGCGCGAGCAGCAGGTCCGCCACGGAGCCCTGGAGGTGGCTGCGCCGCAGCACCCGGCGCAGGAGCGACCGCGCGAGCCACGCGAGGGCGAGGAACGCGAGGAACACGACCGCCGCGAGCAGGATGCGGGGCGCGAGGCGGAGGGCGGCGTCCACCGCCCACGCGAGGAACTCGTCCAGCCCGCGAACGACGTCGGAGGGATCGCTCGCCGCGGCGACGGTGTCGGCCGCGGTCTGGGCAGGGGTCGCCCGCGGCGAGCCGAGCGGCGCGCCGCGGGAGATGAACGCGACGGTCGCCGCCGGCGGGATCACTCGGCCGCGCCGGCGAGGTGCTCCCTGCGGAGGAACGCGCGCCAGGCGGGGTCGGGCAGCACGCCGAGAAGGGCGACGGCGCCCAGTCCCAGCGGGGTGGCCGGCGCACGGAGCAGCTCCATGCCCGCCTGCTGCGGCGTGCGGTTGCCCTTGCGGCGGTTGCAGGCGGCGCAGGCGCAGACGAGGTTGCGCCACGACTCGGCCCCGCCGCGGGAGCGCGGCACGACGTGGTCGGCCGTCATCTTCCCCGTCGTGCACCCGCAGTACTGGCAGCGGTGCCCGTCCCGGCGGAGGACGTTCTTCTTGGTGAGGGGCAGCGCCCGGCGGTGCGGCCGGACCGCGCGCGGCACGCGGATCACGCTCGGCACGGGGAACACGGCGACCGGCGAGCGCACCGTGTGGCCGGAGGCCTCCACCATCTCCGCCCGGCCCAGGACGAGCAGGATCAGCGCCCGGCGGGCGTGACAGACGGTGAGGGGCTCGTACTGTCCGTTGAGGATGAGGACCGAGCGGGAGAGCGGGCTCACGGGGGCGTTCGCGTGATCGGGGAGGTCACCTGCGGGGAAAAATGAAGCTCCTTCCGGAACCCGGGCAAGACGACCACCCTCGTCCACGCCGCCGACACGCCGATCGTGCGGGGACCCCGCTCGATGCGGAGGTTCCGCGGGTCCAGCGGAAGCCCCATGTCCTCCGCCACCGCCAGCAGGCTGGCGCGGATCTCGGCGTCGTCGTTCACCGCGGCGGTTCCGGCCTGCGCCCCCATCTCGTTCTCGAAGCGCCAGCGCTCCCAGTGCGGCTTCCCGAGCTGGACCGCGACGTACACCACCGCCGCCAGCGCGACGAGCTGCAGCAGGCAGCCCAAGGCGCCGCCCCGTCGGCCGTCCACTAGAAGTCCTCCGCCGCGCGGCTCAGGATGGTCTCGGCGATCTTCACCACGGCCCGGTCCACGCCCCGCTCGCGGCCCTCCTCCTCGGTGAACTCGCCGAACTCGGTCAGGTTCGGGTCCGACCAGAGCACCTCGTTCTCCACGCGGTCCACGAGCTCCACGTCGAGCGAGATCACCACCTGGCGCGTGAAGACGGTCACGTCCTCGCCGCTCTCGAAGGTGACCGCGCGCTCCGCGAAGCCGGTGATCGTGCCGCGGAGCTCCGCGTCGGAGCCGTCCTCCGTGCCGGGGGTCAGGGCCGACCGGTTCAGGAACTCGCGCGTCAGCGCGTCCGTCAGCAGCTGCGTCAGCCCGAACTCGCTGGTCTCGTTCCCCAGCGTGGGGATGTAGATCGTCTGCAGGTGCGCCGGCAGCTGCGACCGGAAGCTGTAGCCGCAGGCGGCCCCGCCGGCGAGGAGGGCGGCCGCGGCGAGCGCCGCGCCGGCGGCGAGCGCGGCGGCCTCGCGTGCGCCGCGGGCGCGCCGTTCAGGAGGGCGGCAGTCGAAAGGCATCGTCGGGCTCCGGGACGAACGTCTCGCGGCTCACGGCGGCGCGGAGGGTGCGCCGGCCGGCCACGTCTTGCGCCTCGATCCGGAACGGCCGCCGCCGCCCCTCCACGGTCCGCCAGTCGCCGAACCGGACGCGGTACGCGGCGCGGCCGCCGCGGTCCTGACGGTACTCGAGCAGCGTCGAGTCCGCGGCCTCCCACGTGAAGAGGTGCGCCCGGTCGGGCTCGAGCAGGGCCACGTTCAGCTCGTCCCCGTCGCGCCAGGCCACGGTGTCCGCGGGCCCCTCCACCAGCGCGGCCGCGTCGTAGGCCCCGAGCAGCGCGCCCAGGATCTCCTGGCCGGTGAAGCCGCGGCCCCCCGCGAGGTCGGCGAACGCCGGGTCGCCGGCGAGGCCCTGCACGAGCCGGCCCTCCTCGTGGAGCCGGACGGCGAGGCTGTCGCCGCGCTGCACGAGCGACAGCACCGGCGTCGCGTGCGGGCCGAAGACCTCGAGCCGCAGCCGCAGCGGCTCGGTCCCGTAGAGCAGCGCCCCCTCGCCGCTCAGCGCCCGCACGCGGTCGCTGAGCCGGAGGTCGAGGAAGCGCCGGCCGCCCTCCAGCGCCTCCCAGTCGCGCGCCAGCAGGCGCGCCGCCGTCCCCGCCGGCAGGCCGTCGGCCGCCCGCGAGGCGGACTCCCGGATCGACGCGGCGCACGCCGGCAGGAGCGCCGCGGCGGCCACGGCGGCCAGGCGGCGCCACGCGGGGCGGCGAGCCCGCGCGACCGCGGCCGGCCCGGCGCGGGATCCCGGGGCCGTCGCGCGACCCGCGCGTCGCGCCCCTCGGTCGTCGCGTGCAGCCCCCGGCGCGGTCGCCGGGTCCGTCACTCCCACTCGATCGTCGCCGGCGGCTTCGAGCTCACGTCGTACGTCACGCGGTTCACGCCGCGCACCTCGTTCACGACGCGGTTCGCGACCCGCCCCAGCACGTCCGGTGGGAACGGATACCAGTCCGCGGTCATCCCGTCCGTCGACGTCACCGCACGGAGCGCGACGACGCTCTCGTAGGTGCGGTAGTCCCCCATCACCCCGACGGCGCGGACCGGGAGGAGGACGGCGAACGCCTGCCAGATGGCGTCGTAGAGCCCCGCTGCGCGGATCTCCTGGAGGTAGATCGCGTCCACGCGCCGCAGGAGGTCGAGCCGCTCGGGCGTGACCTCGCCGAGGACGCGGATGGCGAGTCCGGGCCCCGGGAACGGATGCCGCCCGACGAGCTCCTCGGGGAGACCCAGCTCGCGGCCGACCTGCCGCACCTCGTCCTTGAAGAGCTCCCGCAGGGGCTCGACCACGCGGAGGTTCATCTCGGCCGGGAGCCCGCCCACGTTGTGGTGCGTCTTGATCGTGACCGCCGGTCCGGGCCCGACCGCGGACTCCACCACGTCGGGATACACCGTGCCCTGCACGAGGAACCCCGCGCCCTCGCCGAGCCGCGCCGCCTCCTCCTCGAAGACCTCAACGAACGCGCGGCCGATCCGGCGCCGCTTCTCCTCGGGATCCGTCACGCCCTCGAGCGCCGACAGGAAGCGCGGCGCGGCGTCCACCGCGAGCAGGTTCAACCCCATGTGCCGGCCGAGCGTGGCGACCACCTGCTCGCCCTCGTGGAGGCGGAGGAGCCCGGTGTCCACGAAGATGCACGTGAGCCGGTCGCCGATCGCGCGGTGCACGAGCGCCGCCGCCACGGCGGAGTCCACGCCGCCCGAGATCGCGCAGAGCGCCCGGGCCCCGCCGATCGTCGCCCTGACCTTCTCGACCGCGTCGGCGGCGAAGGACGCCATCGTCCAGCTCGGCGAGAAGCCGCAGACGCCGAACAGGAAGTTCTCGAGGATCTCGCTCCCCCGCTCGGTGTGCGCGACCTCGGGATGGAAGGCGAGGCCGTAGAGCCGGCGTGCCGGATCGGCCACGCCGGCCGGCGCCCCGCCGTTGCCCCCGGCGTGAGCGGGCCCCGTCTCCGGCCCCGAGACGGCCAGCACGTCGAACCCGCCGGGCAGGCGCTCGATGTCGTCGCCGTGGCTCATCCACGTGGTCAGCGTGTCGCCCTCGGAGAAGCCGCCGAAGAGCGACGCCGGCGACCGCACGACCACCGGCGTGCGGCCGTACTCGCGCCGCGCGCCGGGACGCGTGGCGCCGCCCAGGTCGTGGGCGAGGAGCTGCATGCCGTAGCAGATGCCGAGAACCGGGACGCCCGCGCTCAGGACCTCGGGCGCGAGGGACGGGGCGCCGGGGTCGGTGACGCTCGCCGGTCCGCCGGAGAGGACCACGCCCCGGGGACGGAGCGACTCGAGGGCCGCGCCCGCTCGGCTCCAGGGGTGGATCTCGCAGTAGACGCGGAGCTCGCGGACCCGCCGCGCGATGAGCTGCGTGTACTGCGAGCCGAAGTCGAGGATCAGCAGGGTCTCGCGCACGCTCAGCCCCCGGTCTCGGGGCCGCGGAGGATCCCGCCCGCGGCGCGCGCCAGATCCGCCGCGGGGACCTCGCGCTCCGCGCCGGACGCCAGGTCCCGCAGGCGGAGCCGCCCGGTGCGCCGCTCCTCCTCCCCCGTCACGACCGCCAGGCGCGCCCCGTTCGCGGCCGCCCGCGCGAGCTGCTTCCCGACCCCTCCGCCGCGAAGCCCCGTCTCCACCGCGAGGCCCGCCGCGCGCGCGCCCCGGGCGAGGGCAACCGCATCGGACAGGTCCCCCGCCGTCGCCGGGATCACGGCGAGGTCGAGGCGGCGGGCGGGCTCGCGCAGCCGGCCCAGCTCGCGGAGCAGCTCGTGCAGGACGGCGTCGCCCATCCCGAACCCCGCCGCCGGGAGCGCCGGGCCGCCGAGGTCCTCGAGCAGCGCGTCGTAGCGCCCGCCCCCGCAGAGCGCCCGGAACCCGGCCGCGGTCGGGTGGGCCTCGAACACGATCCCCGTGTAGTACGCGAGTCCCCGCACGACGCGCAGCGTGGGCTCCAGCACGCCGCCCGCGCCGCCCGCGTCCACGAGGTCCGCGAGGCGGCCCAGCGGCTCGGCGGCGCGCGCGACGGCCGGGTCCCGCGCCGCCGCGACGGCCTCGTGCACGGGCCGCCCGAAGAGCGCCAGCACGCGCTCGGCGTCCGCGGCGCGCCAGCCGGCGCGGTCCAGCGCCGCGCGCGCATCCTCGGGCGCGCGGTCCAGCCGGTCCACGGCGGCCAGCACGGCGGGCCGGCGCGTGCTCTCGACGCCCTCGGCCTCGAGCAGCGCGTCCACGAGGCGACGGTCGCTGGCGCGCACGCGGAACTCGGCGTCCTCCAGCCCGGCCGCGCGCAACGCGTCCGCCGTGGCGCAGACCAGCTCCGCGTCGGCGGACTCGTCCGCCACGCCGAAGACGTCCAGGTTGAGCTGGAAGAATTCCCGGAGGCGTCCGCGCTGCGGCCGCTCGTACCGGAAGAGGCGGGGGACGGAGTACCACCGCTGGGGCCGCGGCAGCGACGCCGCACGCGAGGCGAGCATCCGCGCGAGCGTCGGCGTCATCTCCGGCCGCAGCGCGACCTCCCGCCCGCCGGCGTCGCGCAAGCGGTAGAGCTGGCGCACGATCTCGTCGCCGGACTTCCGCGTGTAGAGCTCGAGCGGCTCGAGGACCGGACCGTCCACCTCCTCGTAGCCGTATCCCTCGGCGACCTCGCGCCAGCGCGACTCCAGCCAGCGGCGCACGCGCATCTCGGGGGGGAAGAAATCGCGGGTGCCCTTGAGGCTCTCCAAGACGGACCCGGGACCGGTGGAGGGAAGCGGCGAAGATGCGGCGCGCCCCGCGGCGGGTCAACGCGCGGGGCCGGCCGCGTCACCCGCGAAGCGGGTCCAGTCCCAGCCGCTCCATCGCCTCGCCGACGGACGTGAACGAGCCGACCACGGCGGCGATCCGGCCCTCGCCGGCCGCCTGCCAGCGTTCGAGCAGCGCCAGGCCGCGCGCGACGCTCCCGACCCACGCCGACGCGCCGCGGTGCGCGGCGGGAACCCGCATCCAGTCGGCGCGGCGCAGCAGCCGACCGGGGGGCGCCGACGCGGCGGAGCCGACGAGCAGCGGGGGGCGCACGGCGGAGGCCAGGCGGGCGAGCGAACCCGCCAGGTCCTTGTCGCGGAGCATTCCGACGAACGCGCGCAGCTCGCGGGCCGGGTAGGCCTCCGACGCGGCGAGCGCGAAGGCGTCCAGCGCGTCGGGGTTGTGCCCGACGTCCAGCAGGAGGGTGCCGCCCGGGCCGGCCACCCGCTGGAAGCGTCCGGGGACCTCGACCGCCCCCACCGCGTCGGCGAGCGCCCGCGGCGGGACCTCGGGGACGAGGCGCCGCAGGGCCTCGAGCGCGAGGACCGCGTTCTGCGCCTGGTGCCGCCCCACCATCCGGAGCCGCACGCGGACGCCCGACCACGTGAAGGCGGTCCCGCCCTCCGTCACGCGGACGTCGCCGGGGACCGTCACGAACGACACGTCGGACCCGGCCCGCGCCGCCGCGTCCCGGATCGCGCGCGCGGCGTCCGGGTGCTGCGGCGCCGAGAAGCCCGGCGCGCCGCCGCGCAGGATCGCCGCCTTCTCCCCCGCGATCGCGCGGAGCGTGCGCCCCAGGTACTCGCGGTGGTCGTAGGCGATGCGCGTCAGCACGCACACCGCGGCGTCCGTGGCGGTCGTGGCGTCGAGACGCCCACCCATCCCGGTCTCGAGCACGGCGACGTCGCACCGCCGGCGCGCGAAGTGGTCGAGCGCGAGCGCCGTGTTCGCCTCGAAGAAGGTCATCCGGCGACGCTCGATCTCCGG
>DATBJZ010000142.1:0-2280 GCA_036556125.1 Gemmatimonadota bacterium | reverse complement strand
GTTGCGCAACGAGCACTGAGAGGAGCGTAGGGGAGACAAGGACGATCCCTGGCACCTGGGGCAGGCGAGAACGTCCACCGAGAGCGTGCGCGCCAGAAGCTCAGCCCACGGGCGATAGCCCCCTGCGTGATCCACAGCGGCGGCTCGTCTCCCTCGACGGCCGGTAGGCGGTGCTCTACCGCTCGCGGATCAACCCATCGCTCGGACGAAACTTCGAGGCCATGGACCCTCTCGAGTGGCTCGCCCGCATGAGTGACCACATCCCTGATCCGGGACAGCACCGTACGCTGTTCTACGGCGCGTACTCGAATCGCGCCCGAGGCGCCGCCCACTATCAGCACTCCATCAACAGAATCCTCGAACATCTCGACCTGCGCTCGCCGCAGAAGGACAGGCCCCCGCCCGCTCGCGAGATCCTCAGCGTCGCCGAGCAGGGAGAGGGTTGGGGAGTGCCGGCCGACTGGTCCTGACATCGACCCGCTTGCCGCCCCGAGAGAGGACTTATCCGCCCGAAAGGCGACGACTCGGGCCAACCCCGCGTCTCAGGCTCATTTCAGGCCCTCCCCGCCTCCCGGACCCAGGACTCCGCAGGCCCTCGCCCTCCCTTCCGGGCGCCCCCTGAGGCCCTCCGCTTTCGAACCGGCCCGGGCCCCCAGCCGGGCCGCAGAAGGAAACCCCTATCGGTCAGGCCGCGAAGCGCGGCAGGTCGGCCCGCTCCGGGCGCCGCAGGCGCGTCTTCTCGCCGAGGATCACGGGGGCGATCATGTCGCAACCGGCCCGCGCGCGCCACTTCGATCGCCGGCGCAGATTCCGCTTGACACACACCCGCACGGGAGTACAGTCCTGCGCACTCGGCCGAACCGTCCGCCGCGACCCTCCACCCGGTGCACGTACACGGAAGCCTTCCCGCCGCTGCGGCGCCATGGCCTGCGGACGTGGTTGGGCGTTGGAGGTGTACATGACGCGGAAACGGACGACCCTGACGTCGGTGCTCCTGATCGTTGCCGCGGCCGTCGCGGGTGACCTTCAGGCGGCCAGGGACGAGCCGGGATTCACGGTGATCGATTGGCCGGGTTCCGCGCACACGCGGCTGTTCGGCATCAACCCGCAAGGGCACATCGTGGGCTTCTACATCTCCGCCACCGACGGTACGTTCCACGGACTGCTGCGCGTCCGCGGAGAGCTGACCACCTTCGACCGGCCGGGCGCGACTTCCACGATCCCGATCGGGATAAGTCCATCCGGCGAGATCGTCGGCTTCTACTCCGTCGCCGGCGGGCCTTTCCACGGGTTCCGGCTGAGCGACGGCGCGTTCACTGGGATCGACGTCCCCGGCGCCGCGACGACGCGGGCGCTCGGCATCAACGCCCGCGGGGACGTCGTGGGGTCCTATCAGGTCGCGGGCGCGCCCTTCCGCGCCTTCCTGCTGAGCGAAGGCGAGTTCACGACCTTCGAGTTTCCGGGCGCGAACTTCACCGAGGCGTTCCAAATCAGCCCGCAGGGCCGGATCGTGGGCAGCTACCGCAGCGCCGACAACATCTTCCACTCGTTCCTGCTGGATGACGGCGAGTTCACCTCGATCGACGTTCCGGACGCGGCGAGCACGGGAGGGATGCTGTTCGGCGTCGGCATCAACCCCGCCGGCGCGATCGCGGGTCAATACCGCGACGCGGCCGGTGCGACGCACGGTTTCCTGCTCGAGGACGGCGTCTACACCACGATCGACTTCCCGGCCGCGAACGTGATCCAGACCGTGGCGACCGGCATCAACCCGCGCGGCGACATCGTCGGCCGCTACCGCGACCGCACCGGCAAGGACCGCGGTTACGTGCTCGTGCGCTGACCGCGGCCGAGGTCAGAAGCTGAACCGCACCGACCCTGGATGATCCGGGCGTTCCGCGCGCTCGTCGCCTTGCCGAAGTTCGTGTTCACCTGACGGCCCGCCGCCTCGAAGCGGACCGTGTTGCCCACGCCCTGGCCGCCGGTGGCCGTGCTCACGTTCACGCCCGGCGCTGGACCGAATTGCGTGTGGTTGAGCAGGTTGTACGCCTCGACCCGGAACTGCAGCCGCCGCTGGGAAGCGCCGAGCGGGAGATTCTTGAAGAGGGACAGGTTCCAGTTGTTGATGCCGGGAGCGTAGGTGAAACAAGGACGGCGTGAGCGCCGTACCGAGCGCCACCATGGCCCCGGAGACCCCGGCCGTCACGATCGATGGCGTCGTCGTGCCCGCGCACGAGGGTGCGAGCCTCTTCGAGTGCGCGGAGGCGGCGGGTGTGCGCG
>DATBJZ010000141.1:0-9287 GCA_036556125.1 Gemmatimonadota bacterium | reverse complement strand
ACCTTACCGGGCTTTCGAGGAGCCGCCCGTGGTCCGCAGCATGACCGGATTCGGCCGCGGGGAAGCCGCGGCCGACGGGGTCCGCCTCACCGTCGAGGTGCGGACGGTGAATCACCGGTTCTTCACCGCGACGGTGCGGCTGCCGCGGGCGTACGTGTCGCTCGAGGCACGGGTCACCGCGGAGCTGCGGGCGCGGATCGAGCGCGGCCACGCCACCGCGAGCTTCGACCTCGCGGCAGACCCCAGGGCCGAGGCCGCGGTGACGGTCAACCGCGACACGGTGCGCGCGTATCTGGCGGCGCTGGCGGAGGTCCGCGAGCTCGCGGGCACCGACGGCGCCGTGGACCTCACCCAGGTGCTGACGCTCCCCGGGGTCATCGAGCGGAAGGCGCGCGAGCCCCTGGCGGAGGAGGCGTTCGCGGGCCTCGCCACGGCCGCGCTGAGCGCCGCGCTCGGCGATCTCGTGGCGCTCCGCGACGCCGAGGGCGAGCGGCTGCGCGAGGACCTCGAGGTCAGGCTCGCCGCGGCGGAAGCGGCCGTGGCCCGGATCGAGGGCCTCGCACCCGAGCGGGAGCTCCGGGAGCGGGAGCGCCTCGCGGCCAAGCTGCGGGAACTCCTGGGCGGCGTGGACGAGCTGGGGGAGGCGCGCCTCGCGCAGGAGGTGGCGCTCCTCGCCGACCGGTTCGACATCTCCGAGGAGGTCACGCGGTTCCGCTCGCACGTCGCGCTCTTTCGCGAGACGCTCGCGGCGGCCGGTCCCTCGGGGCGGCAGCTGGGCTTCGTCCTCCAGGAGATGCTCCGGGAGACGAACACGATGGGCTCCAAGGCGAACGATGCGCGGATCGCCCAGGAGGTCATCGGGATCAAGAACGAGCTGGAGAAGCTGCGGGAGCAGGTGGAGAACGTGGAGTGACCGGCGGTGCGTCTCCGCGCCTGATCCGCCGCTCGTTTCCGATCGTCCTCTCGGCGCCTTCGGGCGCGGGGAAGACCAGCGTGGCGCGGGCCCTGCTCGACCGGTTCCCGGAGCTCGCGTTCGCGGTCTCCAGCACCACGCGGCCGCCGCGGCAGGGGGAGCGCTCCGGGCGCGATTACGAGTACGTCTCGGAGCGGGAGTTCCTGGCGCGCGCGGACGCCGGCCGCTTCGCGGAGTGGGCGCGGGTCCACGGGCACTACTACGGCACGCCTCGGGCCGCCATCGACGAGGCGCTCGCGCGAGGCCGGCACATCCTGCTCGACGTGGACGTGCAGGGCGCGCGCGTGCTCCTCTCGGAGTACCCGTTCGCGGTCTCCATCTTCCTGCTCCCGCCGTCGCTGGAGGCCATGGCGGAGCGGCTCCGGGCCCGCGGCACCGAGGACGAGGAGGCGCTGCGCGACCGGCTGGCTCGCGGCGTGCGGGAGATCCAGGTCGCGAAGCGCTACGCGTACGTGCTCGTGAACGAGGATCTGGCGGTCACGGTCGAGCTCTTCGGTCACATCCTGCGGGCCGAGGAGCAGAGGCGGACGAGGATCGAGAACTGGACGACCTGGATCGAGGCGGCGTTCAGCGTCGCCGGAGGAGGTTCACAGCGATGAAGGTGTTCACCCCCGGACAGGCGGCGAAGGTCACCGGCAGCAAGTACACCGGCGTGATGGTCGCCGCGGCCTACGCGCGGAAGCTGAACGAGCTCCCCAAGGTCGGCGGCAAGGAGTGGAAGAAGAAGTACACGACTCGCGCCCTCGAGGAGCTCACCGAGGGGAAGCTCGTCTACGACATCCAGCCCAAGCAGAAGACCCTCGGCTGAGGCGGCGGCCGCGACCCGCCGTCGGCGACCCCGCGTGAGCGACGCTGCGACGCCGACATCCGGCGGGCCGGGGCCGAGGGCCGTCACGCTCGGCGTGGCGGGCGGGATCGCGGCGTACCGGGCGGCCGACGTGCTGCGCGAGCTGCGCCGGCGCGGATTCCGCGTCCGCGTGATCCTCACCGCGAACGCCCGGCGGCTCGTCTCGCCGGCGCTCTTCGAGGCGCTGGGCAACGGGCCCGTCGGGACCTCGACGTTCCGGGCGCGCGGCCTCGACGGGCCGTACGCGCGCTACCCGCACCTGTTCTTCGCCCGCGGCATCTCCGCGTTCGCCGTCGTCCCCGCCACGTTCGACGTCATCGGCAAGCTCGCCGCAGGACTGGCCGACGACCTCCTCACGACGTCGGTCGCCGCGACCGATGCGCCCGTCCTGCTCGTTCCGTCGATGAACGCGCGCATGCTCGCCCAGCCCGTGCTGCGCGAGAACCTCGAGCGCCTCCGGGCACGGGGCGTGCAGGTGCTCGAGCCCGACGCGGGCGAGCTCGCCTGCGGCGATCACGGCGAGGGCCGGCTGCCCGCCGTCGAGCGGATCTGCGAGGCGATCGAGCGCGCGTGCGCGGCCGACACGTCGCTGGCGGGGCGTGCGGTGCTGGTGACGGCGGGTCCCACGCGCGAGTGGATCGACCCCGTGCGGTACGTCTCCAACCCGTCCACCGGGGCGATGGGGTACGCGCTCGCGGACGAGGCGCTGCGCCGCGGCGCGCGGGTGACGCTCGTGAGCGGCCCCACGCACCTGGCCGCACCCGCGCGGGCGCGCGTGGTGCGCGTCACGACGCACGCCGAAATGCGTGCGGCCACGCTGGAGCACGCGGCGGGCGCGGACGTGGTGGTGATGACCGCCGCGGTCGGGGATTACCGTCCCGCCGAGCTCCAGTCGCAGAAGATCAAGAAGGAGGCCGCGGTCCGGAGTCTTCCGCTCGAACGCACCGAGGATATCTTGCACGAGGTCTCGGTCGCGCGTGCCGACGGACAGGTGCTGATCGGCTTCGCGCTCGAGACGGAGAACCTCGAGGAGCACGCGCGCGCGAAGCTCCGCGTCAAGGGTCTGGACTGGATCGTCGCCAACGACCCGCTCGAGCCGGGGGCCGGGTTCGGGGAGGGCACGAACCGGGTGCTGGTCCTGGGACGCGACGGCCAGCGCATCGAGCTCCCGCGTCTGCCCAAGCCCGAGCTCGCGTCACGGCTCTGGGACCTCTTCACCGCCGGGCGACCCCAGCCGGTGGGCGCGGCCTGACCCGTCGCCTCCCCGGGAGGCGCGCCCCCTCTCGACCCTGCCGATGGCCGCGCCCCGCGAGCGCCTGATCCACGTCCTCACCCGGATCCGGGACCTCGGCGAGCGGTCGCTGTTCTTCGTGGAGTCCCGCCCCGCGTACGGCGAGCACGCCGCGCCGGCGGCGGTGGACGTCCCGGACCCCCGCGACGGGCCGGACGAACCACGGGCGAGCCGGGCCGCGGTGGTGGACGTCGTGGACGCCTGCGACCAGCCGGAGGCGTCGCGCGCGGGCCGCGACGCGGTGCCGGCGGCGGGTCGGGAGGGCGGGGGCCGGAGCGGCGGCGGGGTCGGCGCGGACCGCCGGGCGGACGTTGCCGGCGCGGTGTCGGCGGCGGCCGCGGAGGCCGCAGCCGATCCGATCGGTGCCCGCTGGCGCGACGCCGAGGCGCGCGTCCGCGGCTGCACCCGCTGCCGTCTCTGCGAGACCCGCACCCACGCGGTCTTCGGGAGCGGCACGCGCCACACCCGTCTCTTCGTGATCGGCGAGGGTCCGGGCCAGCAGGAGGACCTGCGCGCGGAGGCGTTCGTGGGCCCCGCGGGGCAGCTCCTCACCAAGATCCTGAACGCGGTCGGGTTCGGCCGGGACGAGGTCTTCATCACGAACGTCGTGAAGTGCAGGCCGCCCGGAAACCGCGCACCCCTGCCGGACGAGGTGCAGGCCTGCTCGGGCTTCCTCGAGGAGCAGCTCGAGCTCGTGAGGCCGGCCGCCATCCTCCTCCTCGGGGCCTCGGCGGCGCGTGCCGTGCTGAAGACGACGGCGCCGATCGGGGCCCTCCGGCGCGTCGTGCACCGTCTCGGCGACGTGCCCGTGCTCGTCACCTACCATCCCGCCGCGCTGCTGCGGAACCCGGAGTACAAGCGGCCCACGTGGGAGGACGTCCAGCTGCTTCGCCGCGTCCACGACGAGCGCGTGGCCGCCGGCGCGTGAGCGCTTCGTGAGCGGCGCCGGCGACGACTCGGTGGTTCCGATCGGCGCGGCGGGGGAGCTCGAGGCCGCGCGCGAGGCCGCGGGCCGCCTCCGCGGCGCCGGCCGGCGCCCGCCGCATTCGGCGGAGGCCGAGCTGGCCGTGCTCTCGGCGATGGTGCTCGATCCGACCGCGATCGCCCGCGTCGTCGAGGCGCACCTCTCCGAGGACGATTTCCACGTCCCGGCGCACCGGCCGATCTTCCGCGCGATCGTCGCCCTCTTCGAGCGTCGGCAGGCGGTGGACCCGCTCACGCTCCGGGAGGAGCTGCGCCGCACGAACACCCTCGCCGCGGCGGGGGGCGACGCGTACCTGGGCGAGGTCGTCGCCGCCGTCCCCACCGCCGCGAACGTCGAGCACCACGCGCGGATCGTCCTCGACTACTCCCTGAAGCGCCGGCTCATCGCCGTCGGTACGCGGATCGTCGCCGACGCGTTCGAGCGTCCGGAGGAGGCCGACGTCCTCCTGGACGAGTCGGAGAAGCGGATCTTCGAGATCGCCGAGCGCCGGCTGCGCGAGGGGTTCGTCCACATCCACCGGCTGCTGCACCGCACGATCGAGCTGATCGAGAGCCTGGGGCAGAACCCCAGCCACGTGACGGGCGTGCCCTCGGGGTTCACCGACCTCGACCGGATGACGGCGGGGTTCCAGCTGGCGGACCTGGTGATCGTGGCGGGGCGGCCGAGCAGCGGGAAGACGAGCCTCTGTCTGGGGATCGCGCAGAACGCGTCGGTCCGCAACGACGTCCCGGTCGCGATCTTCAGCCTGGAGATGTCCAAGGACCAGCTCGTGCAGCGGATGCTGTCCTCCGAGGCGCGCATCGACGCGCAGAAGATGCGGATCGGCGCCCTCTCTCCGAAGGAGTGGCAGGCGATCGTGCGCGCATGCGACAAGCTGCAGAACGCCAAGATCTACATCGACGACACGCCGGCGCTCAGCATCCTCGAGATGCGCGCGAAGGCGCGGCGGCTGAAGAGCGAGATCGACCTCGGGCTCATCGTGGTGGACTACCTCCAGCTGATGGAGGTCGGCGGGTCGCAGGGCCGGATCGAGAACCGGCAGCAGGAGATCTCGGTGATCTCCCGCTCGCTGAAGGGCCTCGCGAAGGAGCTGAACGTCCCCGTCGTCGCACTGTCGCAGCTCTCCCGCGCGCCGGAGCAGCGGACGGACCACCGGCCGACGCTCTCGGACCTGAGGGAGAGCGGAAGCCTGGAGCAGGACAGCGACCTGGTTCTGCTCCTCTACCGCGACGACATGTACAACACGCGCTCCGAGGACGCGGGACTCGCCGAGGTGATCGTCGGAAAGCACCGCAACGGTCCGACCGGCACGATCAAGCTCGCCTTCTCGCGCGAATTCACCCGCTTCGACAACCACACGCCGCGCCCCGATTTCTAGGCCCGCGTCCCGCGCAGGTCCCGCCCGTGCCCGTCGTCCGCCTCCTCTTCGTCCTTCTCGTCCTGGGCTCGGGCGCCCTGCTGCAGCTCCTCGAGCCGGGGGCCGCGAGCCTCGCGATGCTCGGAGTGGGCGCGCTGGTCCTCGCCGCCGGCTTCCTGCTCGAGCTGCGCATCCGGCGCAGCCCGCCCGCCGCGCGCGAGGTCCTGACCGGCGGCGCCGGGCTCCTCCTGGGCCTCCTCGTGGGGATGGTCGCGCTCGCCGCGCTGCGCGCGCTCCCGCTGGTGGCGATCTTCACCCGGGAGCAGGTGCACGCCGCGAGCGCGGCCGCGCTGCTCTTCCTGTGCCTGCTCGGGTACGTGGGGCTGGTGGCGGGGCAGACGGCCGTGCGCGCCGCCTCCCCGCCGCGCGGACCCGGGGCGGCGCCGCCGTCCGCCACGCAGTTCGTGCTGCGCGAGCGCGCGCTGATCGACGGCCGGGCGGTGCGGCTCGCGCAGTCGCCGCTGCTCGCCGGCGACGTGGTGATCCCGCGCTACGTGGTGGACTCGCTCCAGACGCTGGCCGCATCGCGGAACCCCCTCGAGCACTTCCGGGGCGAGCGCGGCCTCGAGAACCTGCGGATCCTCCAGCAGACGCCGCACCGCGCCGTCCGCATCCGCGAGGTCGACGTGTCGCGCGGCGAGACCGCGGGGCTCCTCGCGTTCGCGCAGGGCACCGATACGCGCATCCTGACGCAGAACGAGGAGCTCCTGTCGGAGGCCGCCGCGCACGGCGTGCAGGCGGTGGACCTGACCCGGCTCGCGGAGCTGCTCAAGCCCGACGTCGTGCAGGGCGACGAGCTGGTCGTGAAGCTCGTCAAGCCGGGGAAGGAGCGGGAGCAGGCGGTGGGCTATCTCGAGGACGGCAACATGGTCGTCGTGGAGAACGCGCGCGAGGAGGTCGGCCGCACGGTCCGGGTCGTGGTCACCGGCGTCCACCAGACGCGCGCCGGAACGCTCGTCTTCGCGAACCGGAAGGAAGCGCCGGCTCCCTGAGCGCGGGACTCGTGCTCGTGGCGGCCGGCTCCGCGCGCCGCATGGGGGGAGCGCGGCGGAAGCAGTTCGCGCCGCTCGGCGGCGTCCCGGTGCTCGTGCGGGCGCTGGCGGCGTTCGACGGGCTGCCGGAGCTGCGGCGGACCGTGGTCGTGCTGCCGCCGGACGAGCTCGAGCGGGGCCGCGAGATGCTCGGCGTCCTCGACCGCCGCAACCCCGTCCGCCGTTCGAGTCCCCGTGCCGAGCCGACCGGGGGGCCGCTCGGCGCCGCGGCCGCGACGCCGATCGTCACGGCCGGAGGCCCCACGCGGCAGGATTCCGTCCGCCGCGGTCTCGAGGCGCTCGGGGAGGTGGAGGTGGTGCTCGTGCACGACGCCGCACGGCCGCTCCTGAGCCCGGCGCTCCCGCGCCGCGTCCTCGACGTGGCCCGCTCGGGCAGCGGCGCCGTCCCCGTCCTTCCCGTGGGGGACACGCTCAAGCGCGTGCAGGGCGGCGCGCTGGTCACGTCTTCGCGCGAGGGCCTGCTCGCAGCGCAGACGCCGCAGGGCTTCCCGCGCGCGATGCTCCTCGAGGCGCACCGGCGCGCCGCCGCCGACGGCGTCACCGCCACCGACGACGCGGCGCTCTGCGAGCGCTACGGCTTCCCGGTGCGGGCGGTCGAGGGCGAGCCGGCCAACGTGAAGCTCACGCGTCCCGAGGACCTGGACCTGGCCGAGGCCCTGGTGCGGCGGGAAGCCGGGCCGCCGCGGATCCGCACCGGTCTCGGCTACGACGTCCATCGTCTCGAGGGCGGCCGCCCCTGCGTGATCGGCGGCGTGCGCATCGACGCGCCGCAGGGTCCCGCGGGCCACTCCGACGCGGACGTCCTGCTCCACGCGATCGCCGACGCGCTGCTCGGCGCCGCCGGTGAGCGGGACATCGGCCACCGCTTCCCGCCCGACGACCCCGCCTGGGAAGGCGCCGACAGCGCGGACCTGCTGGCACGGGTGCGCGACGCCGTCGCGCCGCGCTTCGCCATCGAGTACGTGGACGCCGTCGTGGTGGCGGAGGCGCCGCGGATCGCGCCGCACGTGGTCGCGATCCGGCGGCGGATCGCCGGGATCCTCGGGATCGACGACGAGCTGGTGAACGTGAAGGCCACGACCGCCGAGGGGCTGGGGGCGATCGGCCGCGGCGAGGGCATCGCCGCCCAGGCCGTCGTGACGCTGGCGACGCGCGCGCCGGGGCGGCGGGCGTGAAGACGCCGCTCGCCTACGTCGACATGTTCTCCGGCGTGGCCGGGGACATGCTCCTGGCGGCCCTGGTGGACGCCGGGCTCGAGCCCGACCACCTCCGCGCGGGGCTGACCGGACTCCGCATCCCTCCGTTCGAGCTCGAGGTCCGCGAGGTCACGCGCGGCTCCCTCGCGGCCACGCACGTGACCTGGCGCGTCGAGGAATCGGACGGCCACCGCCGTCTTCCCGACATCGAAGCCATCGTCCGGGAGGGGGCGCTTCCGCCTCCGGTGACCGAGCGGGCGGTCGCGGTGTTCCGGCGCCTCGCGGAGGCCGAGGCGCGGGTCCACGGGATCCCGCCCTCGGACGTGCACTTCCACGAGGTCGGCGCGCTGGACGCGATCCTCGACGTGTGCGGCGTGCTCCTCGGACTGCACCTGCTCGGCGTCTCCCGCCTGGAGGCGTCGCCGTTCCGTCTCGGCACCGGGTACGTCCGCACCGCACACGGCCGGCTGCCCGTCCCCGCGCCCGCCGTGCCCTTCCTCATCGAGGGCTGGCGCACGGAGCCGCTCGACGTCGCGGCGGAGCTCACGACGCCGACGGGCGCGGCGATCGTGACGACGCTGGCGCGTCCGCCCGGGGGCGGAGCGCGGATGCGGGTCGCGCGCGTGGGGCACGGAGCCGGCAGCCGCGACGCCGCGGATCCGCCGAACGCGGTGCGGGTCCTGCTCGGCGAGCCCGGCGCCGCGGCGGTTCCAGCCGGACCGCGCACGTCGGTGGAGGCTGCGGCAGCCGGTGCGGTCGTCGAGGAGCGCCTCTCGCTCCTCGAGACCACGATCGACGACCTCAACCCCCAGTTGTACGTGCCCCTCGAGGAGCGGCTGCGCCGCGCCGGCGCCCTCGAGGTGCACCTCGTCTCGGCGTCCCTGAAGGGGCGACCGGGGACCCTCGTCCGCTGCCTGGCGCGGCCCGACGACGTCGACGCCCTCGAGCGCCTCCTGTTCGGGGAGACCACGACGCTCGGGGTGCGCGCCTGGGACGTGCGGCGGCGCGCGCTGCCGCGGAGCGAGGAGACCGTGACGACGTCGTTCGGGCCGGTGCGCGCCAAGCGCGTGCTGGGGCCCGACGGCCGCGAGGAGCTGCGGGCGGAGTTCGCCGAGTGCCGCCGGATCGCCGAGGAGATCGGGGTGCCCGTCCGGGAGGCGGCGCGCCGTCTCGCCGACGAGCTGGGCGCCCCGCCCCGCGGTCTGGCCGATCCTCCCCGGCGGGGCTAAACTGGGGAACTTCCAGCCCTTGCAACGGTAGTACCGCCGGCTCCGCCCGCCTGGAGGAGCCCGGTCGCGCGACGCCTCCCACGGGAGGGCGGCGCCCGCCCGCAGCCACGAACGCTCCGGAGGCCATTCGACATGAGGCGCTTCGCTCTCGTCCCGGTCCTCGCGACCGTCCTCGCCGTGCTCGCCGCCCCGTCGGCAGGCCAGCAGTCCGCCGCGCCGATGATCCACGGCGCCGAGGTCCGGATCGCGGCCAAGAAGTGGGAGGAGGCGCGGATCTTCCTGCTCGAGGAGGCCCTG
>DATBJZ010000140.1:0-4229 GCA_036556125.1 Gemmatimonadota bacterium | reverse complement strand
GCGTGACCCTGCGGATCGGACCGCGCCCGGGACCGGAGTAGCAGCCGACGGGGCCGGGCGCCGGCCCCGCCGGTTGCCGCACCCGCCGGGTGCGCCTAAACTCAAGATCTTTTTCAGGATCGGGGCTCGTTGTTCGAGGATCTCTCCGAGAAGCTGGACCGCGCCTTCCGGGGGCTCCGCAACCGGGGCGTCCTGGACGCGGCCGCCGTCGCGGACGGCCTGCGGGAGGTCCGCCGCGCGCTCCTCGAGGCGGACGTCAATTACCGCGTCGCGCGCGACTTCCTGGCGCGGGTCGAGGAGCGGGCGACCGGCGAGCGGGTCCTGCGCTCGGTCTCGCCCGGCCAGCAGGTCGTGAAGATCGTCCACGACGAGCTCGTGGAGCTCCTGGGCGGCAGGGCGCGCGGCCTCGAGCTCGGCAGCCGCCGCCCGGCGGTCGTGCTCCTGGTGGGCCTGCAGGGCTCCGGCAAGACCACCACGGCCGCCAAGCTCGCGCGGCTCCTCAAGCGCGAGGGCCGCACGCCGATGCTGGCGGCCGCGGACGTCCATCGTCCCGCGGCCGTCGAGCAGCTCCGGACGCTCGGCGGCCAGGTCGGCGTGCCGGTCCACGCCGAATCCGGC
Source organism: Gemmatimonadota bacterium (assembly GCA_036556125.1). Lineage (GTDB taxonomy): Bacteria > Gemmatimonadota > Gemmatimonadetes > JACCXV01 > JACCXV01 > DATBJZ01. The sequence goes on along the minus strand of DATBJZ010000140.1, from coordinate 3,611 downwards.
GAGACGGACGCGGCCGGGATCGCCGCGCGATCCGTCGAGGCCGCGCGCGGCTCGGGACGCGGGGTGGTCCTCGTGGACACGGCCGGACGGCTCCACGTCGACGAGCCCATGATGGCCGAGCTCCGCGAGGTGCGGGAGCGAACGCAGCCGGCCGAGGTGCTGCTGGTCGCCGACGGAATGACCGGCCAGGACGCGGTCAACGTCGCGACGCGCTTCGACGCGGACCTGGACCTCACCGGCGTCGTCCTCACGAAGATGGACGGCGACGCCCGCGGCGGCGCGGCGCTCTCGATCCGCGCCGTGACCGGGAAGCCGATCAAGTTCCTCGGCACCGGGGAGCGGCCGGACGGGCTCGAGGCGTTCCATCCCGATCGCCTGGCCGGACGCATCCTGCGGATGGGCGACGTGGTGACGCTCGTCGAGCGCGCCCGCGAGACGGCCGACGAGGAGGACGCCCGCGCCGTCGAGGAGAAGCTGCGCCGGCGCGGGAAGCTCGACCTCGAGGATTTCCTGCGCTCGCTCAAGCAGCTCCAGCGGCTGGGGCCGCTCGAGTCCGTGCTCGGGCTGCTCCCGGGCGTGGACACGCGCGCGATGCGCGACCTGCGGATGGAGCCTCAGCGGCTGCGGCGCATCGAGGCGATCGTCCTCTCGATGACGCCCGAGGAGCGACGCAACCCGCGGATCCTCGACGGCTCGCGCCGGCGGCGCATCGCACGCGGCAGCGGCACGAGCGTGTCGGACGTGAACCGGCTGCTGGAGCAGCTGGCGAAGATGAACAAGGTGCTGAAGGCGCTCGGCGGCGGCCGGCGCGGGGGGCCGAAGCTGCCCTTCGGAATGGGGCTGCCGCGTTAGGCGGAACGCGACGGTGGATCCGCGTCGTCGAGACGTGACGGCGACGGACGGCGGCCCGTGTTCGGGGTCGCGACGACGGAAGGCTCACCCCAGGAGGAGACGAGGGCATGTCGGTCAAGATCAGGCTGAGGAGGATGGGCGCGAAGGCCCAGCCCTCCTACCGGGTGGTGGTGACGGACTCGCGCAACGCGCGCGACGGCCGGTTCATCGAGACGATCGGCTTCTACAACCCGCGGCGGCAGCCGGCGGACATCCGCTTCGACGAGGATCGCACGCTGGCGTGGCTGCGGAAGGGCGCCGAACCCTCCGACACCGCGCGCGCCCTCCTTCGGAAGGGCGGCATCTGGACGCGCTTCACCGAGGGCGGGCGCATCCCTCCCGAGCGGCGCCAGGCGCAGGCGGCGCGGAAGGAACGTGCGTCGGCGCGGCGCACGGAGCGGCGCAAGGCGGCCGGTCCGCGCGCGATGGCGCGCGAGTCGAGCCGCCCCGTCCCGGGCAGGAAGGCGCGGGGCGAGAAGCCCACCGAGATCGAGACGCGGACCGGCAGGGCGAAGACGGTGAAGAAGAAGGAGGGGATGCCGCCGGTCTCCGAGTCGGGAGCCTGACGGCCGATCCGGTCTGGCTCGCGGTCGCGCGCGTCGCGCGGGCCCACGGGCTGAAGGGCGAGGTCGGGGTGGTCCTCCTGGGCGACGATCCGGCGCGGCTGGATCCGGGCCGGGAGCTGCGGCTCGAGCGTGCGGGCGAGGCGCCGCGCACGGTGCGCGTGGCGAGCTCGCGGCGCGGTCCGAAGGGACCGCTGGTGCGCTTCGAGGGTGTCTCCACGCGCGACGAGGCCGAGGCGCTGAGCGGCGCCGAGCTCTCGGTCCCCTTCGATCCCGCCGAGCTCGGGGCGGGCGAGTTCTACGCACACCAGCTCGAGGGGCTGCGGGTCCTCGGTCCGCTGGGCGCCGAGCTGGGGCGCGTGACGGGCGTGGCGTTCGGCCCCGGACGGCCCCTGCTCGAGGTCACGGTCCCGGGCCGCGCCGCGCAGCTCGTCCCGTTCCATCCCGACCTGGTCCGCGGCGTGGATCTCGAGCGGGGGACGCTCACGCTGGACGCGCCCGAGGGTCTGCTCGAGCTGTAGCGGCGCCCCAGGCGTCCGCCTCCCGGCCGCCGGAGGCCCGCATGCACGCCAACGTCCTCACGATCTTCCCGGAGCTCTTCGAGCTCCCGCTGAGGACGAGCATCCTGGGCCGGGCGCGCGAAGCCGGCCGCTTCAGCGCGCGGATCGTGGACCTCCGTGACTTCGCCCAGGGGCCGCACCGTCAGGTGGACGATTATCCCTACGGGGGCGGCGGCGGGATGGTGATGAAGCCCGAGCCGATCTTCCGCGCGATCGAGAGTCTGGACCCCGGGCGCGGCCGCGTCGTCCTCCTCTCCGCGCGGGGCGCGCGCTTCGACCATGCGACGGCCGTGCGCCTGTCGCTCCAGCCGGTCCTCACGTTCGTGTGCGGCCACTACAAGGACGTGGACGAGCGCGTGCGCGAGGCGGTCGTGGACGAGGAGATCTCGCTGGGCGACTTCGTCCTCTCCGGCGGCGAACTGGCCTGCCTCGCGGTTCTGGACGCGGTCGTGAGGCTCCTGCCCGGCGTGCTGGGCGACTTCGACTCGGCGCAGGGCGACTCGTTCTACGACCGGATCCTCGGCGCGCCTTCGTACACGCGCCCGGCCGAGTTCCGCGGGATGCGCGTGCCGGACGTGCTGCTCTCCGGCGATCACGCCGCGGTGGGGCGCTGGCGCGAGGAGCGGGCGCTCGACCTCACGCGCCGGAACCGTCCCGACCTCCTGGAGGACCACGCGGCGCCTTCCCTTGACACCCCCCCGGGGCGGGCGTAAGCTCCCCACCCTTCGCTTCCATCCCCCCCTTCCACCGCGGTCGCTCCGCGGTTCTCCCTCAGGGTCCGGCGATGCGTACGTTCCTGGACGTCGAAAAGCCGTTGCTGCGCACGGACATCCCGGTCTTCAGGCCGGGCGACACGGTGCGCGTGAACGTGAAGGTGCGCGAGGGCGACAAGGAGCGGATCCAGGCCTTCGAGGGCGTGTGCATCCGCCGGAAGGGGACGGGCATCTCGGAGACCTTCACCGTGCGCAAGGTCTCGAACGGCGTCGGCGTGGAGCGGATCTTCCCGCTGCACGCGCCCTCGATCCTGAGCATCGAGCGCGTGCGCGAGGGCAAGGTCCGGCGCGCCAAGATCTACTATCTGCGCCAGCTCTCCGGGAAGGCCGCCCGGATCTCCGAGAAGAAGACCCAGCCGACCTCCGCCGGCTGAGGCGGGCCGCGTCCGGTGCCCCCGGCCGCGGGATCGACCCTCCCGCACGACCGCCCGCACGACCCGCACCACGCGCGGGACCCGCTCGACGCGCCGAAACCGCACGACCCGCCGGAACCGCACGACGCGCCGGAACGGCACGACGCGCCGGAACCGCACGTGCCGCACCATTCCCCCGGCGGCCGCACCCGGGCCGAGCTGCCCGAGCGCCTGAGCCGGATGACGGTCGAGGGCGTGCGCCGCTACCTCGCCGGCCGCTCCCGCGTCGGACGGAAGACGGTGGACGCGCTGCTCTCCGACCCGCGTGCGGCCGTGCGGCTCCAGGGCGGCGTGTTCCTCGCGCGGCTCCGCGCCGAGGCGCGCGAGCGCAGCCGCCTGAGCCGGTTGGGACGCATCGAGGACGAGCTCCACGCGGAAGGCTTCGCGCGGATCGTCGGCGTGGACGAGGCG
>DATBJZ010000139.1:0-15352 GCA_036556125.1 Gemmatimonadota bacterium | reverse complement strand
GCGCCCGGCTGCCGCCGCAAGGTCATCCTCGACTACTTCGGCGAGGGCTTCGATCCCCCGTGCGGCCGCTGCGACAACTGCGAGGCCGGCGCGGAGGTCCCGCCCGAGGAGGACGGCCGCCCCTTCCCCCTGCGGAGCCGCGTCGCCCATCCGGAGTGGGGCGAGGGCGTGGTCCTGCGCTACGAGGAGGACCGCGTGACGGTGCTCTTCGAGGAGGAGGGCTACAAGACGCTGGCCGTGCCCCTGGTGCTGGAGCGGGGGCTGCTGCAGCGGGCAGGGTAGGGGAGCGCGCGCGTCACGGGCGGCGCGCCGGTCGAGAACGCTTGGCCGCCGGGTCGGCGCCGGCTGTCGTCAGCGCCCCTTGCACAGCCTAAACTTCGGGCGATGCCCGCCACGCCCGATCGCGTCACGGTCGAACGGCCTGCGCCCCGCCGCAGCCAGGAACGGCTGCATCCGCTGGAGCGCCTGCGGCTCCGCCGCGCGCCGCCCCCGGACCTCGATGGAGGCCCGATTCCGGCCGACCCGAACGCCCGCGGCCTCGTCGCCGTCGCGATCGCCGCCTACGTGATCGCCTACTCCTGGTGGACCATCCGCAACCACGTGGGGTTCGCGACCGCCGCGTTCGACTTCGCGATCTACGACCAGGCGCTCTGGCTGCTGAGCCGGTTCGAAACGCCGTTCGTGACGATCATGGGCCGTCACCTGTTCGGCGACCACACGTCGTTCATCCTGCTCCCACTCGTGCCGTTCTACTGGATCGCGCCGTCGGGCAAGGTGCTGCTGGTCGCGCAGTCCGCCGCTCTCGGCATCGCCGCGCTGCCGGCGTTCCTGGTCGCCCGGCACCAGCTCCGGAGCGAGATGCCCGCCGCGCTGCTCGCCGTCGCCTACCTGCTCCAGCCGGCCGTCGGATGGACGAACTTCGAGCAGTTCCACCCCGACGTCTTCGAGATCCCGCTCGCGCTCCTGGCGTTCTGGCTCGTGCTCGAGCGGCGGTGGACGGCGTTCCTCGTCACGATCGTGGCGCTCCTCTCGGTCAAGGAGGACGTGCCGCTGCTGACGGCCGGGCTCGGGATCTGGGTCGCGATCTTCCATCACCGGCGGATCGGGCTGCTCACGACGGCGCTCTCGATCGCCTGGTTCGTGGCGGCGTTCTGGGGGATCCTGCCGGCGCTGAACGGCGTCGGGACCCTGAACACCTGGCGGATTCCGTTCGGAGGGCCGACGGGCGTCATCCGGACCGCGCTGTTCGAGCCCGGCGAGTTCCTCGCCTACCTGCTGAGCGACCAGCGGCCCTGGTACCTCTGGCAGATGTTCGCGCCGCTGGCGCTGTTCCCGCTCCTGACGCCGAGCGTCTTCCTGATCGCCGCCGGTCCGCTCGCGTCGAACCTGATCAGCACGTTCTACTACCAGCACCGGATGCAGCACCACTACGTCACGCTGCTGGTGCCGGTGATCGTGGTGGCCGCGATCTACACCGTCGCGAAGGCGCGCTCGCCGAGAGGCCGGCGGATCCTGTCCGGCGTCGTGCTGGGCGCCGCGACTCTGTGCGCCTACACGTGGGGGCCGCTGCAGGGCAGCCGGACGCCGGCCTGGCTCTCGATCCCGGGCTGGTACACGCACGCGAACGTCTGGCGCGCGATCAACCTGATCCCCCGCGACGCGAGCGTCTCGGCCTCGTACCAGTTCGTTCCGCACGTGGCGCAGCGGAAGGAGATCTACCTCTGGCCGAACCCCTGGCGGGCGCAGTACTGGGGCACGTTCACGCACGAGGGGCGTCGGCTGCCGCAGGCCGACGGCGTGGAGTACGTCCTCCTGCACATCGACGAGCTCCCGCCCGACCACCGCAGGCTGCTGAGCTCGATCCGGTGGGACTTCGAGTCGGTGTACGAGGCGGAGAACGTGCTGCTGCTGCGGCGGCGGAGGTGAACGGTCGCTGGACGGTTCACACCCGCTCCAGCTTCTCCACCGTCAGGCTCGAGACCCCGTGGTGGCGGTCCACCGTTCCCTCCGCCACGAAGGGACCCGCGTCCTCGAGCAGGTGGCCCCAGCGGCGGTAGGCCGCGGGGAAGAGCGTCGTCTCCACCACCCCACCCTCGTCCTCGAGCGTCAGGAACACCATCGGCTCGCCGTTCTCGGTGGGATGGTGGCGGCTCGCGATCGCGATGCCGGCCGTGCGTAGCCGCACCCCCGGGGGCGCCTCCGCAACGTCGGCGGCGGCGACGCGGTCGGGCGGCAGCGCCGAGCGGAAGAGCGCGAGCGGGTGCTCGCGCACGGTGAGGCCGAGGACTTCCAGCTCCCAGGCGAGCGCGCGCTCCGGCTCGGGCTGCGGCAGGTCGGGAACGCGCAGCCCGTCGCCGCCGCCAGCGACCAGCGCCAGGCGCTCCCCCTCCAAGGGTACGGCGCGCGCGGCGGCGGGGGCCTTCCCCACGAGCCGCGCCTCGAGCAGCAGGCTCGTCCGGCTCCGGCCGAGGCAGTCGAGGGCTCCGCACTTCACGAGCGCCTCGAGCTCGTCCCGCGAGACGCCGCTCCGGCCGGCGAAGTCGCGCACGGAGAGATACGGACCCCAGCGGCGGCCCTCCACGATCCGGGCGGCGGACTCGGCGGCGAGTCCGCGAACCTGCGTGACCGGGATGCGGATCGCGGGGCCCGCCACGTCGCCCCTCATCGCTGCCGACGAGCTGTCCGCTGCGGTGGTGTCTCCGTCGCCGTCCGGGTCTTCAGCGAGCGGCCACGTCCGCTCCGCCTCCGCGATCTCGTACTCCACCCCGCTCCTGTTCACGTCCGGCCCCAGGAATCGCAGCCCCGTCCGCTTCGCCTCCTCGACGTGCGCGCGGCGCGGGTACATTCCCTGGTGGTTGTTGAGCACGGCCACGTAGAACTCGAGCGGGTGGTGCGCCTTGAGGTAGGTCGCCTGGTAGGCGAGCACGCCGTAGGTCGCCGCGTGGGCCTTGCAGAAGGCGTAGCCCATGAACTGCTTCATCTGCTCCCACAGGCCCCACGCGGTGCCCTCGTCCAGCGCGCTCGCCACGGCGCGGCGGAAGAAGTCGTGCGCGACGCGGTTCACCTGCAGCCGCGTGCGCCCCGCCTCGAGGTCGCGGCGCAGGCGGTCGGCCTCCTCGAGCGTGAAGCCCGCCGTCGCGTGCGCGACGCGCATGATGTCCTCCTGGTAGAGCATGATCCCGTACGTGTCGCGGAGCAGCGGCTCGAGCGTGGGGTGCGGGTAGTCCACCGGCTCCTCGCCGCGCCGGCGCCGGATGAAGCGGTCCTTCATCCCCGCCGCGGCCGGGCCGGGGCGGATCAGCGAGAGCGCGGCGATGAGCTCGTCGGAGCTCTCCACCGCGAGCATCCGCATCAGCCCGCGCATCCCGGGCGACTCGATCTGGAAGCACGAGATCGTCCGGCCGACCCGCAGCAGCGCGGCGGTCGCGGGGTCGGGATCGGGGATGCGGTCGAGGTCGGGCGCCGTGCCGGTGCGGCGGCGGAGCAGCGCGAGCGTGTCGCCGATGGTCGTGAGCGCGCGCTGGCCGAGGAGGTCCATCTTCACGAGGCCCAGCTCCTCGATCGCGTCCATCTCGGGCTGCGTGACCACGATCCCCTTGGTCGCCATCTCGAGCGGGACGTCGCGCGTGAGCGGCTCGCGTCCGATCACGACGCCGCCGGGATGGATCCCGAGGTGGCGCGGGAGCCCGACCATCCGCTCGGCGAGGCGCAGGACCGTGGGCCAGGGCTCCTCGTCGATCGGGAAGCCCCGGCACTCGGGGGTGCGGCGGATCGCGGCCAGGAGCGAGCCCCCGGCCGCGCGGGCGGGCGGTCCCGATTCGCGTCCGGCCGCCTCGGAGCCGGAACGAACGTCCTCGGTCGCCGCGCTGTTCCCGTTCCGGGAGCTCCGCGCCGTCCTGCGGACCGAGGTCGGCTGCCTCCGGCCGCCCTCGACGTCCGCGGCCCGCCCGTACAGCCTCGCCATACGCTCCGCCGGCTCGCCGGGGACGGCGTGGTACGGGAGACCCCGCGAGAGGCGGTTCACGAGGTCGTTCGGGATCCCGTACGCCTTCGCCGCCTCGCGGAACGCGAGGCGCGTCTGGAACGTGGTGTGGGTCGAGATCATCGCCGTCCGTTCGTCTCCATAGGTGCGGTAGACGTACGCCAGGACCTCGTCGCGCCGGCGCCAGCAGAGGTCCAGGTCGATGTCGGGGACGTCGGTCCGGGAGCGGTGGAGGAAGCGCTCGAAGGGCAGGTCGTAGCGGATCGGGTCCACGTTCGTGATCCCGAGCGCCCACGCCACGAGGCTCGAGGCCGCCGAACCGCGGCCGACGCACGGGATGCCCTTCATCGCGCAGAAGCGCACGATGTCCCAGACGACCAGGAAGTACTCGTCGAAGCCGAGGTCGTGGATGACGTCGAGCTCGTACGCGAGCCGCTCCCGCGCGCCGGCCGGGAGTCCGTCGCGCTCCGGGTCACTCGCAGCGCCGCCGGCATCGGCGCTCGGGGCACCCGCGGGCCGGTCGTCGCGTCCGTCCACCGCTGGACGGCTCGGTCGCGAACGGGGACCGTACCGGCGCCGCAGCCCCGCTTCGCAGCGCGAGGCGAGGAACGTCCGGGCGTCGGCCGCGCCGGCGGGCAGCGGGAAGCGCGGGAACCGCACGCGGCCGAGCTCGAGCCCCGGCTCGCACGCGGCGGCGATCGCGGCGGCGCTCGCGAGCGCCTCGGGCACCGCGGCGAAGCGCGCGCGGAAGGCGGCCGGGGCGGGAAAGGACGCGCCCTCGCACGCGGTCTGCGCCGGCCTCAGCCGCGACACGAGCGCGCCCTCGCGCACGGCGCACAGGACCCGGTGCAGCTCCCAGTCCGAGACGTCCAGGAAGCGCACCTCGGGCGTTGCGACCGGCGAGACGCCCACCGCGCGCGCGGTCGCGAGCAGCGTGCGGTGGGTCTCGCCCCTCCACGGCACGAGCTCGGCGAAGAGGGTGGCCTTCTCGAGGCGTCCGGAGAGCCGCTCGAGGAGCGTGGCGTGACGCGTGAGGACGACGAGACCCGCCGCCAGCCGCGGGAGCGCGTCGGCCAGGCGGAAGCCCTCCTCGAGCTGGCGGGCGGTGATCAGCCGGCAGAGGTCGGCGTAGCCCTCCCGCGTGCGCGCCAGGCAGACGGCGTCGCCCGCGCCGTCCGGGTCGGTGACGCGCGCGCCGAGGAGCGGCTTGAGACTCCGCTCCCTCGCAGCGCGGAGGAAGCGGACGTGGCCGTACGCGTTGTCGGTGTCGGCGAGCGCCACCGCGGGCACCCCGAGCCGCGACGCCCGCTCGCAGAGCGCTTCGGCCGACGCGGTGCCGTCGAGGAGGGAGAACTCGCTGTGGAGATGCAGGTAGGCGTCCATCCCCGCCCCGTCCCCGTTCCGGTCGTGCCGAGGTCGATCTCCGGATCGCCGCCGCGTCGTTCTGGCGCGGGACGGCAGCCGGAGCTACTTTCGGGATATCTTCGGTCCGACCCCGGCCGATCCGCAAGCGTCTCGTCCGGCCCCGCTCCCACCTCGTCCACCGGCCCCTCGCCCGAGAGCTCGTGATGGCCCGAGTCCCACCCTCCGCGTCCGCGCGACGGGCCCGACCCGAGCCGCCGTCCCCGGAGGCGGGCGCGAGGCCGCCCCGGCGGGTCCGCATCGTTCCGGCCACGCCGGACCGGTGGCCCGATCTGGAGCGCCTCTTCGGCCCGCGCGGCGCCTGCGGCGGCTGCTGGTGCATGACGTGGCGGCTCTCCAGCGCCGAGTTCGCGCGCCTCAAGGGCGAGGGGAACCGGCGCGCGCTGAGGGCGCTCGTCGACTCCGGCGAGCCGCCGGGGCTGCTGGCGTACGTGGGCGACGAGCCGGCCGGCTGGTGCGCGGTGGCGCCGCGCGACGCCTACCCGCGCCTGGACCGCTCGCGGGTGCTGGCACGCGTGGACGACCGGGCCGTCTGGTCGGTGTCGTGCTTCTACGTCGCGAAGCCGTTCCGGCGCTCCGGGCTGAGCCTGGCGCTCCTCGAGGCGGCGGTCGCCCACGCCCGCACGCGCGGCGCCCGGATCGTCGAGGGCTATCCGGTCGAGCCGCGGACGGGCGCGATGCCCGACGTCTTCGCGTGGACCGGACTGGCGTCGACGTTCCGGAGCGCCGGGTTCCGGGAGGTGGCGCGCCGCTCCGCGTCGCGGCCGATCCTCCGGCGGGGCGTCCGCGGGCCGGCTGGTCGCGGCGGGGGGCGGGCGGGTCGTGGACGCAAGGACGGCCCGGGACCTGGACGGAAGGAAGGCTCGCGATCACGGGGCAGCAGGGACTCGCCGCGGCCGCGGAAAGGATCCGCACCGGGACGTTGAAGGGAGGCTTCGGGAGAGGGACGCTCGATCACCCGTCACGTGAGGAGGAGGAGCGATGGACCACACGATCGTGCACTTCGAGATCCCGGCGGACGACCCGGAGCGGGCGGCCCGCTTCTACCGCGAGCTCTTCGGCTGGACGGTCCAGAAGTGGGGCGGCGCCGGGGAGTCCGGCGGCAGCCAGGCCGGCGGGCCGCCGGAGTACTGGCTGGTCTCGACCGTCCCGACCGACGAGAAGGGGATGCCCACGCGCGCGGGCGTGAACGGCGGGCTGATGCGGAAGCAGCACCCCGGCCACACGACCGTGCACTACATCAGCGTCGAGAACGTCGAGCAGTACGCCCGGAAGGCGGAGAGCCTGGGCGGCGACGTCGAGGTTCCGAAGACGCCGGTCCCGGGGATGGGCTGGTTCGTGTGGCTCAAGGACCCGGAGGGGAACGTCTTCGGGGTCTGGCAGCAGGACGAGACGGCGGGCTAGAGCGCGCCCGGCGGGCCCGGTCCCGACGGAGAGGGACCGGGCCTCGCCCCGCAGACGAATGGTTCGCCCCACGGTTTCCGTCGTCGTGCCGTCGTTCAACGCGGCAGCCACGATCGAGCGCTGTCTCTCCGCGCTCGGCGCGCAGGAGTGCGACGAGCCGTTCGAGATCGTGGTGATCGACAGCTCGACCGACGGGACGGCGGACGTGGTCCGGCGGCGCTTCCCCCGCGTCGTGCTCCACACGTTCCCCGAGCGGAAGTTTCCCGGAGAGGCGCGGAACGAGGGCGCCGCGCGCTCGACCGGCGAGATCCTCGCGTTCACGGATGCGGACTGCGTGCCGGACCGGTGGTGGGTGCGCGAGATCGTCGACGCTCACCGGCGCGGCGGGCCCGTGATCGGCGGCACCATCGACAACGCGAACCCGGACAGCCGCGTCGGATGGGCGCACTTCTTCTGCGACCTCACGCCGTGGATGCCGGGCACCTCCGCGGGACCGATGGACCAGATCCCGACCGGAAACCTCTCGGTCCGACGGTGGGCCCTCGAGAGATACGGCCCGTTCGCCGACCGGACGTACAGCTCGGACACGGCGTTCAGCTGGCGAGCGGCCGCCGGGGGGCATCCCCCGCTGTTCGTCCCCGCGATTCGCGTCGCCCACGTGAACGTGACGGACCTCGCCGGGTTCCTGAGGCGCAGCGCCGTGCGCGGGCGCGGCTTCGCACGCGTGCGGGCGGGCGAGCGCCGCTTCTCGCCCGCGCGCCGCGCCGTCCACGTCGCGCTGTCGCCGGGGTTGCCCGTGCTGCTCGGCTGGCGTGCCGTCCGGAACGTGCTGAGGCGGCGCCGCTACCGGCGCGAGCTCGCGCTCAGCCTGCCGCTGGTCCTCCTGGGCCTCATCGCGTGGTCGTGGGGGGAGCTTCGCGGCTATCTCGAGGGCGGCCTCGACCGAAGCCGGAGCCCGGCGTCCACCTGATCGGCGGCCAGTCGGGGCCCCGGAGCTGGCCCGGACGTGCGGAAACTGCGGTGGGCCCTTCCGGACTTCCGAGCCGCCGCACCCCGTGAGCACGTCGCCCTCCCCCCTATGCGAACGGGCCCGGGGAGCGGATCCCCCGGGCCCGTCGTTCACCCGCCGCGACGCGTGCGTCACGGCGCGACCGCTGAGCGACTCTACTGCATCCGGTACGGCGACACGCGCTCCTCGAGCTCCTCGGCGGTCAGCTCGACGGCCTTCGCGTCCTTGCCCGTCTGCTCCTTGACCTTGCGCTTCTGCTCGTCGGTGAGCTCGATGCGGATCGTCTTCTTCTGCTCCATCGCCGGCGTCTCCTCTGCGGTCGAGATCGGTTGTCGTTCGCTCCGGAAGCCCCTCGGTCACCTGACGAGCCCGCGGAGGCCTCCCCCCGCGGGCTCGCATCGATCCGGCGGCGCGAGGCCGCCGCAGCCGTTACGGCTTGCTCGGACCGCCGAACTTGCCGGGCGACACGCGCTCCTCGAGCTCCTCGGCGGTCAGCTCGACGGCCTTCGCGTCCTTGCCCGTCTGCTCCTTGATCTTGCGCTTCTGCTCTTCGGTGAGCTCGATGCGGATCGACTTCTTCTCCATCGCAGTCCTCCTGGGTCCGTTGCGTTGAGCCTGCCGCCACACTCTCGATCACCACTGCGCGAGAGTCTACCCGAACCGCGCGGGCGCCTCTAGGACCGGCGGCACGTCCACGGCGTGATTCCAGGGGGGCGGCGAACCGCGGACCCGTCACGGGCGTCACGGGGGCCGGCGCACCGCGGGCACGTGATCCCCGTCACATCCGCACGCAGCGCGGCGCAGAGGGAGCTCGCGGCATCCCGTTCAGCAGCAACGACATCGCGGCCGACGTCACGGGACGGTCGGCGGCCGCCGTGCGCAGCAGCCGTCCCGTCGGAAGGGACGCCGCGGGGCTTCGGCCGCGTGGTCAGTCCGCGCCCGGCGCCTCGCGCTCGAGGCGGAACGACCACAGCCCGGAGTTGTAGTCGCTCGCGTAGAACACGTCGCCGACCGGCTGCATGCCGTTCCCGAACATCGGGAACACCCCCCACACCATCGGCGCGTAGGGCACCTTCGCCTCGTCCGGACCGGCCGAGGGACGGAAGTACGCGATGTCGCGCCCCTGCCGGTAGAGCTCGCCGCGCAGCTTGCCGCTCACGTCCACCGCCCGGATTCCGCCCTGGTAGTAGGCGACGTAGAGCACGTCGTCCTGCACCCAGAAGTTGTGCGCTCCGGCCTCGGGCACCTCGTAGCGGCCGACGTAGCGCGGATGCTCGAGATCCGAGACGTCCACCACGTGCACGGGCCCGCGCGGGTCCGCGCCCATCCCGGGAATCGAGGGAACCGTGCCCTCGAGGCTGAAGTCCTCGTCGCCCACGAACAGGTAGTCGCCCGCGCGGAGCGCGGAGTGCGTGGGCCCCCACGGATAGAAGAGGCGGCTCACCAGCACGGGATCGGTCGGCGTTCCGCCCTTCCCCGCGCCGCCCACGTCCAGGATGACGAGCCCGTCCCGCAGGTACGACAGGTAGGCGATCCCGTCCTGGATCCAGACGTCGTGCAGCGACCGCCCCTCCACCGGCAGGCCCCAGCGTCCGACCTGCTTCGGGTGCTCGGGATCGGAGAGGTCGATCACGTGCGTGTCGCCGGTGCCGTCGTTGACGGTGAACACCAGGTCTTCCCACCAGAAGACGTTGTGCACGCCCCCGGTCAGCGTCTCCGTGTACTCGCTCACGAGCCGGGGGTGGGCCGGATCCGCGAGCGAGAAGACGAGGATGCCGTTCCGCCGGCTCGCCGCTCCCTCGCGCGTGGCGACCAGGAGCTTGCCGTCGGGCGAGACCTTCACGTCGTTGACCACGCGCGCGTCCGCCGTGGCGCTGTCGGTGAGAGCCGGATGGGCGGGATCCGAGACGTCGTACGTGCGGAGCTGGTTCGCCTGGTGCGTTCCCACGTACACGTAGCCGTTCTGCGGCCACAGATCGCTCGTGTGCGTGCCCAGGTTCGTCCCGTGCCCGAGGATCGCGATGCGTCCGGAGAGGTTCCGCGGCTCGACCCGGACCGCGGCCGACGCCGTGCGGTCGCCGAGCGCCGCCAGGATCGTGTACGTGCCCGGACTCTCGGCCACGAAGTCGCCGCCGGCGTGGACCGCGGCGCCGGGCCCGCCGACCGACCAGGTGGGCACGGCGTCCGCGACGTTCACGCCGAGCGTGACCCCGTCGCCGGTGCGCACGGGCTCCCGCGGAACGCCCGTGATCGAGAGCGGCCCCCGGGGGGCCTCGACCACCTGGATCTCGTAGGTCTCGCGCGCCTCCCCCGCGGAGAGCGTGACGCTCGCGCGGCCCGGCGCGCGCGCCAGGAGGGCGTCGCCCTCGACCGCGACCACGTCGGGATCGCTCGACGAGATCGCGACCTCGGGGTCCAGGTCCCAGCGCGAGACGGAGGTCAGCGCGTCGTAGTCGAGCGCCACGCGGCTGCCGGAGGCGAGGCGCCCCGGCACGTCCGTGAAGACGGAGAGCGACGTGACCGTCGGCTCCTCGACGGCGACCGTGGTGGCGCCGATCGCGTCGCCCGACACGGCGATGACCAGCGCCTCGCCGCCCTCGCTCGACACGAATTCGCCGGTCGCGCTCACGGACGCGCCGCCGCCGTACCACTCGACCGGCGCGTCCGACCGCTCGCGGCCCGACTCGTCGAACACGCGGGCGACGAACTGCCGTCGCTCGCCGGCGCGCAGCGTGGCGCCCTCCGGGACGACGGCGATCCGCGACACGCCCGGGCCCGAGGCGAAGGCGTCGAACGGCAGGGGCTCCGGGTTCACAGCCGATCCGGCCGGGACGAGCGCGACCGGCGCGGCGCCGCGCATGCCGCCCTCGTCGAAGAAGATGAATCCGCGGAAGACGTCGGCCTCGCGCCGGCCGAGGAAGCGCCCCTCGCCGCCGGGGACGTCGAAGACGATGCGCACGCGATCGCCGTCGACGCGGCCTTCGCGGACGCTCAGCAGCACGTCGGGGCCGGTGGGGCTCTCGATGCGGTCGCCACGGACCCGCAGCGCGATCGGCGGCGCCTGCACGTTCTCGCCGACGATGCGGTAGGTGGTGAACCCCGGGGGCGCAGCGCCGGGCGACTGCCCCGGCGCGGAGACGGCGCCGAGGGTGAGTGAGGCGAGCACGAGCAGGGTGCGCGGTCGCATTCGGACGGGCCTTTCGATGGACGGAGGAACGGTGGACGCCGGACACGCCGACACCCCCTCGGCGGCGGGAGCGTCGCACCCGGCGACGATGGCCGTGGCCGCCGCGCGGCGGAGCCGGGGGCCCGATCGGGATGGCCGAGGCGAATCTACGGCAGGCGGCGTTTCGGGGTTTCGCCCGGCCGCGTCCGCGCGGCGGGGTCGGCGGCGTCCGGAAAGCGAGCGAGCCCGCGGGGGATCCCGCGGGCTCGCCGTCGATCAGGGGCGGGTGAGGACCCGCCGCCGGCGCGTTACGGCTTGCTCGGACCGCCGAACTTGCCGGGCGACACGCGCTCCTCGAGCTCCTCGGCGGTCAGCTCGACGGCCTTGGCGTCCTTGCCCGTCTGCTCCTTGATCTTGCGCTTCTGCTCTTCGGTGAGCTCGATACGGATCGTCTTCTTCTCCATTGCAGTCCCTCCAGGGGCTGTCCGGTTGCTGTCTCGTTCGCGCCGACCGCACGCTCCGTCGGCACCGTTGCGCGACAGTGTACCCGAACGCGGCGGGCCGCTCTAGGACCTGCGACACCTTCCTGGCGTGACCGGGCGCGGCCCCGCGAACCGGCGCGCGTCACGGCGACGCCGCGGTGCCGGGCACGCCGCCCAGGTGACGGGAATCACAGAAGGGGAGACCGATCGGGGCCCCGGATCGCCCGAAGCACTTGGCGGGCATGGAGATCCTCAATCCTCCCGGAGCACGAGCGCCGAGAGCGGCACGCGGATCACCTTGCCCTCCGCCGCCAGGAGCTCGTCGTCGAGCAGCTCCTTGAGCACCCGCGAAACGACCTCGCGGCTCGACCCGATGCGCTCCGCCAGCTCCTGGTGCGTGGGGCGCGTGAACACCACGGCCTGCCCCGGCCCGTGGCGCTCGCCCTCCTGCTCGGCGATGTCGAGGAGCGCGGACAGGAGGCGCTCCTTGACCGAGAGGAGCGCGTGCTCGCCGACCCGCTGGTACGCCTGCCGCGCGCAGCCCGCGACCTCGCGCAGGAGCGCGGCGTGCGCGGCGGGATGCTTCGCGACCCATTCCATCAGGTCCGGACCGACGAAGCGGGCCAGGCGGGACCGCGTCGTCGTCATCGCGGTGGCGGGCTGCGGCGCGCCGTCCACCGCGGAGACGAGGCCCACGAGCCCCCCGCGGCGCACGAGCCGCACCACGGCCTCGCGTCCCTCCTCGCTCGTGAGGCTGACCTTGACCTCCCCGGTGAGCACGAGGAACGCGGCGCGCGACTCGTCCCCCTGATAGTAGAGGACGTTGTTCTTCGGGTAGTCGTGGCAGACCGCGAGCTGGCGCAGCCCGTTCAGCTCGTCCGCGGCCACGGCGGAGAAGAGCGGGAACTCGCGTGCGGCCTCGAGCCAGTCCTCGCGCGGCTTCGCCGCGGGGCGCGTCCTCATATCCAGAGGTCCAGGCGCACCAGGCGACGCACGCCGCGCCCGATGGCCCCGGCGACGGTCCCGCGGTCGGTCACGATCTTCGCGACGCCGCGCGAGCCGGGGGGAGGCGTGCGCTTCCCCCCCGGCAGCGGGATCTCCGCCTCGAGCCAGCCGTCGCGGGCGGCGGGCGCGACGCGCTCCACCGTCGAGGCGAAGGCGACCGACGGCCAGATCGGGAGCTTGAGCCGGGCGGCCTGACCCGGGGCGACGCGGCCCGCGGCGGTCGGCGGCAGCCGGACCCGCGCGACCCGGCCGGCGACGGAGCCGATCTCGAGGAGCGGCGCGCCCTCGGGCAGGAACTCCCCGCGCCTGTCCTCGAGCCGGTACGCGTGGACGATGCCGTCGATCGGCGCACGCAGCGTGGTCCGCGCGAGCCGCGCACGGCCCAGCGCGAGCTCCCTCTCGGCCTTCTCGAGCGCGCCGACGGCCCGCGCCGCGGCGTCGAGGTCGCGGGCGGCCTCCGCGCTCGCGCGCTCGACGCGCAGGAGCCCGACCCGCCGCTCGAGCGAGATCACGTCGAGCTCGAGATCGGGGCTCCAGAGGCGGCCCAGCGTCTGCCCCGCCCGGACCGTGTCGCCCTCCGCCGCCGCCACCTCCTCGAGGATCCCGGCCACGGGGGCGAACACGCTCGCCCGCCGCGCGGCGTCCACCCGGAACTCCCCCTTCGACCGGAAGGTCCACGGCAGCAGGAACGGCAGCGCGACCACCAGCACGGCGCCGGCGAGCGTCCAGGCCGGGCGGTGACCGCGCACGAATCCGGCGCGCCCGCTGCGGACGGCGACCGCGGCGAGCTCGCCCATCCGGCCGCGGTGGCGCCACACCACGCGGCCGACGAGGTAGCCGAGCAGGACGAACGTCCACGGCCCCAGCACGCCGCGGATGATCAGCGTGAGCCAGATGAGCGACGCGCTGGCGGCCATCACGCTGTACGCGAACGCGAGCCCGCCGTACGTCAGGAACACGCGGCGCTCGCGGGGGGTCACCGACGGTTCCGGCACGTCCATCGCGAAGAGGGTGCGCTTCACGAGCCAGCCCCAGTAGCCGAAGGCGCGCTTGCGCAGGTTCGGGATCTCGAGCCAGTCGGACAGCGCGTAGTAGCCGTCGAGCGGGATGAGCGGGTTCAGGTTGCCGAGCACGCCGGAGACGCCGCCCACCAGGATCACCAGGAACGTCAGCCGGTAGACGAACGTGCCGGGCTCCATGAACAGCCACGCGATCGCGGCCAGCGAGGCCACGAAGACCTGGATCCAGGGGCCGGCGAACGTGACCCAGAGCCGGTGCGACCGGCGCTGGAAGAGCCAGGCGTCGCTCGTGTTGCAGAAGAGCGCGGGCGCGAAGTAGAGCATCATCCCGCCGATCTCGTGCACCTCCCCGCCGAAGCGCTTCGTGGTGAGGCCGTGTCCGAGCTCGTGGATCCCGATCACGACCACGAAGATCCCGTACATCAGCAGGTAGTCCCAGCCGCTCACGCCCTCGTGCATGTAGAGACCCAGCATCCCCTCGACCAGCTCGCGCGACTTGACCACGAGGATCACGGCGTAGGCCAGAAAGAGCGCGATCGAGATCCAGATGAAGACCGGCGTCCAGAGGACCGGCAGGCGTCCGACCATGCGGTGGAAGAGGCGGTCCGGGTCGCCGACCGAGAACCGGATGCGCAGGATGGAGCCCTTGGTGCGGCCGCTCCCGCGGAACTTGCGCTCCGACCGCAGCCGTTCGGCCAGCATCAGGTGCTGCTCGACCGGCGTGCGCTCGACGAGGCCCAGCCGCTTGAGCTTCTGGGCGAAGTCCGCGACGCGGCCCGCCTCGATCGCGACCCCGAGATCCGCTTCCAGGGCCTCGGCGATGCCGGCGGGCGTCCGCTCGCCGTCCATCAGGCCCATGAGCGCGATCTCGACCTCGCCGAACTGCGAGTAGGTGCCGGCGGCCGGGTTCTTCACGATGTACGAGGTCTTCCCGTGCACCTCGCGCCGGACCGTGACGAGGTCGGCGCGCAGCCGGGGCCGCATCTCGAGGGCGCCGGCGGTCACGACTCCTCCGCCGGCTCCGCCGCGGGCCGCACGACGACCTCGGCCCCCGGCACGAGATCCCCCGTCCGGGCGAGCTCCACGACGACCTCGCGGGTGCCGCTCGCGGGATCCACGGTGGGGCCCACGCGCACGACGCGGCCCCCGGCCTGGACGCCGTCCAGACCGGTGGCGATCACCGGGGCGCCGCGACGGAAGACGTCCGACTCCCGCTCGGGTACGAGCACGCGCGCGCGGAGGGGCGACATCGCCGTCACCCGGAAGAGGGGCGTCCCGCTCTCGATCCGCTCCCCCACCCGCACGTAGCGGCGCGCCACGACGCCCGCGAACGGCGCCAGCACGCGCGTCCGCGACAGGTCGAGCTGCGCCTGCTCGAGCTCGGCCTCGGCCTCCTCGCGCTGGTGCTCGAGCGTCTCGAACTCCGCGGCCGCGGCGTAGCCCTGGTCGAGCAGCTTCCGCATCCGCTCGACGCGGGCGCGCGTCTCCTCGGCGCGCGCGGTGGCCGCGCGGACCTGCAGCTCGAGCCGCTCGTTCTCGAGCGTGAGGAGGAGCTGGCCGGCCCGGACACGGTCGCCCAGGTCCGCGTGCAGCTGCTTCACGAACGCCGCCCCCGGCGCGTTCTCCGTGTCCTCGAGGAGGGCGTGCACGTCGGCGTCGCGCTCGGAGTAGAGGTGCGTGCGGTAGCCGGACTCCGGCCCCGCCGCGGCGGCGCCCGCTTCCGGCTCCGCGCCCGCGGCGTCCGCGGCCGTCCCCTCGGCCTCGAGGGCGCCGCCGCCTGCGTCCACCGCGGCGGCGTCGCCCGCCCGGCCTGCCGCCGAGCTCGCGGATCGCGCCGCCGCGCCCGCACGGACTCCGCGCAGC
>DATBJZ010000138.1:0-64127 GCA_036556125.1 Gemmatimonadota bacterium | reverse complement strand
GCCTGCTCCAGGATGAGCGCGGCGCCGCGGTCCCGCCCCATTCCGTTCGCCATCCCCACGAACGCGGCGGCGGCCAGCGCGAGCGGATCGGATGCGAGCGCGACCCCGACCCCTCCGGCCCCGCCCAGCAGCGCCAGGGCGGCGAGGAGCCGGCGCCGGCCGATCCGGTCGCCCGCGACGGTCGCCAGCAGGGCCGCGGCGGTCGCGCCGGCGAGGCCGGCGGAGACGACGGCGCCGATCGCCGCCGCGTCGAGGCCGACGCGGGAGAGGTGGATCCCGAGAAGGACGCCGATCGCGCCGGTCGCGAGCGACCGCAGGAACGCTGCGGCGTAGAGGATCCGCCGGTCCGACGCGGCGGACCGTGCGTCACGCCGACCGTCGGCGACGTGCGGAGCCGAGGCACCGGCGCCGCCGTCCCCGCGGGGGGGCGGCGGATGCGCGGCGTCCAGCGGGCTGCCGTGCTAGGCGAGCCCCTCGGCTTCGTACTCGCGCAGGAAGCCCTCGAACAGGCGGAGGTGCCCCTCCTCGTCGCGCAGGATGTCGATCATCATGTCCTGCGTCACGAGGTCCAGCCCGTCGCAGAACTCGATGACGCGGTTGTAGTGCTCGATCGCGCCGCGCTCGGCCTCGATCACGCCGCGGACCACGTGGATCACGTCGGTCTGGACCTCGGGCGGCTGCAGATAGCTCTGCTCGGCCGTGAACTCGAGCGATCCCGGGACGACGCCGTAGAGCTCCTTGATCCGCTGCGCGAACTGCTGCGCGTGGCCCAGCTCCTCGGTCACGTCCTCCCTGAGGCTCTCGACGATCTCCTGGGCGCGCACGCCGTCCGGGTTGACCGAGTTCGCGATGTAGCTCATCACGGTCTCGATCTCCATCCAGTAGGCCTTCTTGAGGAGCTCGAGGAGCTCCTCCCTCTTGGTCCGGTTCTCCTCGGAGAGGATTCCCCGGCGCACCTCGACGTAGGACACGGCGACCTCCCTGTGTGCGTGTGTGGAGAGAGAAATGTACGGAGCAGAGGTCCGCGGCCGCGAGCGCGAGATGCCGCGGCGTGTGGCGGACGTGACCGTCGGCGGCCGGCGTACGGCTCGCTTGCGGTGCGCGACCCGTGCAAACGGCGATCCGGCCCGCTGCGAGAAGAGCCGGTGACCGGGGGCCCCCGCTTGCGGCCGGCTGAGCGAGGCGCACGCGGAGCGAGGCCGCGCGACCTTCGGTCCGTGCCGAGGCGGCCCCCGCCAGGGGTTGTGCCCGGCAGCTCGGCACCGGTCCGATGCCGCCGGAATCTCCGCATCGCGGACTCCCATCGCGACCGCGGGCGGGGAATCGAGCCCGCCTCGTCAAGCCCAGCTCACCCTTTCAACGGCGGGCCGGTTTCGGTATTTTTTCGGTGGCCTGCAGTGTCCCCCTGTGGAGCCTCTTCGCCCGCACGACTGAAGGTGCGACGTGTCCTCACCCCGCAATCCGGCGCCGCGAGGCCGCGGCGCTTCCTGGAATCCGCCGAATCGGTTCGAGCGACTGCACGTCGAGCCGGATCTAGCCGACCTGGAGGAGGCCGGCGACCTCGAGTTGCCGGCGCCCCGGACGCAGTACTTCAGCGATCGTACGCAGAGCGTCATCGCACACAACGACAGCCCGGACGTCGGGTTCGACGCGGGGATCAATCCGTACAGGGGATGCCAGCATGGATGTGCCTACTGCCATCTCGGCGACACCAGCGTGTTGACGGCCGACGGTCAGGCTCGTCCGATCGGCGATCTCAAAACGGGGGACGAGATTTATGGAACGATCCGGCGGCAACGCGGTCGTTACTACGTGCGCACTCGAGTCCTGGCGCACTGGGACACGCGGAAGCTGGCGCACCGAATCATGCTGGAGGACGGCACGGAGTTGGTCGCCAGTGGAGACCATCGGTTTCTCACGGAGCGAGGCTGGAAGTTCGTGACGGGAGCGGGGTGCGGCCGAAACTGCCGTCCCCGCCTCACACTCAAGAACAAGCTTGTCGGGGTCGGCGCGCTGCCTCGGCACCAGCTGGTCTCCGCTGACTACAGGCTCGGCTATCTCTCTGGAATGATCCGTGGAGATGGGCTTCTCCGGCGGTACGAACGGGGATCTGGAGTCCGGCACCACTTCCGCGTTGCGCTCATCGACGATGACGGACTCGACAGAACGGCGGCGTACCTGCGTGATTTCGGACTCGAGACGCGGAGATTCGTCTTCCAGAACGCAACGGGAACTCGCAAGGAGATCCGCGCGATCTCCGCCAACAACCCGGATGCCTTCGAGCGGGTGCTAGGGCTCATCGAGTGGCCGCGAGCTGCGACCGCAGAATGGTCGCGTGGATTCCTCGCAGGAATCTTCGATGCCGAGGGAGGTTATTCGGGCGGCATTCTCAGGATCTTCAACACCGAGCCGACCATCATTCAGGAGACACGATGGGCTCTCCACCGATTCGGCTTCTCGTCCGTTCTGGAAGTTCAACCGGGCACCCGTAAACCGCTCTTGATCGCCCGCCTCACCGGCGGACTGCGCCAGCACCTGCGCTTCATGCACCTCGTCGATCCCGCCATCCGCCGGAAGCGCGACATCGCAGGGCAGGCTCTCGAGAGCTCGGCCCCTCTGGGCGTGGTCAGCATCGAGCCCATCGGGATGCGAACGCTGTACGACATCACGACCGGCACCGGCGACTTCATCGCGAACGGGGTCGTGAGCCACAATTGCTTCGCCCGCCCCTCGCACGAATACCTCGGCTTGTCCGCCGGCCTCGACTTCGAGACGAAGATCCTGGTGAAGGAGAACGCGCCCGAGCTGCTCCGGCGCGAGCTGTCGTCGCCGCGCTGGGAGCCGCAGGTGATCGCTCTCTCCGGGAACACCGACTGCTACCAGCCGATCGAGCGCCGGCTGGGGATCACGCGCCGCTGCCTCGAGGTTCTGGTGGAGTTTCGGAATCCGGTGGGTGTCATCACGAAGAACCACCTCGTGACGCGCGACGCGGATCTCCTGGCCGAGCTCGCCGCGGTCGACGCGGCGGCCGTGAACGTCTCGGTGACCACGCTGGATCCCGACCTCGCGCGCACGATGGAGCCGCGTACGTCCACACCGGCGCGACGGCTGACCGCGATCGAGAAGCTCAGCCGGGCCGGCGTGCCGGTGGGGGTGCTCGTCGCCCCGGTCATCCCCGGTCTCACCGACCACGAGCTGCCGGCGATCCTGCAGGCAGCCGCGGACGCCGGCGCGTGCTTCGCCGGGTACGTGCCGATCAAGCTGCCGCACGCCGTGGCGCCGCTCTTCGAGCGGTGGCTCGACGAGCGCTACCCGGAGAAGAAGTCGAAGGTGCTGGGGCGGATCCGGGAGATGCGCGGCGGCCGGCTCAACGACCCGCGGTTCGGCTACCGTCAGCGCGGGGAGGGGCCGATCGCCGCGGCGATCGGCTCGCTGTTCGCGGCGGGATGCCGGCGCGCCGGACTGTCGACGCGCGGTCCGGAGCTGTCGACGGCGGCGTTCCGCCGACCGGCCGGTGCGGCCGCGTCACAGCCCGACCTGTTCTCGTAGCGTCGGCCGTGCTCGAACCCGTCTCGATCCGATAGCGCCCGCGCGACTCGACCGACAGGCGAAGCGGGGCGGCGGGAGGCATCGTTCCTCCTCCCGCCGCCGCTCGGTCCGGCGTCAGCGCTTCCGCGAAGGGGAGCGCTTCCGTCCCGAGCTCGAGCGCCGCGAGCTCGACGCGCGACGGGAGCCGGAGGAACGCCGGCCGCCCGACGACTTGCGGGACGAGGCGGAGCGCCGGCTGCCCGACGACCTCCGGGACGACGAGGAACGCCGGGTGCCCGACGACCTCCGGGACGACGAGGAGCGCCGGCCGCCGGACGACTTCCGGGACGACGAGCGCTTCGACCCCGAGCGCTTCGAGCCGCCCTTCTTCCGCGGCACCTTCGCGCCCTTCTTCCGCGCCTCCGAGAGCCCGATGGCGATCGCCTGCTTGCGGCTCTTCACCTTCCTGCCGCTGCCGCTCTTCAGCGTCCCGCGCTTCCGGCGGCGCATCGCGCTCCCGACCGACTTCGACGCTCCCTTTCCGTAGCGTGCCATCGCTCCTCCTTTCGAGGGAGTGAGAGCCCGGCCCTACTCCTTCACCCAGCCTGGACGCCCGAACCGCTGCGGGTCGAACAGGGCGTCGTCGAACGTCACGTTCTCGCGGGGCTCGGCGTAGGCCTCGTGGAAGACGCGCCGGCCGTTCGCGAGGAACACGACCTCCGTCTCGATCCAGCCGTTCCCCAGCGGGACGTACTCGTTGAACTGGATCTCCTCGGTCACGGAGGGATCCTGCCGAGAAGGCTGGATGAGGCGCGTGAACAGCAGCCGCTCGCGGTCCACCCAGAACTGCGCGGACGTGGAGTCGCCGGCGGCCGCTCCCACGACCCACGCGGGCCGACCCTGCCACACGTCCTCGCGCACCTTCGTGAGGTCGAAGCCGAGCCGCTCGAGCTTCGCCATCGTCTGCTCGGGCGGCAGCTCGTACACGTCGCGTGAGAGGACCATCAGCGGGTGCGGCTGGTAGGCGCTCGCCACCAGCGAGTCGCTCTGGAACCGGTACACGGAGTCGTTCCGGAAGAGGATCGCGTTGCCGTTCTCGAGCGGGGCGATGTCGATGCGCAGCTTGCCGGGCTCGATCGCCTCGTACCAGGTCTCCTGGCGGACGATGCTGTCGCTCTCGATCCAGGAGCTGGTCTGGACGAACGTCACGTTCTTCGGCCAGCTGCCGGCGTAGCGTTCGTGCATGGCACCGATGACGTCCTCGGCGGTCGTGTCCGGCGGCGCACCCGCGAGGGACAGCGCGAGGAGGATGGCGGCGGGCATGACGGTCTCCCTCGATTCGGTCGTGAATGGACGTGTCGGACCCGCGCGACGTGCCCCCGCGTCCGGCGAGGACCGCCCGCGCCGCGCTCAATATGCAGCGCGCTGCCGTGGCGCGCCGGACCGGACGACGTCGCGCGCGACGCGCGCCTCGTCGCCGAGCCCCAGCGCATCCGCCTCCGCTCCCATCGCGCGCGCGACCTCCTCGAGGAATCGGCGCGCGTGCGGATTGAATCGGACCAGGTCGCGGTAGAGCTCGTCGGTGTCGCGCGCGACGCTCTCCAGCGCGGCCCGGAGGTTCCGGTACGAGCGCGTCCCGACGGGTCCCTCCGGCTGCGGGAGGTCGAGCCGCGACAGGACGCGCGAGAGGAAGAACGTGAGCGCCTGTGTGCGCGCCATCGCGCGATCGTGCTCGGACGCGTCCAGCGTGAGGACCCGGAGCCCGCGGGACCGGGCGTACGCCGCCAGCCGCCGTGCGGCGTCGTGATCCCCCGCGGCCGCTGCATCGTCGTGAACGGCATCCCCGGATCCGCCGGACGACCGGGCGCAAGCGGCGGCCCGCACCGCGGGGCAGATCACGAGCGGAAGACCCACGAGGGATCTCGCCGCGGAATCGGGCCCGAAGAGCGGATGGGTGGCGACGACCGAGACCCCCGGCGGCGCCGCCTCCCGCAGCCAGCCGGCCGGCAGCTCCTTGACCGAACAGACGTCCACCAGCACCTGCCCCGGGCCCATTCGCGCGGCGAGCTCCGCGAGCGCGGCGCGCAGCCGGCCGATCGGCACGGCCGCCACGACCCACCGGCAGCGCGCCACGTCGTCGAGCGCGGCCCAGCGCGCGCCGGCCCGGCGCGCCTCCGCGGCGCGGTCGGCCTCGTCGGCGACCACGACCTCGAAGTCCGCTGCGAGGCGGCTCGCGAGGAAGGCGCCGAAGCGGCCGCAGCCGAGAATGCCGACGGACGTGGGCGTCCGGAGCTCCGTCGTCAGGCGGCCCGGGCCGCGGCCGACTCGCGGACCCAGTCCTCGTAGCGACGCGGCGGATGCCCGAGCACCCGCTCCAGCGCCTCGGCGTCGCCGGGCTCGGGCGGGATGCCGCGTGCCTGCACGTGCGCGTACATCAGACGAAGGGCGTGCACGATCCAGTCGGGCATCACGGACCGGACCCGCGCCTCCCACGCGTCGAGGTCGTCCCCCGCGTATCGCACGGTGCGGCCGAGATGGCGCGACCACGCGGCGGCGACGTCCTCACCGGTCAGGGGCTCGGGACCGCACACCGGCAGAACGCCGGGAACGCCATCCGCGGCCAGCGCGCGGAGCCCCGCCTCCGCGACGTCCCGGACGTCCACGCGCCAGAGTCCGCGACCTCCGATGGGCTCGGGGTACAGCCCGTGGCGCAGGATCGGATCACGGAAGAGGAGGTCGTGAAGAAGTGGTGCGGCCTGAGGATCGTCCACGCGAGCCCCGAGTCCCGCACCGCCCGTTCGATCGCTCTCTTGCTCGCGAAATGCGGGATCTGATCCGCCTCCGGGCCCTTCGCGACGGACAGGTAGACGAGGCGCCGCACGCCAGCGTCCTGCGCCGCGCGCACCGTCGCGAGACCCTGCGTGAGCTCGTTCGGCGACATCGGCAGCATCAGGAACACGGCGTCCGCGCCGCGGAGGGCCCGGACGATCGTCTCCGGCCGGTCCAGGTCCCCCGGGCAGGCGCGCGCCCCGCGCGGCAGATCGGCGGCGGCGGCGGTGCGCGAGAGCACCCGCGCCGTGTGGCCGGAACCGGCCAGGCCGCGCACGAGAGGGCGGCCGACGTTGCCGGTGCCGCCCACGACGAGGACATCCACGGTCGCCTCCGGGGTGGCTGCGCGGCGGGTCCGAGACCGCCGCGTGCACACCCCCGACGAGACACCCGATTCGTATGCGGGGCAAGGGCGGCGGCCGGCCACCCGGCGCCACAGGAGGCCGGGGCGACCGGCGCGCGCGCTCACCATCTTCGAAGCAGGACCGGCCGGCGCCGGCGCCGGGCTCGCCCGCCTCGCGGCCGGCCACCAGCCCACGACCACGAAACACGGGGGTGAACGATGCGGCGGATCCTGATGGTGGTCACGAGTCACGATCGCATCGACGACGAGCACCCGACGGGGCTGTGGCTCGAGGAATTCGCGCTCCCGTACGAGGAGTTCCGCTCGCGCGGCTACCTGGTGACGGTGGTGAGCCCGCGCGGCGGCGCGACGCCGGTGGATCCACGGAGCCGCCCCCGGCCCGAGCAAGGCGACCGCTGGCGGGAGGCGCGCGGGGCGCTGGTCGAGACGCGCACGCTCGATTGCTTCCGGGCGGCCGACTTCGACGCGGTGTTCCTGCCGGGCGGTCACGGGACGATGTTCGACTTCCCCGACGATCCCGACCTCCAGGACCTTCTCGTCGCGGCGTTCGCCCGCGAGAGGGTGGTGGCGGCGGTCTGCCACGGGCCGGCGGCGCTCGTCAACCTCCGCGACCGCCAGGGCCGGCCGCTCGTCCGCGGCCGGCGGCTGACCGGCTTCACGGATGCCGAGGAACGCGAGGTCGGTCTGGCCGACAAGGTGCCGTTCCTGCTCGAGACGGCACTGCGCGAGCGCGGCGCGGAGTTCGTCGCGGCGCCGAACTGGAGCGACCACGTCGAGCGCGACGGGCTGCTCGTGACCGGTCAGAATCCGCAATCCAGCGCCAGCGCGGCACGCGCCGTGGCCGACGCGCTCGAATCCGCCGCGGCGGCCTCGCCATCGTCCTGAGAGGCTCCGCCCCGGCGGCGGGGGCAGGCGAAGATGCGAACGGCCCCGGTCACCCGGGGCCGTTCGCGCGAGTCCGTGGGGAATTCCGCCGGCGCTACGCCCCCGAAGGCGTCTCGCCGGTCAGCTCGTCGCGGAGGGACTCGGCCTTCTGCAGGTGCGACTCGATCTTGGACTGTGCGCTGCGCAGCGAGCTCTGGAGCGGCGCCGCGGTGGTGCCGGGCAGCAGGTGCCGCTCGACCAGCGTCAGGGCCTGGCTGTGCATCCGCACCTGGCTGTCGACGTACGCGCGGTCGAACTCGGCCCCGCTCAGGCCCCCGAGGCGTCGGAGCGTCCCCTGCGTCTCGGTCGTCAGATACCCCATCACCTCGCTCCCCTCCGCCTGACCGGGCGGAGGCGAGGCCTCGCCGGCCTGCCCGCCGCCTGCGTCGGCGTCGGGCGCGCCCGCCGGACCGCCCGGCTGCGTGGCGATGTCCACGTTCTCCTGCGACATCGCCCGGTGGTCCTGGACCATCAGGCGGGCGAATTCCTTGACGTCCGGGTTCTGCGCCTTCTGCCGGGCCAGCTCGCCGAGCTCGATCTCTCCCGAGTTGATCGCCTGAACGATCGCCGTGATCTCGGCGTCGGAGAGCACACCCGGATCCGGCATCGGGGGCGTCTCGGTCGCGCCCGGCTCGGAGCCGGCCACGTCCGAGGTCAGGTCCCGTTCCTCGCCGGTGGCGGAGGTGGAAGCGGGATCCGTGTCGTCGGCGATCTCGTGCGTGTCCGCCGGTTGCGACTCGCGCCCGGTCTGGCATCCCGTCTCCGCGAGGACGAGCAGGCTCAGGACGGCGAAGAGCGAAGCGCCGGACGCGGCGAAGATCGGCGTGTAGTCGAAGCGCATGGGAACGGCCTCCTGAATGGAGGTGCGGGCCGGTTCGCGCCTGCCGTGGCGACGGGGTGCCGCGGCTCCGGGACGGACGGGCCCTGATCCGAACGGGTGAGCATCCGGCTTGGAAGCAAGGAGCGTGACGACCGGCCCCACCGGTACACGAGCCCGGAAAGTCGTTGCGGATGTTGAACTTTCGAGGTGGCGACGACCACGCCCCGACGACGGGGAAGAGCATTTGCCCGGGGGACGAGGCGCGGGCATGAAGATCTTTCACGACCGCCGGCGAATGTCCCCCGCCGGCCGTCCGCGGGCTCCGAAGGGGGATCTGCGGAGACGGTCACGGCGTGGTGCGCGACGTTCGTCGTGCGCGGCTACCCTCCGACCGTCAACACGATCTTCCCGACGTTGCGGTTCTCCTCCATCCGGCGGTGTGCCGCGGGCGCCTGCTCCAGCGGGAAGACGCTGTCCACGACCGCGCGGACGCGGCCGTCGGCGAGGCGCGGAAGCACGAACGCCGCGGCCTGGCGCGTGAGCTCCGCCTTGTAGGCGACACTCCTCGCCCGCAGGGTCGTGGCGGCGACGGTGAGCCGCTTCCGCATCAGCGCGCGGAGGTCCGCGCCGTCGATCGTGGATCCGCCCATCGTCGCGATCAGCACGAGACGGCCGTCCGTGGCGAGGCAGGTCACGTTGGCATCCCAGTACGGCGCGCCGACGACGTCCAGGATGACGTCCACCCCCCGGCCGCCGGTCTCTTCCAGCACGCGTACCGTGAAGGGCCCTTCCCTGCGGTTCACGGCGACCCGCGCCCCCAGCTCGCGGCACCTCTCGAGCTTCTCCGCGGAGCCGGCCGTCACCAGGACGTCCGCCCCCGCCTCGCGCGCCAGCTGGATCGCCGCGGTCCCGACGCCGCTCGCCCCCGCGTGGATCAGGACCGCCTCGCCGGCGGCGCACCGGCCGATCCAGAACAGCGTCTGCCAGGCGGTGAGGAAGACCTCCGGGACGGCCGCCGCCTCCTCGAACGAGAGCGGGTCGGGAATCCTCATCGCGAGCGTCCCGGGGAGCGCGGCGCGCTCGGCGTAGCCGCCGCCCGCGAGCAGTCCGAACACGCGGTCTCCCCGCGACCACGGTCCGGCGCCGGGGCCCGCGCCCTCCACCACCCCGGCGATCTCCAGTCCGAGGACCGGGCTCGCACCCGGCGGCGGAGGGTAGCGCCCCTGGCGCTGAAGGACGTCGGCGCGGTTCACGCCGACGGCCCTGACGCGCACGAGCACGTCGTCCGCGCCCGGTCGGGGATCCGGGACCTCGTCGAGCACGAGCTGCTCGGGTCCGCCGGGGTTCGGCACCACGATCGCCTTCACGCTCCGCCGTGACCGCCTTTCACCCGATGCGGATGCGGCGGTAGCGGGCCATCGTGAGCTGGAAGAGCCCGTACGAGGCGAGCCCCACCGCGACGCCCCCGAGGAGCCAGGCCCCGAGCGGCCCGGCCCCGATCGAGCCCAGCGCCTCGGCGAGGCCGCCCGCCTCGGAGGGATCGGCCTTCTCCGCCGCCCTGAGCAGGAAGGTGCCGATCAGGACGAACGTGACCGCGCGCGTCGCCAGGCCCACGCGACCCACGCGCGTCGCCCAGGTCTCCTCGCGCCGGCTCATCGCCCCGGTCTTCAGCCGTTTCCTGAACCGCGCCGTCCACGCGCGCCAACCCTGATAGAGGGCCACGCCGATCAGCGTCGCCCCGGCTGCGGCGACCAGAGGACGGCCGGCGGGCTGGCTCATCAGCTTCGCCGTCCAGCGTTCGGGGCCGTCGTCACCCGCGGCGGACGTCACGCCGCGCGAGAGGTCGAGCGCCGCCAGCGCGAGGGACAGATAGATGATGCCGTTCACGAGGAAGAACGCGCGGACGCCGAGACCCTTCAGGTCGCTGCCCTTCGCGTCGCAATCGAGGACGGCCTGGAGGAAACGCCAGAGCACGTAGGCGAGGAGCCCGAGCCCGACGGCGAGCAGAACGGTCCTGCCGAACGGCTCGTCGAGCAGCGACACGAGGGCGCCCCTCGCGCCGCTCACCGACCCGCGCGCGCGGACGGCCGCGGTGAGAGCCGTCGCTGCGATCAGGAGGTAGACCACTCCCTTGGAGGCGTAGCCGAGACGCGCCAGCCGCTCGAGCCACGTTCGCGCGCGGGAGCTCAGGAGCATGGTGGGGAGCCGCGAAAGAACGGTCGTGGCGGGTCCGAACGGCGGCACCGCGGCACGCGGGCGTTTCGGCTTCGGATGACGCGCGACGCCGCGAGGGCCGTCAGCCCACCGGCACCTCGACCTCGCGCATCCTCGGCTTGACGGGCCGGGCCTCGAGGCGCGCCGTCTCCGGAAGGGAGCCCACGAGCGGCTCGAGGTAGGCGCGGAGCGCGCCCTCGTCCACCCCCTCGTCGCTCGGGAGCCACTCGTCCGGGAGGTTCCGCGTCACCTTCGCGACGCTCTCGAGCGGGGTCACGAAGGTCTCGCTGGCGTACTTCTTCCCGCCCTCGAGCCGTCGGATCGCGATCGACCCCTCGGGAAGCTCGTCCTCCAGCGCCGCGTCGGCCGCGGCCTTGCCGACCTCGCGCGCCTCCCTCGCGTCCACCTTGCTGACGATCCCGGGGAAGCAGCGCTGCAGATACCCGAAGGTGTCGGCACGGACCCGGAGCTTCCGGCCGAGCCGGTTGCGGATCTCGGAGGCGAGGAGGTCGCCCAGCGCGCCTGAGCCGGAGAGCTGGACGTTCCCGTGCGCGTCCCGCTCCTTCGTGGCCGCGAGCGGCTCCCCTCCCGGTCCGTGAACGCCTTCCGACACGGCCACGATGCAGCGGCCGAAGCGGCCGTTCACGGCCTCGACCTTCGCGGCGAAGCGGTCGAGCGAGAAGTCGCGCTCGGGCACGAACACCAGGTGCGGGCCGTCGTCCTCCTCCCGCCGGGCGAGGATGCTGGCCGCGGTGAGCCATCCGGCGTGGCGACCCATCACCACGTTCACCTTGATGCCCGGCAGGCTGCGGTTGTCGAGGTTGTCGCCGAGGAACGCGTGCGCGACGAACTTCGCGGCGCTGGGATAGCCGGGGCAGTGGTCCGTCACCCGCAGGTCGTTGTCGATCGTCTTGGGGACGTGGAAGCACGCCAGCTCGTAGGCGAGCTCCGAGGCGCTCCGGTTCAGGATGTCCGCGGTCTCGGCCGTGTCGTTCCCGCCGATGTAGAAGAACCACCGGACGTCGTGTGCCCGGAAGACGTCCAGGATCCGCCCGCACTCCTCCTGGGTGGGCTTCTTGCGCACGCTGCCCAGCGCGCTCGCGGGGGTGCTCGCCACCGCCTCGAGCGTCTCCCGGGTCTCCTTCCCGAGATCGACGAAGTCGTCCGCCAGGATGCCCTGGACGCCGTGGCGGGCGCCGTAGATGCGCTTGACGCCGCGCTTCTTCGCCCGCCTCACGAGCCCGACGAGGCTCTGGTTGATGACGGCCGTCGGCCCGCCCGCCTGCCCGACCACGATCCTGCCCTTCATCCGGCCCTCCTCGCTCGGGTGCTCCGTCCGCGAGGCGCCGTCCGCACCGCGGGCCTTCCACATACACGGCGACCGACCCGAACGCAACGAGCCGCCGCTCCGGAGAGCGGCGGCTCGTCTGGCGCGCCGGCGGCCCGAGGCTGCAGGTCACGCAGGGGCGTACGGTTCTCAGCCGGAGCGACTCCCGCGTCCGTGGACGACCTCGGGCTCCCCTCGCGGCCCTTCAGACGGGCCGGCCGTCTGCGTGGCGCCCGTCCGGGTCCCGCCGGTCGCGGCTGCGCCGGTCTGCGCGCCCGTCCGGCGTGAGGACGACGCGCCCGATCGCTCGGCCGCGCCGCCGTCCCCTCCCCCGTTCCCTCCGCCCTGTCCGATCTCCCGCCGCGCGCCGCTCTCGATGCGGATCTTCCGCTCCTTCGCCTCCTCGGCCTTCGGGAGGCGAAGATTGAGGATCCCGTTCTCGAACCGGGCTTCGGCACCGTCGGTGTTCACCGGACACGGCAGGACGATGCGGCGGTGGAACGAGCCGACCCGGCGCTCGCGCCGATGCCAGCGGCCACGCTCCGTCTCCTGCTCGAACCGCGTCTCGCCCCGAATCGTGAGCACGTCGCCCTGAACCGAGACGTCCACGTCCTCCGGCTTCACGCCGGGGAGGCTCGCGGTGACGACGACCGCGTCGTCGTCCTCGTAGAGGTCGAGGTCCAGTCCGCCGTCCTCGCCGCCCTGGCCGACGCCCAGGCGCCGGGCGGGGGCCACGAACGCGTCCTCCATGAGCCTGTCCATCGCCTGCCGCAGGCTCAGCATCTCCCCGAAGGGGTCCCATCTGGTGAGGTTCGCCATCGGCGTCCCTCCTTTCGAACGAGTTGAAAGGTCCACGGCAGGGGCGGCGCCCGAGGCGGCGTGGTCGGAGGCGACCGAGCCGACCCGCCCGGTCCCCGGCTGGCGCGCCGACCCCTCAGGGCTACTCTAGGCCCGTGAATCCTCGTCGCAACCGCGAGTTTGCCGTCCCGGCGGTCGAAGGCCGGAACGCGCCCGACGCTCGCCGGCAGGGGAGCCCGTCGCGGTCCGACTCACCTGCCGGACGCCTTCACCGGATCGCACCGATGACGGGGTCGCCCCGGGAGAGGGTCCGATGAGGCGGACCGGGACCGCCGATCTGCCGCTCCACGGCGGCCGCGCGCCCGCCTGGCTCTTCGGGCGGATGACGCGGCTCGCCGCCGGCGTCACCGAGGCGCTCGTCCTGGAGGGCGGACCCGCCGAGGTCCTGCGGCGCATCGGAGATCCGTTCTGGTTCCAGGCGTTCGGCTGTCTGCTGGGGTTCGACTGGCACTCCAGCGGGGTGACCACGACCGTCTGCGGAGCGATGAAGGCGGGCCTCGCGGGCCGCGAGCGCGACGTGGGCCTCCTGGTGGCCGGCGGGAAGGGGGCCGCGTCGCGCCGCACGCCGGCGGAGATCGAGCGCTGGGGCGCCCGGACGGGCGTGGAGCCCGGGCCTCTCGCCTACGCCAGTCGCATGGCCGCGAAGGTGGACAGCGCCGCCGTGCAGGACGGCTTCACGCTGTACCACCACGCGTTCTTCGCGACCGCGACCGGCGAGTGGGCGGTGGTCCAGCAGGGCATGCGCGACGCCGACCGCACGGCCCGGCGCTACCACTGGCGCGGCGAGGAGGTCGGGTCGTTCGTCGAGGAGCCGCACGCCGCGGTCTGCGGCGGGGGCGCGGAGGACGTGCTCAACTTCGTCGCCCGGGAGAGCTCGGCCGTCCGCTCCACCATTCCGGGGCTCGCCCGCGAGGAACCGGAGCGGCTGCTGCGCGAGCTCGCGGCCGCCGGCGCGATGCGGGTGCCGCGCCGGCACGGGCGAAGGGGCGACGATCTCCGGCTTCCGCGGCGGCACGGGATCACGGCCGCCGACCTGTCGCCCTCCCACCTGCGAACGATCCTGCTTCGCACGTACGAAGAGCAGCCCGGCGACTTCGAGCGGCTGCTCGGGACGCGCGGCCTTGGAGCGCGCACGCTCCGCGCGCTCAACCTGTTGTCGGAGCTCCTGTACGGATCGGCCGCGTCGACGCGTGACCCCGCCACCTTCTCGTTCGCGCACGGCGGGAAGGACGGGACGCCGCACCCCGTCGACCGCGAGACGTACGACCGCACGATCGACCATCTGGCGTCGGCGGTCGCGAACGCGCGGGCGGGACGAAGCGAGAAGCTCGCCGCGCTGCGGAGGCTGCGCGCGATGGCCCGGATCAGCGACCGATCGCACCCCGCGAGCGGATGATCTCGAGCACCGGCTCGATCGGCAGCGCCTCGACCGTGCGCCCGTTGCCGGTCGTGGTCTCGGCCCTGAAGAGCGAGTTGTAGATCGCCTCCTCCGTCGCCTCGACGGCGGCCTGGAAGAGCGGCGTGAGCGCGTCCTCGGCCAGCGTCGCGGCGGGTGCGTTCCCGTCGGAGGATCGGCCGCCGGGCGCCGTCGTGCCGCCGAGCTGCCGGCGGCGCACGCCCTCGGCGGTCGAGAACGCGATCACGTAGTCGCCCGATCCGTGGCTCATCACCGACCCCGTCCGGGCGACGCCGAGGATCGCGCGCCGGGCGAGGCGCTCGAGCTGCCGCGCGTCGACGGGAGCGTCGGTCGCGAGGACGACCACCACAGAGCCGTCGCCGCCAGCCGGGTTCTCACCGGACGCCGCCGACGGTCCGCCGGCTGATCGCGCGGCGCGGGCTGCGGTCGGGTCGATCCCGCGCCGGGCGAGCTCGCGGCCCACCGGAACTCCCAGGATCGTGAGGTCGCCGCCGTAGTTCGTCTGAACCAGCACCCCGACCGTCCACGGGCGACCGGCGGCATCGACGCGGCGGGACGAGGTCCCGATTCCCCCCTTCCATCCGAAGGCCACGGTGCCCGTCCCGGCGCCGACCGCACCCTCCTCGACCGGTCCTCCGGCTGCCCGCCGCAGCGCCTCCACGGCGTGATCCGCGGTCACCGGGCGGCCGCGGATGTCGTTCAGGAAGCCGTCGTTCGTCTCGGCGACGACCGGGTTCACCGATCGGACGTCCTCGTGACCCTCGCGCGCCAGGCTCCAGTCGGCGAGCCCGTTCGCGACGTTCCACACGCAGAGCGTGCAGGTGAGGGCGATCGGCGTCTCGAGCTCGCCCAGCTCACGCAGCTGGGTCACGCCGACGAGCTTCCCGAAGCCGTTCCCGACGTGGAGGGCGGCGGGCACGCGGTCACGGAAGACGTCGCCGCGGTGCGGGACGATCATCGTGATGCCGGACCGCACGTCGTCGCTCTCCCGGAGGGTGACGTGGCCGACGAGGACGCCGGCCACGTCGGTGATCGCGTTCTCCGGACCCGGTTCGAGCGTCCCCGGCGCCACGCCGAGCTCGCGCGCGCGGGGACGGTCCTGACGAAGCGCGCCGACGTCGAGTCGGGGCGCCGCCACGGCGGCTCCGACCGGCCGGACCTGGGCGTGCACGGATGCCGCTCCCGAGCCCGCCGTCAGCGCGACGAGCGCCGCGCCCGCGACCGCCCCTCTCACGCGTCGCCCTTCCGCGCCTTCCCGTCCGGCGCCCGCCTCGAGCGGGTGACGTGGCTGAGGTAGTGGCGGCGCTTCAGCTCCGTGGAGTCCATCGGCGCGGCGAACGGAGCGCTCTCGGCGCGCAGGTCGCTCGCGATGCTCCGCAGACCCGGATCGTCTCCCGCGTCCGCCACGATGGAGTCGGCCAGCTGCGCCATCATCGCGCTCGCCTGCCGGTAGTTGCCGACGCGGTTGAGCTCCACGGCGCGCTCGCGCGCGCGGGCCGCGAGCATCTCGGACACGAGCCGTTCCAGGGCACGGTCCCGGGCCTCGGCGTCCACCGCCTCGCCGCCGGCGTATTCCCAGGTAAGCGTCTGAGGCGGACCGGCGATGACTCCGTCACGGTCCTCGACCGAGAAGGCGGCGACCAGCCTCCTGCCCGCCTCGTCCGTACCGAACGCCAGCGTGAGCAGGACGTCCAGCTCCTGCCCGGAGGTGAGATCGCCGACGCGCAGACGCAGGTCGGCCCCGTCCGCGCCGGTGACCATCGACTCGAGGAAGCCGCGGTCGGACGTCTCGCCGTCCTCCGCGACGCTCAGGCGGGTGTGGAACTCGACGCCCGTCTTGGCCGGGATCCGGGCGCGGATGGCCACGTCGCGCGCCACCGTCTCGATCACCTCGCCCAGCTCGCTCGCGAGCAGGTCCGGGATCTGCTCGGGCCGCTCGAGGAAGTAGAAGTTGCCGCCGCCCTCGCGGGCCAGCGCCTGGAGCAGCGTCTCGTCGAAGTCCGCGCCCACGCCGAAGGTCGTGGTCGCCACGCCGCGCCGCCGGAGCTCGCGGGCGTGGTCCCGCAGCACGTCAGGGTCGGTGACGCCCTCGTTCGCGAGACCGTCCGTCAGGAGCAGGCAGAGCCCGGTCCCGTTCTGCGTCAGGTGCGCGGCAACCTGCTCGGCCCCGCGCAGCCAGCCGCCGCACAGGTTCGTGCAGCCGCGCGACTCCACCGCCCGCACGCGGCGGATGGCCTCGCGCCGCGCCTCGGCGATGGCTTCGGTGCTCGGATGCAGGACCTCCACCTCGTTGTCGTAGATCACGACCGAGAAGCGGTCCCGGTCGTCGAGGAGCCCCAGCGCGCGCTCGAGCGCGGTCGCGGCCAGACGGAGCTTCGGACCCGCCATCGACCCCGAGCGGTCGAGGACGAACGCCACGTGGATGGGGGCGCGCTCCCGGGTGCGGGGTGCCTCCGGGGCGGTGATCCGGACGAGCACGTGACGCTGGCTCGGTCCGGACGAGAGGATCAGACGGCGGTCGGTGCGGACGGAGACGTTCATCGAAGTTCCTCGCGGAGGAGCTTGTTGGCGAACGCGACGAGCTGGGAGAGAAGACGGTTCTGGATCCGGCTGAGCGGCCTCCTGACGTGGAGCTCGATGTCGGGTGAGAGTGCGATGCGCTCCCACGAGGAACGACCTGGACCAGGGGTGCGCTCGGGGTCCGCCCCCGAGTCGATGTCGTGGAACGAAGGGACAGGCGAGCGGACCATCGGCGCGGCCGGCATCCGCGTCTGAAACGACGGCGCGGCCGCTCGTGCCGAGGGTCTCGGGTGGGGAGCCGACGGCTCGGCCAGCACCGCACGCACGTAGTCGAGTGCGGAGTCGGGCGGCGGCTCCGCCTCCGCGAGCATCGCCGCGACCTGCTCGTCCGTCATGCCCTCCAGACGCGACCGGATGGCCGCGAGCGGCAGATGAATCCGCTGCAGACGCTTGATCAGCCGGAGCCGATCGAGGTGCGCGGACGTGTACTCGGCCGCGGGGCCGAGACCGGGAGACGGGAGCAGCCCCTGGCCGATGTAGTAGCGGACCGTGCGCTGAGAGACGTCGGCCAGTTCGGCGAGCTCCGTCAGCGAGTAGCTGGCCGCCCCGCCGCTGGCGTCCTTCGGATTGTCACTCAACGGTCCGGCCCTCCCTCGTCTGACGTGCCATGCAAACGTCGAGCTGGCAAGTTACTGTCGAACGTCCAGCTGTCAAGACTCGCCGGGACCGCGATGGCTCACGCGACAGTGATGCCGCAAAGCCTTGCACCGTCAGAGGTTCGAGCATCGCGCCTGCGACTGGACGGAGCGTCCACGCGACCTTCCGCGGAACGATGACCTCGAGACGTTCGAGGTCGCTCCGATCCGGACGCCGGATGATCGGCGAATCGTGGGGGAACTCGCGCCGCACGGCTTCGACGACGAGGTTCGCGGTCTCGACGACGCGCGCACGGGCGCTGTCAGGATCCCACATGGTCGGCCCTTTCCGGTGAACGGTCCCGTTTCACTGGCGCATGGGTCCGGGACCTCCGGGAGAGGTCCGGCCGGCTGGGCCACCGTGCGCTCCCTCGGCGGGAGCAGGGCGACGGTTGGCGCGCGGGTCGTCGAGCCGGTGCTCTCGCCGCGCTCTCCATGCCGGCAGCCGAAACGGAGGCTGCCGACGTACGGACCGGTCGAATCCTGCAGGAGCGGGGATCCGGTCCACCAAACAGAAACGGCCCCGCCGCGGGGCCGTCGGTCCGCGACTTAGATGGTGAACGTCCCGGCCGTAACCGGCGCGCGGCCCATCAAGTCGGGAAAATCGCCGCGCTCGTGAACTTGTAAGGACGCGGGCACGCGCCCGTCAAGGGGCGGACCGCTAGGCCGCGGTCAGCTCCCGCTCCATCTGCTCGCTGTACCGCCCGCTCCTGGCCGCGCCGTTGCACCGCGCACGGTGATGGTAGGCGCGCTGCGCCGCCGCCACGTTCCCGGACTGCCCGCGCCACGCCTTCTGCGCCGACTCCTGGAGCGCGCGGCCGTACGAGAAGCTGAGCTCCCAGGGCAGATCGCGCTCGCGCCGCATCGCGTTCATCGCGTTGAGGTGCGCCGTGGCCTCGACCTCGCTCTGGCCCCCCGAGAGGAACACGATCCCGGGGATCGCCGCCGGGACGGAGCGCAGCAGGCAGCGGATCGTCCGCTCCGCGACCTCCTGCACCCCCGCGCGCTGCGGCGCATCCTTGCCCGAGACGACCATGGACGACTTCAGGATGGTCCCCTCGAGGAGGACACGGTGCCGGTCGAGCGCCTCGAACGTGGCGCGCAGCGTCCACTCGGTGACGTCCTCCGCCCGCTCGATCGAATGGTCGCCGTCCATCAGCACCTCGGGCTCCACGATGGGCACGACCCCCGCTTCCTGGCACAGGGCCGCGTATCGGGCGAGGGCGTGGGTGTTGGCCTCGATGCAATAGGCGCTCGGGATCCCGTCGCCGATCGTGATGACCGCCCGCCATTTCGCGAACTGCGCGCCGAGCTTCACGTACTCGGCCAGGCGCTCGCGAAGGCCGTCCAGCCCCTCCGTCACCTTCTCGCCCGGCGCGCCGGCCAGGGCCTTGGCGCCCTTGTCCACCTTGATGCCCGGGATCACGCCCTGCCGGCGGAGCACCTCAGGGAACGGCGTGCCGTCGGCCGCCCCCTGCCGGATGGTCTCGTCGAAGAGGATCACGCCGCTGATGAACTCCGAGGCGCCCTTCGTCGTGAAGAGCAGCTCGCGGTACGCGCGGCGGTTCTCCTCCGTGGAGTCGACCCCCACCGCCCTGAACCGCTTCTCGATCGTGCCGGAGCTCTCGTCGGCGGCGAGGATGCCCTTGCCGGGCGCCACCATTGCACGGGCGATCGCTGCGAGATCGGCCATCCGTCGTCCTTCCTCCTTGGTGTTCCTCACGTCTTCACCTTCTTCTGGTACGTCCCCACCAGCTCCGCCGACTCGAGGATCAGCCCCTCCATCTCCGACAGGAGCTCCTCGCGGGTGGGCTCCTCGAGGTCCGGCAGCTCGTGGCTCAGGGCGTAGAGCCGGAAGAAGTACCGGTGCCGCCCGATCGGCGGGC
The DNA here is from genome assembly GCA_036556125.1 of Gemmatimonadota bacterium. Classification (GTDB taxonomy): domain Bacteria; phylum Gemmatimonadota; class Gemmatimonadetes; order JACCXV01; family JACCXV01; genus DATBJZ01. The sequence continues at coordinate 44,745 of DATBJZ010000138.1, read as the reverse complement.
AGGGGCCGCCCCAGCCGGTGCGCTTCCAGTCGTTGAGTCCCTGCAGCGTGCCCGGCGGGAGCTGGTCCTCGTCCACGTCGGCGGGAATCTCCCGGGTGTTGTCGTCCATGTTGTAGAGCACCCAGTGGGACCACGTGCGCTGGGGGTTCCTGGGATCCGGCGCGTCCGGGTCGTCCACGATCAGCGCGAAGCTCCGCGTGCCCTCGGGCACCCAGTCCCACGAGAGCGGCGGATTGATGTCGTCGCCCTCGCAGGTGAAGAGCGTCGGGATCTCGCCTCCGTCCGCGAACGCAGGGGAAATCAGGGTCAGCGGCACCCCACCACCTCCTGGGAAGAACCAGTCCTCGGGGGCTGAAAGGTGCGACGGACCCGCGCGCCCTGCCAGAGCGTGGCCGCGCCCCCCTGTCACAAACCCGCCGGCCCGTGCGTTCCCTCAGCGTGAAGCCGCGGCACCCGCCACGGTTCTCCGGCTGCCGGCACACTGCCCGGCGGCCGCGGATCCGCGGGCGGCGCCGCCGAACAACCCCCGCAGGAGAGCATCGGCGATGAGAACGACCCGTCCCTTCACGCGCGCGTGTGGCTGCCGCCCGCCCGGCGGCCGCCTGCTCCTGGCCGCGCTCCTGGCGATCGCCTGCAGCGGCGACGGCGAGAACCTCGTGGGAACGCCCCGCGAGGCCGAGTTCGACAGCTGCCGCGACGAGCTCGCCGCGCTCGCGGAATCCCGCAACGCCGACGGCACCCCCGCCGACATCCTCGTGATCGAGGAGGAGCGCGAGGGCGGACGCGACGTCTGGGGGGTCGAGCTGAGCAACGGCGTGGAGATCGAGTTCGACGCCGCGACCTGTGAGGTGCTCGAGATCGAGCACGGCGACGACGACTCGGGCGGGGACGACGACGGGTCGGACGACGACGGCGAGGACGACGACTAGACCGTGGCGGTCACAGGCGGCACGCGAGCGCCCCGCCGGCCACTCCGGCGGGGCGTTTCGCGTCGACCTGGCTCACCCCGGCCCGGGCGCTCGGGCCCGCGGACCCAGGCCCCGGGCACTCGCGGCCGCTACGCCGCGGTCTGCAGCTCGACCTTGACCCACCCCGACTCCCGGCGGTCGAACTCGCGGTAGGCCTCGATCCCCATCCGCAGCGGTTCCATCTGGGTGATGACCTTCTGCGGATCGATCACGCCGGTCTGGACGAGCTCCAGGAGCTGGGGGATGTAGCGGCGGTGGTGGCAGTTGCCGCCGTTCACGGTGAGGTTCTTCATCATCGCCTTGCCGACGGGGAAGCTCGACGCCGTTTCGGGATAGACCCCGATCACCGACAGCGTACCGGCCTTCGCGAGGGCGTCCACGGCCCAGCGCAGGACCTGCGACGGCGCGTCGCCGGGAATCCAGTTGTTCCCCTCGGGGTTCGTCTTCGGGGCGACCTTCTTCCGCTCCTCCTCGAATTCGTCGCGCTGCGCCTTCGCCTTCTTCGCCGCGGGCCCGGTGTGCGGCGACTCCGCGTCCACGCCGACCGCGTCGATCGCCCGGTCCACGCCGATCCCGCCCGTGAGGCGGCGGATCGTCTCGACGGGGTCCTCCGTTCCGAAGTCCAGGACCTCCGCGCCCTGCGCGTGGGCCATCTCCAGCCGTGAGGGCACGGCGTCCACCGCGAACACGCGCCCCGCGCCCTGGAGCTTGGCGCTCGCGATCGCGAACTGGCCGACGGGTCCGCAGCCGAACACCGCGACCGTGTCGCCGTCCTCGATCTCCGCCAGCTCGGCGCCGAACCAGCCCGTGGGGAAGATGTCCGAGAGCAGGAGCGCCTGGTGGTCGTCCACCTGGTCGGGCAGCTTCACCAGCCCCACGTTGGCGAACGGCACGCGGGCGTACTCGGCCTGGAGGCCGTGGAAGGGACCGGTCGTCGCGGGCCCGCCGAAGAACGCGGTGCCGGCGAGCTTCCCGTTGGGGTTGGCCTCGTCGCACTGCGCGTAATAGCCGGCACGGCAGTAGGAGCAGAAGCCGCACGCGATCGTGGAGGGGATCACGACGCGGTCGCCGGCCTTGAGGTTCCGCACGTCGCGGCCGATCTCCTCCACGATGCCCACTCCCTCGTGCCCGAGGATCGTGCCGGGCTTCACGCCGGGCATCGTCCCGCGCACCAGGTGCAGGTCCGTCCCGCAGATGGCGCTGGCGGTGATGCGCACGATCGCGTCGGTGCGCTCCTCGATCTTCGGCTGGGCAACGTCCTCGAGCCGGATGTCGCCGATGCCGTGGAAGACGATCGCCTTCATGGGGACTCACCTCCGGCAGAATGAACGGGAGACTCCCCGAAGGGGGCATCTCCCGTGCCGTCCGCGCTCCACCGGGGCCGGCCCCCGAAAGCCTTGCCGGGCACGCATCTGGCATCGGGGGCGGATGCAGCCAGCGCGCGTTCGCCGCACGGGAGTGAAAAAGTTTCCGGCCCCGCCCCGCGAGCGCCGCGGCTCGACGGGGCCCGCCGGGGCGGTGTAGACTCGCCCTCGTGAGCGAGATCCGTTCGATTCTGGTGGCGACGGACTTCTCCGACGCCGCGGGGAAGGCGGTGCGCCGCGCCTCCCTGATCGCACGGGATCACGGCGCCCGGCTGGTCGCCCTGAACGTCCTCGAGATCCCCCCCGAAGGTCTCAAGGGCATGGGTGCGGATCCGGGCGAGGTCGCCACGTGGTTCGCGGAGCAGCTCGCGCGCGAGGCGGGCGCGGCGGCGGACCGGGTCGGTGTCGAGGCCGAGATGGCGACGGCCTTCGGGAAGGCCTTCGTCGAGATCGTCCGCAAGTCGCGGGAGACCGGCGCCGACCTGATCGTCCTCGGCTCGCACGGCGAGAGCGGCTGGCGTGAGGACCTGCTCGGCGCGACCGCCGACCGGGTCGTGCGGAAGGGGGACCGGCCCGTTCTGGTCGTCAAGCGGGCCGCGACCCGTCCCTACGCCCGTGTTCTCGTGGGGGTGGACTTCTCGGAGCACTCCCGCCGTGCGCTCGAGGCGGCTGCCGCGCTCACCGCCTCCTCCCCGGCGACGGAGGCGCCCGACCGTGACGGCGGCGGGCGACGGGAAGGCAGGTCGAAGTCCACCCGCGGGCGCGCCGGAGGCGGGCGCGCCTCCGGGACCGACGTCCGGTCGGAGCTGCACGTGCTTCACGTCTACGGGTCGCTCTCCCAGATCACCCTCGGGCGGGCCGCCCTCGGCGGGCTGGTCCCCACCTCCGCCGCGCGCTCGGCGGCAGCCGAGGAGCTGGAACGCGCGCGGGAGGCGATGGACGCGCTGCTCGCGGAGGTCGATACCCGAGGCCGGTCCGTCGAGGTGCACTTCCGGGAGGGCAGTCCGATGCAGGAGATCCTGCGGGTAACGCGCACGCTGCGGCCGGGGCTGCTCGCCCTCGGCACGCACGGCCGCTCCGGCATCCCGCACGTGCTCTTCGGCAGCGTGGCCGAAGCCATCACGCGGCGTGCCGCCTGCGACGTCCTGCTGGTCCGACGGGGGACGCCGGTCTTCTCGCTGCCCTGACCGGCGCCGGACGGGGCTTCGTGATCGAGGATCATCGCCGTCCTTCCGCCCCCGGGACGGCGGACCGCCCGGTGAGCGACGCGGCGCCGATCGGTGGCTGGCGGGACAACCTGGTCGAGGACGACGAACGGGTTCTCGACCTGCTCGCCTCCGTGCGGCGGATCGCGGTGCTCGGCATCAAGCCGGAGTTCCGGAGCCCGAAGCCGGCGTTCACGGTGCCGGAGTACCTGCAGAGGGAGGGCTACGAGATCGTGCCGGTCCCGGTGTACTATCCCACGGTGACCGAGATCCTGGGGCAGCCGGTCTACCGAACCCTGGCAGCCGTGCCCGGCGAGGTGGACCTGGTGGACGTCTTCCGCCGGCCGCGCGACATCCCGCCGCACGTAGCCGACATCGTCGCGAAGCGTCCGCGCGTCGTCTGGTTCCAGCTGGGGATCCGCGAGGATCGGGCCGCCCGCGAGATCGCGGAGGCGGGGATCCTGGTCGTGCAGGACCGCTGCACGGCCATCGAGCACCGGCGCCTTCGGTCCCGCCGTCGCTGAACGCGAACGGCCGCGCCGCCTCGGGAGGGGCGCGGCCGTCGAGGGGTCGGGACTCAGCCGATTCGGCTCACCTCGTGGACGCGGTCGTCGCGGGCGCCGCCGCCCCCTTGAGCTCGATCAGGATCAGCTCGAACGGCTCCTCGCCGACGTTCTGCGGCAGGTGCGTTTCCCCGGGCCCCCATTGCACCGACCCGGCGGGGAACGAAGCGTCCTGCGTGGATCCGTCCGGCAGGGTGAACTTGCCCTGACCGTCGGTCAGGAACACGGCCACGTTCTCCGGGTGCTCGTGCATCACCGAGGCCTCGCCCGGCCCGTAGGTGATTCGCAGGACCCGCACGTGGTCGTTCTCGAACTCCACCTTGTAGTGCTTCGGGTCGACCGTCACGGCATCCTGCGCGAAGGCCGGAACGGCAACGGCCGTCATCGCCGCCACCAGGAATCCCATCCGCATCTCTGCCTCGCTTCTGCGGCTGCGCCGCGTCGGCCGGGTTGCCTCGCGGGTCGATCCGCGCGAATGCCGCCCGCGCGGCCGGCAGCCGCCGCGGACATCTCGTGGATCCCCGCCGAAGGCCGGAACTTACAAGCTCGGCGGCAGGAGGAAAGCAACCGACTCCGGAAGGTCGTGCGCGCTCAGCCGCCGGCGCCGCCTCCCGGGCCGTTCCCCTGCCCCTGCACCTGCTCGAGGTCGACCGTTCCCGCGCGAGGCGTGGTGGTCCGGCCGTCCTCCAGCAGCGACTTGAACCGCACCAGGTCCTCGTCCATCGCCCGCTTGGGATCCTTTCCGAACAGCGCGGCCACGACGTGGCCGAGCGCGCCCGCGGGAGGGCTGTAGGACATCCGGATGTCGATTCGCGTGCTTCCGTCGGGGTTCGGGTCGAACCGCACGATGCCCGCGTTCGCCACGGTCGAGCCCGGAACGCTGCGCCAGGCCACGACACGGTTCGGCTCGCATTCGGTGACCACGGCGTCCCACTCGACCTCGGTCCCGCCCGGCCCCGCCGCCACCCAGTGCGAGCGGCCGTCGCCCGTCTTCCGCACCTCACGCACGTGCGACATGAAGCGGGGGAAGTTCTCGAAGGTGGCCCAGAAGTCGAAGACCTCCTCGATCGGCGCCTGAACGTTGATCGTCTTGTGGAAGTCCACCGCGCGCCGTCCGTCCAGACCCGCGAGCTGCCGCACCGGACGGTTGGCGAGCGCCCGCGCGAGGCCCGCACCGCCGAGGGCGGCGACCGTCCACCCCAGCACGCCGCCGCGCCGGATTCCGCTCACCGCGAGGGCCCCCGCGCCGACGCCGGTCAGGAAGCGCGCGGTCGGAGACCAGTTGCGCTGACGCAGCTCGGCGCGCTGTCCGGGACGGGTGGATCCGCCCTGGAGCCCCGGCACGTCGCTGGCTTCGCGGTGCACCTCGAGCCGGTTCTCCACTTCGCGCACGCCGGGAACCGACCACACCGTCCGCAGGAGCTCGTCCACCTCGTTCAGCAGGACCGGCCCGCTCAGCGTCACCCACCCGTGCTCCGACGTGACGTCGATCGAGCGCGGATGGGAGACCGCCCGGCCGATCCGCGAACGGACGCGCTCCGTCAGGACGTGGTCCGGAACGTCCCCGCCGGCGAACCGGCCGCGCACGCGCGCGAACGCTCCGGCCGTGCGGTGCGAGACATCGGTGGACGTCGTGCCGATCGCCTCACCGGCCTTGTTCGCGAAGTGCAGGACCTTGTCGCGGGTGAGGGCGCGGCGCCGCCGGCCCTTGTCGGGGTCCAGCAGGTACATCGCCCCGGCGCCAAGGCCGGCGCCGCCTGCCAGAGTCCATCGGTTGGCCATCGCTTCCTCCTTGCCGACTAGTCGTAAGTCGTGATCCGCGTTCGCGATGGAGGTTCGCGCCGCGGGTGGCCAGGTGCCAGGTCGAGCGTCGGCCGCCTCTCTCAATTAGGCACCGCCACGCGCCTCCCGCCACGGTCACTTTGCCGGCCGTCTCGGATCCGTACATTCCGCGCGTGAGCGAATCGACGGATAACCCGCGGCGGAGGAGGGTCCCGGCGCGCACCGGCGGCGCCGGCCGCACGAGCCGCGCGGGAGCCCGCGCGCGGATCGCGGACGGGTGCGCGCGCCCGTTCGTCGCAGGAGCCTTCCTCGTCCTCGCAGCCTGTTCGGGCGGCGGCGTCTCGGACCCGCTGCCCGCGCCGCTGCCGGGGGCACGCCGGCTCGCCATCGTGGTGAACCGCGGCGACGGAACGCTCGAGTACGTGGACCGCCGCACCTTCGACGCCGGGAGGACCGGGCCGCTCGGCGTGGACCTCCACGAGATCGCCGTGGATCGATCCCGCGGGATCGCGTACGTGGGGAGCCATGGGCCCGGGCGGCTGCTGATCGTGGACCTGGACACGGGTGAGAGCGCCGCGGAGCTCCAGATCGAGGGGTTCCGGCAGCCGCAGGCGCTCCTCCTCTCGCCCGGCGGCGACCGGCTCTTCGCGACGTTTCCGAACCAGCACGAGATCGGCGTCCTCGACCCGGTCACCGGCGCGGTGCTCGGCCTGGTGGACGACCCCGGGGTGCGCCCCGACCTGGCGGTGCTCTCCGCCGACGGCGGCACGCTCTGGGTCTCGAACATCGGCCCCCCCTCGACGGTGCGCGCCGTGAACACGGAGACGCTCGCCGTGGAGGCCGTCGCCGAGGTCGGGCGCTCGCCCGAGGGCCTGCGGCCGACGCCGGACGGCAGCCGCCTCCTCGTGCCCTGCGCGGGGAGCGACGAGGTGGTGGTCCTGGCGCTCCCGGGCCTCGAGGAGCTGGCCAGGATCGAGGTGGGACAGTTTCCCCGGTCGATCGACTTCTCCGCCGACGGCAGTCTCGCGTACGTCGCGAACCGAATCTCGGACACTCTCTCCGAGATCGACCTCACCAACCTCACCGTGCGCCGGGAGCTCCCCACCGGCGACGGGCCGGAGACGATCCGGCTCGACCCCGCGACCGGGCGTCTCCTGGTCGTGAACACCGACGGGGGGACGCTCTCCATCCACGCACCCGACGGGCCGCTCGAGAGCACGGCGGCCGTGGGCCCGCGGCCCGACGCCATCGCGTTCTGGGACCGGTGACGAGGCTCGAGGCGGTCTCCGGAGACATCACCGTCGAGCGCGTGGACGCGATCGTCAACGCGGCCAACACGACGCTTCTGGGCGGCGGAGGCGTGGACGGCGCCATCCACCGGGCGGCGGGATCCGGCCTGCTCGAGGAGTGCCGCGCACTGGGCGGATGTCCAACCGGGGAGGCGCGCATCACCGGAGGGCACCGGCTCCCCGCGCGCCACGTCATCCACACGGTGGGACCGGTGTGGAGCGGCGGCCGCAGGCGCGAGGCCGAGCTCCTCCGGGGCTGCTACCGCAGCTCGCTCGCGCTCGCGGCCGCGCACGGGCTCCGCTCGGTCGCGTTTCCGTGCATCGGCACGGGCGCCTACCGGTACCCGATCGACCAGGCGGCCGGGATCGCGGTCGAGACGGTCCGCGGGGAGACGGCGCGGCCGACCACGATCGAGCTCGTGCGCTTCGTGTGCTTCCGCGAGGCGGATTTCGCCGTCTACCGGCAGCTTCTGGCCGGGAATCCCGCCGGGTCGGCACCGCCCTCACGCGCAGGGTGACCGCGTTCCGCGAACCGTTTGCAAAACTCCCGCTTGTCGCCGCGCCACGGCCCTTCAAGGTTCAGACGTCGACCCCGACGCGAGGACTCGAGTGACGGAAGACGCTGCCAAGGAGGGGGGAGCCGCGCCTGAGGAGAGGTCGGTCTTCGAGGACATCCACCCGCGGACGCTCGAGTTCTACCGGCGCGTCCTGCACCTCGCCCGGGATTCGGGGATCCCGTTCATGGTGGGCGGCGCGTTCGCGCTCCGGCACTACACGGGCATCGAACGCTGGACGAAGGACTTCGACCTCTTCATCCGGCCCGGGGATTACGAGCGCCTGCAGGAGGTCCTCACGCGCACCGGGTATCGCCGGGAGGACACGGACCACTGGCTGGGGAAGGCCTTCGACGGCGACGAGTTCGTGGACATCATCTTCAGCTCGGGCAACGGCGTCGCGCGGGTGGACGACGAGTGGCTGGCGAACGCCGTGGAGGGAGAGGCCCTGGGCGAGCGCGTCCCGCTCATCCCCGTCGAGGAGATGATCTGGTCCAAGGGATTCGTGATGGAGCGTGAGCGCTTCGACGGCCACGACGTCGTGCACCTGATCCGGTCGCAGGGCAGCCGGCTCGACTGGGACCGCCTGCTGCGCCGGTTCGGCGACCAGTGGCCGGTGCTGCTCCAGCACCTGCTCCTGTTCCGGTACGTCTTTCCGGGGGACCGGCACGCGATCCCCGAGGCCGTGATGACGGAGCTCCTCGGGCGTCTTCAGCGGCAGGAGGCGGACCTCACGGCGGCCCCACCCACGTGCCGGGGCCGGTTCGTCTCGCAGACCCAGTACAGGACTGCGCTCGAGAGGTGGGGCTACGCGGACGGCATGCAGAACGGCGCCGGGCCCGGCGGGCCGGCCGGGCCGACGCGGATCGCCGGCACGGACCAGGGAGCCCGCACGGACGAGGGAGTCCGCACGGACCCCCAGCCGGGCGCCGCCGCGGAATCACAGCGGGCTGGCCGCGAGGGCCGAAGCGCGGCCGCCGCCGCGAACGCCCGCCGGTCCGGGGGCGGCTCGGCGCGATGACGGACGCGGCGCTCCGGACCATCTCCCGTGACGAGCTGCGGGCGAAGATCGGGCGTGGGGACGACTTCGCGCTCGTCGAGACGCTCCCCCGCCACGTGTACGATCACGCCCACCTGCCGGGGGCCGTGAACCTTCCGCCCGACCGGATCGCGGAGCTCGCCCCGGTCCTGTTCCCCGATCGCGGCCGCGAGATCGTGGTCTACTGCGCGAGCCCCACCTGACACGCGTCGGAGCGGGCCGCCCGGGAGCTGGCGGCCCTCGGCTACACGAACGTCACGGACTACGCGGGGGGGAAGTCCGACTGGGTGGACGCGGGCCTTCCGATCGAGACCCACCACCGGCATCCCTGACGTCCGGCGCGCCGGCCGCGAGCAGCTCGCGGGCCGCGTCCACCGCCTCGCGGGTCCCGGCGAGCGCCAGCACGTCTCCACGGTCCAGCACCTCGGCGGCCGCCGGCGCGACGAGCCCGCGGCCGCCCCGGGCGATGGCGAGCACGCTCGCGCCCGTCTTCCCGCGCAGGTTCAGCTCGGCGAGCGTCCGGCCGATCCCCGGGCTTCCGTCGTCGAGCTCCACCGGCGTGAGGTCTCCGAAGCCGGGCAGGAGCCGGTGCACGTCGTCGAGGGTCGGCCGCGTCCCGGCGCGGGCCTGCTTCGCGAGCGCCTCCGCGATGACCTCGGCGGCCGCGCGGACGTGAGCCTGCAGGTTCTCCGCGCTCCGCCAGAAGGCGACGCCCAGGGCGGCGAGCACGAGGCCCAGGACGACCGCGCCCACGCCCGGCGGCAGGAACGGCTGGGTGAGGGCCAGCAGCGGGAGACCGACGAGGAGCACGAGCCCGAGCTGGAGCGCGACGACGAGCGCGCGCCGCGGCGCCGCGGCCAGGTCCAGGCGCCCCGTACCCGTTTGCGGCAGCGCCGCGGCCGCGAGCGCCGCGCCGAGGGCCCGGGCGGTGCGGATGGCACCGAACGCGAACGGCGAGGCGAGCAGGAATCCGCCCGCGAGCACGAGCCCCCGCGCCACGGGCGCCTCCAGCCCGGTCCACCGCCCGGCCCACGCCACCAGGCGCTCCATCTCGACCGACGCGCCGATCGCGATCGCGGCGATCGCGATCGCGTCCACGAGCAACCGTCGGGCGAGGCGCCTGCGGCGCGCGCGCGGCGTCGGCTCCTCGTCTCCGCGGCGGGCGTCGCTGAGCCAGGAGCCGTAGAGCGCCGAGAAGGTCTGCAGCGGACGCGGCAGCCGGCGGTCGATCTCGAGCGCGACCCGCTCCGAGGCACGCACGTACCACGGCGTCGTGAAGGTGGTGATCACCGAGACGGCCACGGCGACGGGGAGCAGGAACTCGCGGGCGGCCCCCGTGGTGATGCCCACGGTCGCCAGGATGAACGAGAACTCTCCGATCTGGGCCAGGCTCATCCCCGCCTGGATCGAGGTGCGCGCGTCGTGGCCGCTGAGGAAGGCGCCGACCGCGACGCCCAGCGGCTGCGCCAGCAGCACGATGGCGGTGAGCGCGGCCACCTCGACCGTGCGCTCGAGGATGACCGCCGGATCCACGAGCATCCCGACCGCGACGAAGAAGACCAGCGCGAACACGTCCCGGACCGGCCGCACGAGCGCGCCGACCCGGGCGGTCTCCCCCGACTCGCTCACGAGGGAACCCGCGAGGAACGCGCCCAGCGCGACGGAGTACCCGAGCTCCTGCGCCAGGAGCGCGAAGGCGAAGGCGAAGCCGATCACGGTCACCAGCAGCGTCTCGCCGCTCCGCAGCGCGGCGACGGCCCGGATCGTCCGCGGGACCACGAGGAAGCCCAGCGCCGCCATCGCCACGAGGAACGCGCCGAGTCGCCCCGCGGTGACCAGCAGCGCCCCGGCCGGAAGGCCCCTGCCCGTGGCGACGGTGGTGAGGAACGCGAGCAGCAGGATCGCGGCCAGGTCCTGCACGATCAGCACGCCGAAGACGAGTTCCGGCAGGCGGCCGCGGATCCGGTTCTCGGCGAACACCCGCGCCACGACCATCGTGCTGGAGATCGCGACGATGGCGCCGGCGAACAGGCTCTCCTGCGGGGTCCATCCCGCCGCGCGCGCGACGGTGAACCCCAGCCACATCGACAGGCTGACCTGGACGAGCGCGGTGAGCCCGGCGGTCGGCAGGACCCCCGCCAGCCGCCGCAGGCTGAGGTCGAGGCCGACGGAGAACATCACCAGGATCACGCCCAGCTCCGCCAGCGTGCGGATCCGGTCCACGTCGGCCAGCAGCGGCAACGGCACGTGGGGGCCGAGCACGAGCCCCGTCAGCAGGTAGCCGAGGACCACCGGCTGGTGGAGCCGGCGGAAGACCACGCTCGTGACCGCGCCGACGCCCAGGACGAGCGCGAGGTCCCTGACCAGCGCGTATCCGGTCTCCACGTCGACGCACCTCCTCGAAGTTCAGCCGTTCACCGGCCGGGCCCGGCTACGTTCGCTCCCGCGCGGCGCGTCGTCCACGCGGACGCGGCTCCGAACCGGAGGATGCCGGACCTGCGTGAGGAGAACGTGAACCCCGGCTCGCGAGCGCGATGACGAAAGTCCTCCTGGTGCCGCTGGTCCTCCTCGCGGCGGCGCTGGTCGGCCTCGTCGTGCTCGCCCGCGTCCTCGAGCCGCGGCTCGCCTTCCATCCGGTTCCCGGCGGCGGAGAGACGCCGGCCGACTTCGGCGTCGGCTACCGCGACCTGGTGGTGACGACGGGGGACGGAGAACGCCTCCACGCCTGGCTCCTGCCTCGCGACGACGCGCTGGCCCAGGTGCTCTACTTCCACGGCAACGGCGGGAATCTCGCCGGCTGGGCGCCCGTCCTGGCGGGGCTTCACCGGCGCGGCTTCGAGGTGCTCGCCCTCGACTACCGCGGGTACGGGCACAGCACGGGACGGCCCTCCGAGCGCGGGCTGTACCGCGACGCCGAGGCGTTCGTGCGCCTGTTCGCCTCCGAGCTCCGGAGGCCGGGCGTCCCGGTCGTCTACTGGGGACGGTCCCTCGGCTGTGCGCCGGCGGCCCGCGCCGCGCGGATCGAGCCGCCCGACGGCCTGGTGCTCGAATCGGGGTTCGCCCGCGGACGCGACGTGTTCCGCGGCGACCCCGTCCTCTCGTTCCTGGGTCTCTTCGCGAGCTACCGCTTCGATACGGCGGCGCTCCTGCAGGGCGTGAATCGTCCGACCCTGGTCATCCACGGCGACCGCGACGTGGTCGTCCGGTTCGAGGAAGGCGAGCGGCTCTTCCGGGCGATCCGCTCCCCGAAGCGGTTCCACCGCGTCCCGGGGGGCGGCCACAACGATGCGGAGCCCCGCGAGCCGGAGGCGTACTGGAACACGGTCGTGGGCTTCGTCGTGGATCTGCGGGAGGGGCGGGCGGGCGGCTGAAGTCGGGGCCGGCCCGGCGGCGCAGGGCTTCGCCGAACGAGGTCGACGTACGGAGAGAGAGGCGGACGCCGCCGGCGCCGGAAACACGAAGGGCCGCCGGAAAGGCGGCCCCTCGTGGTGTTGCGTTCGGGACGGTGTCCGGTCAGGCGGTCACCTTGGAGACGTTCTCGGCCGCCGGACCCTTCGGGCCCTGGACGATGTCGAACTCCACCCGGTCGCCCTCACTCAGCGACCTGAACCCATCGCTCCGGATCGCCGAGTGATGGACGAAGCAGTCCTTCTGCCCGCCGTCCGGCGTGATGAACCCGAAGCCCTTGCTGTCGTTGAACCACTTGACCGTCCCGGTCGTGCTACCCATTTGCTGCTCCTCGATCTGTGGCCGGCGCCGGTCGAAGCCGGCCCGCGCCACGGTGTGCGCGGACCTGCCCCCGCGCTGGGCGTGCCCGCCTGTCCGCCGACCCGAGGGCCGGAGACGTGACGGGCGTCCAAAAAAAAAGACCCGGCGTGCGCCAGGTCCGTTCCCGCTGGTCTCTCCGGCGGCCGCGAGCGGTCGCCGGATCACGACGGCAGGAACGTAGCACGTTTCGCTCCGGCCGTCAACCGTCCGACGTCCGCGCCGCGGTGGGCCCGCCGCTGCGACGCCGCGCAAGAAGCCCCGCGGAAGGGGATCCCGCGGGGCTTCTCGATCGCCGCTTACCGTCACGGCGGCGCGGCTGAGGTGGCTCCCCGGGCCGGATTCGAACCAGCGACACGGTGGTTAACAGCCACCTGCTCTACCAGCTGAGCTACCGGGGAAGGCTCGAAAATCTACGTCCGGCGCCGGCTCCCCGTCAAAGAAGGGGACGCGGCAGAGCCGGGCCACGACGGCTCGACGCGCGAGGCGGCCCGCTCCGGTCCGCCCGCCGAGGGTGCGGGCGAACCCGCCGGGCGATCTGCCTATCTTCACCCCGTGAACGTCCTCGACGTCCTCCTCCTCCTGTTCGTGGCCCTCGCGACGCTCGGCGGCCTCGCCACCGGATTCGTCCGGAGCGCGGCCAACCTGATCGGGCTCGTCGCCGGTTTCGCGCTCGGGTCGGCCCTGGTCCCCTGGCTCGCGCCGCTGCTCCTGGACTGGGCGCCGAGCCCCGCCGTCGCGGGCCTCGTCGCCTTCACCGTCGTCGCGCTCGCCGCGGCGCTCGCGCTCGACGCGCTCGGGATCCTGGGGACCCGCCTCGTCCAGGCGCTGCGGCTCGGCATCGTGAACCGCCCGCTCGGGGCGATCCCCGCGGCGGTCTCCGCCGTGATCGTCGCCGGAGTGGCGCTCGCGCTCCTCGGCGGCTTCGCGATCCTCGAGCGCGAGCGCGCGGCGTCGCGCCTCGCCGGCTGGTTCCTCGAGGTGAGCGCCCCGATCGTCGATCTCCTCCCTCCTCCGTGGAACGGCGCGCCCGAGCGTCTCCCTCCGCGTCCGATCCCCGCGCCCGACGCGCCGGCGATGGCGCGATCGCTCGAAATCCGTCCACAGTTCTCTTGACAGAGAATCGAGAGCCGCCCTACAATCCCGCGCGACGGCTTCGCGGTGGTTCCGTCTCTACTCCTTCTCGTGAGGTCCGAAATGGCCACGAAGAAGTCCTCAAGCAAGAAGAAGAGCTCGAGCTCGTCGAGAAAGTCCGCGAAGAAGAGCTCCGGCAAGAAGAAGTAAAGCTCCACAAGCCCCAAAAAGGGTTGGGGTGGGTTCGAGGATCCGCCTCCACCGTCAGAAGCCGAAGCAGAAAAGCCCGCCGGAAGGATCGGCGGGCTTTTCACTTGGGGGGTGCTCGCCGGTCGAGGCAGCCGCGGCCGCCATCGCCGTCGCGCCCGGAGTCAGGGCTTGAGCACGACCCACTCGATCTCGTTCAGCAGGTTCCCCACCTCCTCGGCGGAGTCGCTCGTGTAGCGGAAGCAGCCCGCACCGTCGCCGGGCTGAACCCCCTCGAGGCGGCCCACCGCCTCGGCCACCCAGGGCTCGTAGGTCTTCCGCGTGCAGAACGCCACCTCGTAGGGCGGATCGAGCCGCAGCGGCCGGATCTCCCCGGCCTTCACCCGGCGCACCGCGCGGCCCGCGGCCTCCCGGATCCAGCCGCGGACCTTCTCGGGCGACCAGCCGGCCGCGGCGCTCCGGCCGTAGGCCTGCTTGACGGTCACCGTCTCGATCGGGCCCAGCATCTCCTTCGTCTCGGCCACCAGCACGTCATCCCCCGTGGCCAGCGCCAGGGGCACGCCCATCTCCCCGCCGTGGAACGCCGCGATCCCCGCCTCGTTCAGGACGCGGCCGTCGATCGTGAAGGAGTCGAAGGCGAAGTTGTGGGAGATCACCCCCTGCGTCCCGGCGTTCGCGTGGGCGCCGACGATGAAGATCGCGTCCACCCGGGGGTTCATCCCCGTGGTCATCACGATCGGCTTCGGGTAGCCGCGGATGAGGAGCGCCTCGGGGTCGAGCTTCTCGGGAAGGGTGTTGCGGAAGAGCGTGCCTCCGTGCCCGTCGTTCACGACGAACCGGGTCGCCCCCGCCTCGCGCGCGCCCTCGATGGCCGCGTTCACCTCGTCCGTCAGCTCCTCGCGGAACCGCTCGTGGGTCGGGTGCCCGCCGCGGTAGACGGGGCGCATCTCGGTGGCGTTCATCACCGCGCCGGCCAGACCCTCCATGTCGGCCACGATGTAGACCGTGAACGCCTCGGGGTCGAGCTCCTCCTCGAGCTTCCGGCGCGCCAGCTCGTACTCGGTGACCCCGAACACCGCCGAGGCGGGGGTCGTGTCGCGCTCGGCGACCGCCGCCCCCCCGGGCTGCCCGGCGCCCGGAGCGCCCGGTGTCGGCGTCGGGGTTCCCGCGCCCTGGCCGAGCGCCCGGGCGGGGAGCGCGGCGCCGGCGGCGAGGACGACGACGAGAGTCGCTGCGGCGCGGAACGGCATCGGAATCCTCACTGGAAGACGATGACCTCGAGGTCGTTCAGGAAGTGGCCGATCTCGAGGGCGTCGTCGGTGGTGAACCGGAACGAGCCCTCGCCCGTCCGTTCCAGCCCGTAGCGTTCGAGAGCGGCGACCTGGTCGGCCCAGCCGAAGAAGCTCCGCCGCAGAGTGAGCTCGACGCGGTACGGCGGGTCGAGCCGGTACGGCGCGTGCCGCCCCGCGCGCTCGCCCTCGACGGCGGCGCGAGCGGCGTCCCGCAGGCGCTCCTGGACGCGCGCCGGGGTCCAGGTGGCCGCCGCGTTCCGGCCGTACGCGATCTTGGTCGTCACGGCCTCGACCTCCGGGAGGATCCGCCGCGCCTCCTCGACCAGGACGTCGTCGCCGCTCACCATCGACACCGACACCCCCATCGAGCCCGCCATCAGCGCGTTGATGCCGACCTCGTTGAGCGGCACGCCGTTCACCGTGAAGGCGTCCATCGCGAAGTTGTGCGCCATCACCCCGCCGCTCCCGGCGTCGGCGTGGGCGCCGATGAAGATCACGGTGTCGTAGGTCTCGTCGAGCCCCGTGATCATCACGAGCGGCTTGGGCCACCCCCGCACCAGGGTCGCGTCGGGATCGACGTCCCAGGGCTGGAGGTTGGCGAAGTCGTTGCCCCCGTGCCCTTCGTTCACGGTGAACGCGGTGGCGCCGGCCTCCCGCGCCCCCTCGATGACCGCGTTCACGTCGTCCGCCAGGATCGTCCGGAAGCGCTCGTAGTCCGGGCTCGTGAAGCAGTCGTCGCAGTTCGCCTCCGCGCCGGAGAGCACCTCGCGGCTGAAGACGGCGCCCGCCATCCCCTCCATGTCCGGCACGATGAAGACCTTGAACTCGTCCGGCGCCGCCGCCGGCGGCGGCGGCGGATCCGCGGCGCGCGCGGAGGAGCGGGCGGGATTTGCGCTCCGGCTCGCGCCCACGGCCGCGGCGAGGACCAGACCGAAGACGGCCGCGCGCGCGTGCCTCACCGGAGCACGACCTCCTCGATGGCGTTCAGGAGGTGGCCGATCTCCTTCGCGTCCTCGGTGACCAGGCGGAACGACCGCTCCCCCGTCTTCTCCAGCCGGAAGTCCGCGAGCGCGGCCACGCCGTCGACGTACTCGGCGGGGTAGCTCGCCCGCAGGTCGAACTCGACCCGGTAGGGCTTCGGCAGCGTGAACGGCGCGAAGTCGCCGCGCATCTCTCGGCGAACGGCCTCCTCGGCCGCCTCCTCGAGTTCCGCCCGCACCTTCTCGGGGCTCCACGTGATCGCGGCGCGGCTGCCGATCGCCTTCTTCACCACCACGCCGATGACGCCGTTGCCGAGCATCTCCTGCGTCTCGGCCACGAGCACGTCGTCGCCGCTCACCATCGAGACGGAGACCCCCATCTCCCCGGCGATCAGGGCGTTGATCCCCACCTCGTTCAGCGACCGTCCGTTCACCGTGAAGCGGTCGAACGCGAAGTTGTGCGCGCCCACGCCGGGGCTGCCCGCGTTGGGGTGCGCGCCCGTGAACATCATCGTGCCGAAGGTCTCGTCGATCCCGGTGATCATCACGATCGGCTTCGGCCAGCCGCGGACGAGCATCGCGTCGGGATCGAGATCCCAGGGGAGCACGTTCGCGAACAGGTTCCCGCCGTGGCCCTCGTTCACGACGAAGTCGCGGGCGCCGGCCTTGCGCGCTCCGGCGATCGTGGCGTTCACCTCCTGCGTCAGCAGGCTGCGGAAGCGGTCCCAGTAGTCCGAGCTCGTGAGCGTGCGATAGCGCTCCCCCTCGACGCCCGCGATGTACTCGTGGGCGTCCACCACGCTGCCCATCCCCTCCATGTCGGGAACGAGGAACACGCGGAAGCCTTCGGCGGGCGGGAGGCGCTTCACCTCGCGGCTCCCCGGTGCGGGCGCGGCGGCGCTCGGCGGCGACGCCGCCGCCTGGATCGCGGCGGCCGGCGCGGGAAGCGCGGCGGCGGCCGCGGCCGGGACCAGGAGGAGCCGGGCGAGCCTTCGGGCCACGGCGCTCACGAAAGGACCAGCAGGCGCATCTCGGTCATCTCCTCGATGGCGTAGCGCACTCCCTCACGGCCGTGCCCGGACTCCTTCACGCCGCCGTACGGCATGTGGTCAACACGGAAGCCGGAGATGTCGTTCACGATCAGGCCTCCCACCTCGGCTTGCTCGAACGCGCGGCGCACGCGCCGCAGGTCGTGGGTGAAGAGGCCCGCCTGGAGGCCGTACGGCGAGGCGTTCAGCTCCTCCAGCGCCTCATCGAACTCGCGGTAGCGGCGCACGGTCGTGACCGGGGCGAACACCTCCTCGCAGTTCACCCGCATCCCGCTCGTGGTGTCGAGCAGCACCGTCGGGTCGAGGACGGCACCGTTCCGGCCGCCGCCGGTGGCCAGCACGGCTCCGCCGCGCACCGCCTCCTCGATCCAGGACTGCGCGCGCACGGCGTTCGCCTCGTCGATGAGGGGACCCACGTCGGTCGTTTCGTCGAGCGGATCGCCCGTGCGCAGCGCGGCCACGCGCGCCACGAACCGCTCCACGAAGGCGTCGTAGACGTCCTCGTGCACCAGGATCCGCTGCACGGAGATGCACGACTGGCCCGCGTACGAGTAGCCCCCGAGGGTGCAGCGTGCGGCGGCGAGGTCGAGGTCGGCGTCCGGCTCGACGAGGATCGCGGCGTTCCCCCCCAGCTCGAGCGCCACCTTCTTACGGACCGCGCGCTCGCGGATCATCCAGCCCACGCGCGCCGAGCCGGTGAACGTCACCATCCGCACGCGAGGGTCGTCGAGGAGCGGGGCCGCGTCCTCGACGGAGCAGGGGACGACGCTCACGGCGCCGGCCGGATAGCCGGCGGACTGCACGATCTCCGCGAGAACCAGCGAGGAGAGCGGGTCCTGCGGCGGCGGCTTCAGAACGATCGTCGCGCCGCAGGCGATCGCCGGCGCCAGCTTGTGGGCCGCGAGGAGCACCGGGAAGTTGAACGGCGTGATCGCGGAGATCGGCGCGAGCGGGAAGCGCCGGGTGACGCCCCACCGACCCTCTCCCGCGGGCACCAGGTCCAGCGGCAGGACCTCGCCCCCGATCCGCTTCGCCTCCTCCCCGGCGGTCTCGAAGACGAAGAGCGCGCGGTCGATCTCGAGCCGGGCGCTGGTGACGGGCTTCCCCGCCTCGCGCGCGAGCAGCGCGGCGACCTCGTCGCGGCGCTCCAGAAGTCCGGCGTGGATCCGGTCCAGCACCGTCGCGCGGGCGTGCGACGGCATCGCGCGCGCCTCGCGCGCCGCCTCCGCGGCCGCCGCGATCGCGCGCCGGACGTCGGCGCTCGAGCCCGCCGCGGCGCGGCCGACGACCTCGCCCGACCACGGGCTCCGCACGTCCCAGCCCGGGCCGCCCTCGACCAGCTCCCCGGCCAGCAGGAACGGAAAGGTCCGCGTGGCCTCCAGAACGTCCGTCATCGTGCCCTCTCCGTGCGTCTCGCGGCCGCCGACTCGCCCCGGGCGGACGCTCTCAGGCCGCACCGTACACCTTCAGCACCGCCCCGCTCACCGCCTCGGCTCCCAGCAGGAACACGATCGCGCGCCCGACGTCCTCCGGCTTCACCCACGCGTCGTGCTTCGCGCGCGGCATCGCCTCGCGGTTCGCCGGAGTGTCCACCGTGGAGAGCGCGACCGCGTTGACCCGGATCCCGCCCGTCCGCACCTCGGCCGCCAGGACCTCCGTGAGCCTGAGGAGCGCGGACTTCGCCACCGCGTAGGCCGCCATCCCCGCCCCCTCCTCGAACGCCGCCCGGGAGCCGACCGTGACGATGCTCCCGCTCCCCCGGTCGAGCATGCCGGGGAGCACCGCGCGGATCGTGAGGAACGCCGAGCGCAGATTGAGCGCGAGCATGCGCTCCCAGTCCGCGCTCGCGGTGCGTGCCACGGGCGCGCCGCCCGAGTACCCGCCGGTCAGGTGCACCAGGGCGTCGACGCGGCCCACCTCCGACAGGATCCGGCCCAGCAGGTCGCCGACCGCAGCCTCGTCCGTCAGGTCCGCTCCGAAGCCGTGCGCCTCCACCAGCTCGCGCGCCAGCTCGCACGCGGCGTCCTCGCGGCGCGAGACGACGACGACGTGCGCCCCCTCCGACACCAGCATCCGCGACACGGCGGGGCCGACTCCGCCCGTCGCGCCGGTCACGAGCACGATCCTGTCCGTGAGCGGCATCGCCGGCCGGGGTGGAGCGTCGGGTGACCTGGAGCGGGAGGCGCATAATATAGAGGATGGCCGGGGGGCGGGAACCGGGCTCCTGAATCCATTCAAGCGGAAGGAACACAACGGTTTCCGAGCCCATCGCGATCACAGGCGGGACGGGGTTCGTGGGGCGCCACCTGGCCCTCGCCGCCCTGGACCGTGGTCTGGCGGTGCGGGTCCTGTCGCGGAGCGCCCCGGCGGCCTCGGATCTCTCCGTGCGCGGCGTCGAGGCCGTCGCCGCCGACGTGACCGACCGCGCCGCCCTCACGGGGGCGTTCGCCGGCGCCTCGGCCGTCATCCACCTGGTCGGCATCATCCAGGAGCGCGGCCGCAACACGTTCGAGGCGGTGCACGCGCGCGGGACGGAGAACGTCGTGGCCGCCGCGCACGCGGCGGGCGTCCGGCGCATCGTCCACATGAGCGCCCTCGGCGCCCGCCCGGGAGCGACGACCCCCTACCACCGCACGAAGTGGGCGGGTGAGGAGGCGGTGCGGGGGAGCGGCCTGGACTGGACGATCCATCGTCCGTCGGTGGTGTACGGACCCGGGGACGGCTTCGTATCGCGCCTGCTCGGCATCCTCCGATGGAGCCCGGTGGCGCCCGTTCCCGGGGACGGTCGCAGCCTGCTCCAGCCGGTGTGGATCGGCGACGTCACGGCGTGCTTCCTGGGCGCTCTCGGGCGCCCTGTCACGGTCGGGCGGACGTACGAGCTCGGCGGCCCGAGACGCTGGACGCTCGAGGCCCTGATGGGCGAGCTGATGCGCGCGTCCGGCCGCCGCAGGCCGCGAGTCCACGTCCCGCTCCCGCTGGCGCGCGCCGGAGCCGCCCTGGCCGAGCGGATCCTGCCCGATCCGCCGGTGACGCGGGACCAGCTCGCGATGCTGGCGGAGCCGAACGTCTGCGACACGACCGCGATGCGCGCCGACTTCGACGTCGAGATGGTGGACCTGCCCGATGGCCTGCGACGGATGCTGGGCGCGGCTTCGTGAGCGTGGGGCGTCGATCGGCCGGCGGAGCCGGGGCCGCGGACGCGTTCCCGCCGGACCTGGCGGACCGGATCCGGCGCCTGATCGCGGACCACGGGATGGACGGGGCGGCGATCGTTCCGGTGCTCGAGGCCGTGCGCTCGGTGCGCGGCGCGCTGTCGGACGACGACCTCCGCCTGGCGGGGCGGGCGCTCGGCGTCAGACCCGCGGACCTGCGCGAGTTCGTGGCCGGGACGCGCACCGCCCCGCTCCGGCGGACCGCCCCGTGCGACGTCGTGGTGTGCGTCCACCGTGCGTGTCGTGCGGCGGGGGCTCCGGCCCTTCTCCGCCTGCTGCGCGAGGAGTGGGGCCTGGTCCCCGGCGGCGAGACCGCCGGCGGCGAGGTCCGGCTGGACGTCACCGAGTGCCTCGGGGCGTGCCGGCTCGCGCCCAACGTGCTGGTGGACGGCGGCTTCCTGCACGGCGCGACGGCGGAGGGGCTGCGGGCGCTCCTGGAGGCGCTCGCCCCGCGGCGGCGCAGGCGATGAGGCCGGCGCCGTCGTTCCGTCCCGGGTCGTGGCCGTTCGGCCCCGGGCGTCGCAGCTTGACGATCCTCTTCGAACCCCTCGCGTCAGGAGCGCAGACGATGATCTCCGGTTTCCGCGGCCTGTTCCTCCTCCTCCTCATCGGCGTCCCGGCGGCGGCCCAGGTGCCGCAGGACGGCGTGGAGCAGCCGGCGATGTTCGCCGAGCGCCGCGCGGAGTTCCTCCGCCGTCTCGACTCCGGGGTCGCCGTGTTCCACGCCAGGCCCGTTCTGAACCGGAACGACGACGTGGACTACCCGTACCGCCAGGACAGCGACTTCTACTACCTGACCGGGTTCGAGGAGCCCGAGGCGGTGGCGGTGCTCTCCGCGGACGAGGGGAAGCCGGGCTACACGCTGTTCGTCCGTCCGCGCAACCCGGACGAGGAGGTGTGGACGGGCTTCCGCTGGGGCCCCGAGCGCGCGAAGGAGGTCTTCCGGGCGGACCAGGCGTTCGTCCTCGACAGCCTGCCCGCCGTGATGCCCCGGCTCCTCAGGGGAGCGTCGCGCGTCCTCTACAGCTCCGCGGGCGACCTCGACTTCGGGCCGCGGCTGCGGGAGTGGACGGGACCGGCCGCGGCGGAGGGCGGCGGCGTCCAGCCGGACGCCGAGACGCCCGGCCAGGCGGGTTTTCCGAGCCCGCTTCCGATCGTCCACGAGATGCGACTCATCAAGTCGCCGGAGGAGGTGGCGCGGATCCAGCGCGCGATCGACGTCACCGAGCAGGCGCACCGGGCGTCGATGCGCGCGGCGACTCCCGGCCTCCACGAGTACGACCTGGAGGCCCTCCAGTACTACCTCTACCGCACGCTCGGCGCGCGGCGCTTCGGATTCCCCTCGATCGTCGGGTCGGGGCCGAACTCCACCACGCTGCACTACGAGGAGAACTCCCGCGTGATGCGCGAGGGCGAGGTGATGGTGATCGACATCGGGGCGGAGTACGCGATGTACTCGGCCGACGTGACGCGCACCATCCCCGTGAGCGGACGCTTCACCCCCGAGCAGCGCGAGATCTACCAGATCATCGTGGACGCGCAGGACGCCGCGTTCCGGCTGATGCGCCCCGGACACACGATGGGCGAGGCGAGTCTGGCGGCGGCGCGCGTCGTGACCGAGGGGCTCGTGCGACTCGGCATCCTGAAGGGCTCCGTCGAGGAGAACCTCCAGTCCGGCGCCTTCCAGGACTTCTACATGCACGGCCTCAGCCACTGGCTGGGGCTCGACGTGCACGACGCCGGCAGCTACACCGAGCCGGACGGCTCGCCGCGCGCCTTCCGGCCGGGCATGGTCCTCTCGAACGAGCCGGGGATCTACATCCGCGACGGCTGGCCCGGCGTGGACCCGAAGTGGTACGACATCGGGGTCCGCATCGAGAACGACGTGCTCGTCACCGAGGGGGACCCGGTGGACATGACCGCACGGATCCCGCGATCGATCGCCGACGTCGAGGCCGAGATGGCGAAGCCGCCGCTCGTCCTCGAGACGGGCGAGGTCGGGCCGCCGCTCCCGCTGCCTCCCGGACCGGGGGCGGCGGAAGCCCCGGAGCCGGACCGCCGTGCCGCCGTCGTGGCGCCGCCCGGCGCCGACATCGACGCCCGGGCTGGAAAGAAGAAGAGGGCGGGCGGGTCCTGACCGGCTCGTTCAGGCGTCCGCGGCGTCCTCCCACCGGATGACGTTCGCGACCACGCTCCACCGCGGGCCCAGCCGCCGCAGCCAGAGCCATTCGGCGTACGCGCCGCCGGGGTAGCGGCGCTCGATGCGCGCCACCGCGCGGTCTCCGGCCTGGCGGCTCCCCAACGCGCGCGCCGCGATCAGGACCTCCTCCCGGGGCACCGGACGGGTCTCGAACTGACGCAGCCACGCGGCTCGCGTGAGCTGTCTCGCCCGGCCGTCGCCCCGCAGGTACACCACCTTCACCCGGGGATGAAGCGCGCGGCGGAGACCTGCGACGTCGCGGGCGCGAAGCGCGTCCAGGTACAGTGCGACCGCGGTCTGCGCGTCCCGATCGTCGTTCGTGAGCGCCGTCTGCGCGTCCGCGCCGCCGGTCGGGATCGCGGACTCGCGCGGAGACCGGCCGCCCCGTCCGAGGCGGGGGAAGGCGAGCCCCCGCGCCTCCGGCGAAACGGCGGCCGAGGTCCCTCTCAAGAGGCGACGCGCGCCGCCGCCGTCTCGCGCGCCTCGGACTCGCTGCGCCCGCCCTCGTCCGCCGCCCCCCCGCGGCGCTCGTGCCCGCCTTTCGCTCCCTTCTCGCAGCCGGCCTTTCCGCCGGCGTGCCGCTTGTCGCGCAGCGTGTCCGCTGCGAACGCCCCGGCCGACGAGCGGGCGTCCGCGAGGACGGGCCGCCCCACGACCGCGGTCCAGTCCACCTCGAAGAGGAGGCCGAGCGGCAGGAACGCGGCGACGGCCAGCGTGCTCTTCGCGACCGTGTTCATCAGGATGCCTCCTTCGGCTGCACGTGGAAGCTCTTGTGGACGATCTTCCACTCCCCGTCCACCTCGAGCAGGGTCATGAAGTCGGTGATGGTTGCGTCCGGGTAGTCGAGCTCGAGCCGGGCCACGGCGGCGTCGCCCGCCACGTCCACGTTCACGACGCGCCGGCGGCGCCGGTCCTCGTCGTCGGCGGGACGCCCCGAGAAGCCCGCCAGGTACTCCTCCAGGCTGCGCGTCGTCAGCGCTCCCTCGCGGATCCAGGCGAGACGCGCGATCGGATGGAACGCCGAGGCGGCCGCGTCGCCGTGCCCGGTGCGGTGCCCCTCGAAGTAGCGCTCGATCGTCGCGCGGATCGCCTCCTCGTCCGATCGGGTCTCCGCGTCCCCCGGCCGACCGGGCGCGGCCGCGGCGGCGGCGAAGGCGGCGACGACCGCGAGCGCGAGGACCGCGGCCGTCCGCGTTCCGGCGACGGCGGTCACGAGACGCGGACGGCCGCGTGCCGGGCGTGCGTGCACGGCGCGGCGGCCGTGCCGTCCGGGGCGTGCGACGGGAGGGCCGCCCGCGCGGAGACGGCGACCCCGCCGGCGCGCGGGACCTCCACCACCACGGCCGGGTGGACCAGGGCGGCGCGCGGCGCGCCGCCGGCCTCCCACGCGCCCACCGAGAGGAAGAAGGCGAACGCCAGAGGCGCGACGAGGAGCATCAGCCGATCGAGCATCGGGAACCTCCGGATGCGGAGCCCGCCGTTCACGACCCCCCCACCGCCGCCGCCGGCCTCGAGGCCGGCTGCGACGTCCGGACCATAGGGCGGCGATCCGCGGTTTGGGTGGCGGGGCCGTCCGGGATCCGTCCGCGAAACGTCAGAATTCGGTGAAACGGCGCGCGGGCGGCCGGAACCAGTCCGCGCCGGCCTTGCGGGTGCGCCGCCGGCGTGCAGAGTGTGGGACCGTGCGCGCGCCCACCCGCAGACGCGGCCAGCGGCCGCAGTCGCTCGTCATCGTGGTGCTGCTGCTCCTCACGCTCGGGCTCGCCGGCGTGCTGGCGCACCAGGCCCACCGCGCGGCGACCTCGCATCGCGAGGCCGTCGAGAACACGCTCCGCGACTACGCGGCCTTCGCGGCGTGGAAGTACGCCGGCGGCCTGCGGAACGACCTGCACTGGTACTTCACGACCGCGCTCAAGTCGCTCGGCCACGCCGAGACCCTGACGCCCGAGCGGCCGCTCCCGGATCCGCACGACTTCGCGCTCACGCTGCGCAAGCTCGGCAAGCACGAGGACGCGACGGGGATCGTGCAGTCCTACTTCTCGGCCGACCTGTGGGAGGGCTGGGTGCGCACGCGCGGGAGCACGCATCCGGCTCCGCTGCGCCAGTGGGTGCGCGACACGATCCCGGAGCACGCCCGCGCCGTGTACGACCCGGAGTGGACGTTCGCCGTGCTGGTCCGCTCCGCCGGGTCGGCGAAGCACGACGCACCGCTGCCGATGCGGATGGAAGCCCCGCGCGCGGTGGTCTACTCGCTCGGGCGGGAAGACGAGCGGGTGCGCAGCGTCGTCGGCTTCGAGCTCGACCCCGACGCGCTCCGCCCGATCCTGCGCTGGATCGGGAGCGAGGGGACGCTCCTGCCGCCCTCGCTGATCGGCTCGATGCCGACCGACTCTCTGATGGCGATCTCGGTCACCGACGCCGATGGACGCGAGATCTTCCATTCACCCGTCCGCTACCCCGAGGCCTTCGCCGCGTCGGACACCGTCGGCAGCCGCTACGGGGGCCTGACCGTGCACGTCGCCATCCGGCCCGAGGTCGCGGAGCGCCTGGTGATCGGCGGCGTCCCCAAGTCGCGGCTGCCGCTGCTGGTGGGCCTCCTCGGACTGACCGCCGGGCTGGTCGGGATGGCGCTGCTCCAGCACCGCCGGGAGTACGAGCTCGCCGCGCTGCGCGCGGAGTTCGTGTCGAACGTCTCGCACGAGCTCCGCACGCCGCTGGCGCAGATCCGGATGTTCGCGGAGACGCTGCTGCTGGGCCGCGTGCGCTCCGCGGAGGAGCGCCGGCGCTCGCTCGAGATCGTGGACCAGGAGGCGCGCCGGCTCACGCACCTCGTCGAGAACGTCCTGCTGTTCTCGCGCGCGGAGCGCGGCGCCGTGCGGCTGGCGCCCGAGCCGACCGAGCTCACCGGCCTGGTCCGCGAGGTCGTGGACGGCTTCCTGCCGCTGGCGCTCGCCCGGCAGGTGACGATCCGGACCGAGCTCGCGGAGGGGCTCGTGGTCTGCGTGGACCGGAACGCGATGCGGCAGATCCTCCTGAACCTGCTGGACAACGCCGTGAAGTACGGACCTCCGGGCCAGACCGTGACCGTCGCCACGGCCGCCGCCGGCGACTGCGCCAGGATCCGGGTGGACGACCAGGGCCCGGGAATCCCCTCGCGCGACCGGCGCCGGGTCTGGGAGCGGTTCTGGCGGATGGCGCGCGAGGAGCAGTCGGCCGTGGCCGGCACCGGCATCGGGCTGGCCGTCGTGCGCGAGCTGACGACGCAGCACGGCGGCCGCGCGTGGTGCGAGGACGCGCCGGGCGGAGGCGCCCGTTTCCTGGTGGAGCTGCCCCGCGCGCAGCCGGCCGCGGCGGGCGCCCCCGAAGCCGCGGCGTCGAACGGCGGACAGCAGGCTGCCGACGCCCAGGCATCCGATGCGCAGGCAGCCGATGCCCAGGCATCCGATGCGCAGGGGGCCGCGGCGCGGCCGGCCGCCTCCCCGTCGGATGACGCGCCGACACCCGCGGGCACGGCCCCTCCCGCTCCCCGCGCGTGACCCGCATCCTCGTCGTCGAGGACAACCCCGACCTCGCCTTCGGCCTCCGCAACAACCTCGAGATCGAAGGCTACGAGGTGACCGTCGCGTCGGACGGCCCCGGCGGCCTCGAGGAGGCCCGCGCCTGCCGCCCCGACCTGGTCGTTCTGGACCTGATGCTGCCCGGGCTCGACGGGTTTCGCGTCCTGCGGACGCTCCGCGAGGAGGGGTCGCGCGTCCCCGTGCTGCTGCTGACGGCGCGCGGCGACGAGAGCGACAAGGTGCGCGGGCTGCGGCTGGGCGCCGACGACTACGTCACGAAGCCGTTCGGCGTGCTCGAGCTCCTGGCGCGCGTGGAGGCGCTGCTGCGGCGCACGGCCGTCGGCGACGGCGCGGCCGCGGCCGGTCGCGGCGTCGAGCGCTTCGGCGACGTCGAGGTCGACCCGGCGTCGCGCAGCGTGCGGCGCAACGGCCGGACGGTCGGCCTGCGTCCGATGGAGTTCGACCTGCTGCTGGCGCTCCTCCGCCGACGGGGCGCGGTCGCGTCGCGTCTCGACCTGATGCGCGAGGTCTGGGGCCACCAGGCGGCCGTGCTGAGCCGCACCGTGGACACCCACGTAGCCGAGCTGCGCCGCAAGCTCGAAAAGGACCCCGCCGCCCCCCGGCACATCCTGACCGTCCGCAAGGCCGGCTACCGGCTCCAGCCCTGACCGTGCGCGTCCTCGTGATCGGCGGCACCGGCTTCATCGGACCGCCGGTCGTCCGCCTCCTCGCCGGCGCGGGCCACGAGGTCGCCGTCTTCCATCGCGGCGAGCACGAGCCGCCGCTGCCCGCGGGCGTGCGCCACGTCCACTCACCGTCCGCCGCGATGCCCGTGCTGTCGTTCCCGGCGGATCTCGCCGCGGACCGGCCCGACGTCGTCCTGCACATGACGCCGCTCGGAGCGCGCGACGCACGCGCCGCCGTGGACGCCTTCGCGGGAAGGGCCGGCCGGGTCGTGGCCCTCAGCAGCTGCGACGTGTACGCCGCCTACGGCCGCCTCATCCGTCTCGAGGACGGGCCGCCGGATCACGCGCCTCTCGCCGAGGACGCGCCGCTGCGCTCGCGGCTGTTCCCGTACCGCGCCGCCGCCTCGGGTCCGGACGACTGGACGCACGACTACGAGAAGATCCTCGCCGAGCGCGTCTTCCTCGAGGCGCCCGACCTGCCGGCCACGGTTCTCCGCCTTCCGGCCGTGTACGGACCCGGCGACCCGCAGCGGCGGCTCCACCCGTGGCTCCGGCGGATGGTGGACGCACGGCCCGCGATCCTGCTCGCCGAGGAGGCGGCGCGCTGGCGATGGTCTCACGGCTACGTCCAGAACGTGGCGGAGGCGATCGCCCGCGCGGTCACCGGCGGCGCGAGCGCGGACCGCGTGTACAACGTCGCCGACGATCCCGCGCCGGAGCTGGCGGCGTGGGTGGGCCGGATCGGCGAGGCGGCGGGCTGGCGGGGCAGGATCGCCACGGTTCCCCGGGCCGAGCTCCCCGCGCACCTGCAGGACCCGTACGACTACCGCCATCCGCTGGTCGTGGATTCCTCGCGGATCCGCCGGGAGCTCGGCTGGAGCGGGGGGACGTCGCTGGCCGACGCGCTGCGCGCGACCGTGGAGGCCGACCTCGCCGCCGGCCTCGCGCCCGCGGATCCCGCGCGGTTCGACTATGCCGCCGAGGACGACGCGCTGCGACGGATTGGAGCGGTCTAGGCCGCGGGGAGCGCCTCGAGGATCGTGGCCGCCGGCAGAGGGATCTAGTCTTCGACGGCGCGCGGGCCGCGCGCCTCGTCCTCCGCCACGACCGGGTTCTCGAGGATCCCGAGGCCCTCGATCTCGATCCGCACCGTCTGTCCCGGGCGGAGGAACCGGGGCGGGTCGCGCACGAAGCCCACGCCGGCGGGCGTGCCGGTCGAGACCACGTCGCCGGGCTCGAGCGTCATCACCGCGCTCAGGTGCGCGACCAGCCGCGGCACGGAGAAGACCATCCCGGCGGTGCTCGACGACTGGAGCGTCTCGCCGTCCACGGTCAGGCGGATCGCGAGCGCGTGCGGGTCCGGCACCTCGTCGGGCGTGACGAGCGCGGGACCCAGCGGGCCGAAGGTGTCGAACGACTTGCCGAGAGTCCACTGCGGCGTCCGGCGCTGGACGTCCCGCGCTGTCACGTCGTTGAAGATCGTGTAGCCCGCCACGTGCTCGGCCGCGCGCTCCTCCGGCACGTGCCGGCCGCGCCGTCCGATCACGAACGCCAGCTCCGCCTCGTAGTCCACCTGGTCCGACGCGCGCGGCGCCACGATCGCCTCGCCGGCCCCGATCAGCACGTTCGGGTACTTCGCGAAGACCGTCGGGACCTCGGGGAGGGCCTGGCCGGTCTCCGCCGCGTGGTCGCGGTAGTTGAGTCCGATGCAGACGATCTTCGAGGGGTTCGGCACGACGGGCCCGAGGCGGGCCTCGTCGAGCGGGAGGAGCGCGTGCGCCGGATGCCGCGTCCGCGCGCTGCGCGGGCGAGCCGAGGACCCGAGCAGATCGGAGGCGCGTTTCCAGGCGAGGTCCCCGGCCTCGAGGAAGGACCGCAGGTCGGCGGGGATCGAGGCGTCCGCCGCGTTCAGGTCCAGCACCCGCTCCACCGGTCCGCCGCGGAGCAGACCCCCGAGCCGAAGGCCGCCCTCGCGACGGACGCTGACGAGCCGCACGTCAGTCCCGCCACGCCGCGGTGAACACGTTGGTCTCGCCCGGCCGGCCGCCGTTCCGGTTCGAGGCCCAGATCAGGGTCCGGCCGTCGGCGCTGAACATCGGAAACGCGTCGAAGTCCGGGTGGAAGGTGAGCCGCTCGAGACCCGTGCCGTCCACGCGCACCGCGTAGAGGTCGAAGTTCCGTCCGTCGGGGTCGTGAACGTTGGAGGCGAAGACGATCCGCTCCCCGTCGGGGAAGAAATAGGGCGCAAAGTTGGCGGCGCCGTTGCGGGTGACCTGGCGCTTGTTCGAGCCGTCCGCGTCCATCACCCAGATCTCCATCCGGCTGGGACGCACGAGCGCGTCGGCGAGCAGGGCCCTGTAGTCCTCGAGCTCGGGACCCGGCTCGGGATGGTGCGC
This sequence comes from Gemmatimonadota bacterium, assembly GCA_036556125.1. GTDB lineage: Bacteria > Gemmatimonadota > Gemmatimonadetes > JACCXV01 > JACCXV01 > DATBJZ01. The sequence goes on along the minus strand of DATBJZ010000138.1, from coordinate 15,563 downwards.
GCGATACACGATCCTGGAGCCGTCGCTCGAGAAGAACGCGCCTCCGTCGTACCCGGGCTCGTGGGTCAGCCTCTTGAGCGAGCCCCCGTCGGGGTCCATCGTGTAGATCTCCAGGTCGCCGTCGCGCACCGAGGTGAACACGATGCGGCGTCCGTCCCGGCTCACGGTCGCCTCGGCGTCGTAGCCGGGCTCGGACGTGAGGCGCCGGAGGTCGCGTCCGTCGGACCGGGCGTTGAAGACGTCGTAGCCCTCGTGCAGCGGCCACACGTAGCCGCGGTCGTAGCTCGGACGCGGCGGGCACGCCGGGCCGGCGAGGTGGGTGGAGGAGTAGATCAGCCGCTGGCCGTCGGGGGGGAGGAAGTAGCTGCAGGTCGTGACGCCCTCGCCGCTCGAGACCTGCCGCTTCCCGCTGCCGTCCACGCGCATCGTGAAGATGCGGTCGCATCCGCCGGAGTCGGGCGTCGCCTGATACGTGATCAGCGAGTCGCCCGGGCCGAAATAGGCCTCGGCGTTCTGCCCGCCGAACGTGAGCTGGCGCACGCCGGAGAGGTGGCGCGCCTCGTCGCCGAACGGACCGACGCCCGCGACGTCGTTCGCGGCGGCGCCCGGCCCGTCGCCGGCCCGGCGCGGACTCCCGCCGGCTGCCGGCGACCCGGCCGTTTCGCCGGAGGCGCCGCCGCCGGCCGGATCGGCCTCCGCGCGATCCACGGGCGGCTCGCCGGTGGAGCAGGCGCCGGGCACGACGAGCAGAACGGCGACCAGCCACGCGGCGCCGTACGCCTCGCGGGTGGCCGACCCCGAACGACCACGTCCTGGAGGCATCGGATGGGACGGCTGGAGTGGAGAGGCGCGCCCGGGCGCGACGGTCGCGCGGAAGGGGGCGCGCGGGGGGTGAGCGCCCGGCGCGCCCAACTTAGACCGCCTCCCGGGGGCCTTCAAGCGACGCGCCGGACCCCGATCCGCGCGGCCCCCATCCTGGCGCTCCTCGCCGTCGGCTGGGCATCCGCGGCCTCCGCCTTCGCCCAGTCGGCCGCGCCGGTCGCGGAACTCTCCTCGCCCGCCGCTTCAGCCGAGGTCACGGCCGCCGAGATCCGCTACGTCGTCGAGGTGCTGGCGCACGACTCCCTCGCGGGCCGCCGCGCCGGCACCGCCGGGTCGGACCGGGCGGCGGCCTGGATCGCGGACCGCTTCGCCGGGCTCGGTCTCGAGCCACCGGCCGACTCGAGCCGAACGGCCGGCGCGCCGGCCGGAGCGCCCGGCGGCGCGGCCGCGGCGTACCTCCAGGCCTTCGACCTGCCCCCGCCCGGCGCCTCGCCGCACGGTACGGTGCTGCCGGAGGGTCACCCGCCGCCGGACGACGGCGCTCCACCGGTTGGCGCGCCCCGGCCCGCGCGCCGGAGCGTCAACGTCGTGGGGATCGTGCGTGGGACGGATCCCGAGCTCGCCCGCGAGGCGGTGGTGATCGGCGCGCACTACGACCATCTCGGGATGGGCGGGGAGGGATCCCTCGCGCCGGCCGTGCCGGCGATCCACAACGGCGCCGACGACAACGCGTCCGGCGTCGCGGGCCTTCTCGAGCTCGCCGGGCGGTTCGCCGCCGACCCGCGACCCCGCACGCTCATCTTCGTGGCGTTCGGCGCCGAGGAGCTCGGCAACGTGGGCTCGCTGCGGTACGTGGACGATCCGGCGTGGCCGCTCGACCGCACCGTCGCGATGCTGAACCTCGACATGATCGGGCGGCTGCGCGAGCGGCTGACCGTGCTCGGCACCGGGACCTCGCCGGCGTGGCCGCGGCTGCTCGAGGACGCCGCCGCGAACGTGCGCGGAGCCGCTGCGGCGCCCCCGGACGTCAGCGTCGTCCCCGACGGCTACGGCCCGAGCGACCACGCGTCCTTCTACGGACGCGGCATCCCCGTCCTCGCGTTCTTCACCGGCTCGCACGAGGACTACCACCGGCCGACGGACGACGCCGCTCGCGTCAGCCCGGAAGGCGCGGAGCGGGTCGTGGAGCTCGTCGCCGAGGTGCTCTCCGCCGTCGCGGCCGGGGCGCGCGTTCCCTACGCCGAGGCGCCGGTCACGCAGCCGCGGCCGATGCCGTTCCGCGTCGGTCTCGGGACGATGCCCGACTACGGCTTCGCCGGGCCGGGCCTGCGGATCGCCGGCGTCCGGCCGCGGAGCCCGGCGGACCGGGCGGGGCTGCGGACCGGCGACGTGATGCTGAAGCTGGACGGGCGGGAGATCGCGGACGTCTACGGCTACACCGCGATCCTGTCGGGGCTGCAGGCGGGGCGGGAGGTGGAGCTGGTGTACGAGCGCGACGGGGAACGGCGGGCGGTCCCCGTCACGCCGGAGGAGCGCTGACCCGATCGGTCGTGCCCGACCGCGGAGGAACCCCCGGCAGGATCGTTCGCTCGCGATCCCGGAGACGCCGGGCCGATCAGTCCTCGCCCACCCCGCTGTACGTGTCGGACTGGATCCGCCAGGCGCCGTCGGCGCCGCGCTTCCACACCACGGTGAACTTGCCGCGCGAGCGGCCCTCGCCGTCCGGCTTCCGGACTCGCAGGTCGTAGAACCCCACCTCGTACCCGAGGTCGTCCGCGACCTCGCGGGCCAGGATCTCGAACGTGACGTCGTACGTGCCGGCCGGCGCGCCCTCCAGGAACGGACGGAACGTCTCCAGGATCGCGGGGCGGCCGCGCACCACGTCGCGCCCCGGCCCGAGGTAGAACGCGTCGTCCGCGTACACGGCGGCGACCGCGTCGGCGTCGGCCTCGCGGTAGCCGCGTCGGAAGGTCTCGTACACGGCGTCCCACGCGCGGAACGCCTCGGTCTCGGCGGGGTTGGACGGCGCCCGCGCACCCGTGACCGCGCCGACGGCCGTTGGCGCAGCGGCTTCCGTGTCCGCCGCCGCGGCCTCCGCCGGCGCCGCGGGGGTTGCGTCCGCCGCCGGCGGATCTCCGGAGCGGCCGGTCTGGGCCGTCAGCGGCGCGCCGAGCGCCGAGACCGCGATCGCCAGCGCCATCGCGGCGGAGCGGACCTCGACGCGCGCCGGCTCGTCGCCCAGGCGCGCACGTCCCCTCCGGAACACGCCGTCGAGGCTGAAGCGCCCGCCGCCGTTCGCGGCCAGGAAGAGGAAGACGAAGCAGAAGAGCACCGCCGGCTCGCCGCCGTTCTCGATCGGCCAGAAGCCCCGCGGCAGGTGCGCCTTGAAGTAGGCGACCGCCATCTCGCCCGACAGGACGAACGCCACCACGCGCGTGAAGAGTCCGAGCACGACGGCCGCGCCGCCGAACACCTCGAGCACGCCCGCCACCCAGAACAGGGAGCCCACCGGCACGGTTCCGCCTTCCCCGTCCACGCCGCCGAGTGCGCCGAAGAGCTTCATGGCTCCGTGCTGCATGAACAGCAGCCCCGCCACGATCCTCAGCAGGTTGAGCGCGATCGAGCGGAACGTGCTCGTCCGACCGTCCATGCGTCCCTCCCTCCCTTGTCGTGGATGGCTCGAAGCGCCCTCACGATCGCGAGCGCGCAGCCGCGGCCGGGCGCCGTCTAGCGGGAGCACCGCGGGCGCGGCAGGCCGCCGGCAGCCGCCCTACCGGATCCGGAGGCTCTCGCCGGGAGCGAGCACGACGGCGCCGCGCCCCCGGGCCGCGAGGCGCTCGCGGGTCGGGGAGACGTCGCCGGGCGGCACGTGCATCGCCACGACGCGGCCCGGCCTCACGTGGCGGTCGAGGAACGCCCGGCCCTCGTCGTCGAGCAGCCAGAACGGAACGAGCGCCAGGTCGATCCGGTCGTCCTCCAGCCGGAGCGGAGCGAACTCGGCCTCGTCCAGCCCGGCGTCGCCCAGGTGCAGAATCGTACGCCCGCCGATGCGCACGAGCCACCCCGAGTGCTGGACCGGCTGGTTGCGGGAGGGAGGGTGGTGCAGCCCGAGGCCGAGCACCTCGACGCCGTCCACGCGGCGCTCGACGCGCTCGCCGGGCCCCGGCGTGACGGCCACGAACCGGTCGGCGATGCGGGGCCACTGCGGCGCGTGACGCTCGAGGCTGTCCGCCGCCTGACGGGGGCCGAGCGCGACCGCGTCGCCGGCGGACTCCAGGTGCCGGGCGACCGCGAGAGGGTGGAAGTGATCCCGGTGGACGTGGGTGATCAGCACGGCGTCCACGCCGGCGAACGCGCCGCGGGCCGTCTCGAGCGCCTCGCGCCCGGCGCCCGCCACCCGCGCGTACTCGGGCAGACCGTCGCGGAACAGCGCGTCCACCAGGACCTTCGTGCCGCCCGCCGAGAGGAGGAACCCCTCGTTGGCCAGGTGCGTGATCTCGACGCCCCGGGCGTCGCCCCGATCCGTGCTCGCGTCCCCGCCGGCGCCCGCCGCGGGAGCCGCGTCGCGCTCGCCGCGCGGCCCGGCGGATGCGACCGCATCCTGGCGCCGGCACGCCCCGGCGGCCGCCGCGGCGGCGAGGCAGGCCAGCAGGAGGACCGCGGCGCGCGGACGCGCCCCGGTCACCCGATCGGCAGCCAGTAGGTGACCTTCAGCGCGAAGACGTTCTCCCCGTCGGCGGTGAAGGAGTCCAGGAGCGAGCCGGGGCTCACCAGCCGGCCCTCGGGGTCGAACGCCGAGCGGTTCTGCTGCCAGACCAGGTAGACCGTGCTCCCGGGGTGCCACTCCCATCGGAGCAGCAGGTTGCTGCGGAACGACACGACGTGGAAGTCCGGGTTGGGCAGGGTGAATCCGGCGTCGCCGTCCGTCACGAGCACCGAGCCGTCCTCGCCCCGCGCCAGGCTCGTGCCGGGCGCCTCGCCGTACGTCCGCAGGTCGCGCCCCCCGGCCTCGCCCAGCTCGCCGAACCGGCGGTACCGGCCGCTCGACGCGAACGGCTCGGCGTAGAGCTCGAGCCCGAGGTCGGGCGAGATCGCGTAGTTCACGCGGACGGGCGTCGCGACCTCGCTCCGCTTCGTGTGCGCGAAGACGTAGCGGCTCCCGAAGGTCTCGGCGCGGCCGCCGTCGAGCGTGGCGAGGTACTGGCGGGCCGTGTTCCCGAGCAGGAACCGGGGCTCGAAGGACACCTTCCACCGGTCCCCCGCCTGCGTCGCGAGCACGCCGTCCAGCTCGAGGCTCCAGCCGCCGAGGCCGTTCCGGAAGAAGAAGCCGGTCGTGCTCCAGCGCGTGCGTGCCTGCTGGTTGCCGAGGAGCTCGTAGTAGAGGTCCCAGCCCGGCGCCCACGTCATCAACGGACCGCCGCGCGTGGCGTCGTCGCTGGTGTACGGCGGCACGTAGCCCACCTCGAGCAGGCTCGCCCAGAAGTTGCTCCAGGTGGTGCGGCCGCGCAGCGCGGCGCGCGTGAACTTCCGCACCCCGCCGAAGTTCAGGTTGCTGGAGCCGAACAGGCCGACCTCCCAGTTGCGCAGCGTGCCGGCCGGGTCGTCCTCCCTCCAGCGGAGGTTCCCCCACAGCGCGATGTCGTCCGCCTTCCCGATGCGGCCGAGGTCGTTGATCTCGAACGCGGGCCCGTCCCCCCACACGCCCGCCTCCCCGCGCCAGTGGCCGCCGCCCGTCTTCCGGAACCGCAGCATGGCGCTGCCGCCTGCGAGCGACGTGCGGCCCGGGTCGAAGTCGACCTGGGGCGTGTCCGGCCGCTGGAAGTAGTGCACGCTCGAGCGCTGCACGCGCGCGATGGCGAGGGAGTCGCCCCGCAGCCAGCTGCCGAGGAGATGTCCCTTGAGGTCGTAGTTGCCGCCCCCGAAGCGCAGGTTCCAGTCCAGTCCGCCGGCGATCGCCTGCTCGACGAGGAGCGCCGCCAGCGGGTCGCCCTCGCCGAGCGCCCGCCGGACGCCGGTCAGCGTCAGGGCCGCCGTGGAGCCCGAGCGGCCGAGCTCCTGCTCGACGCGCAGCACCCCGAACCCCGTGCGCGGCTCGACGCGGACGAGCTCCTCGCGGCCGAGCGCGACGTCGAAGATTTCGGCGTGCTCGGCGTCGGTGAGCGCGGCGAGCGCGCCGATCGAGAGGCCGGAGTCGAGGCGACCGGAGAGCTTCGCGGCCCCGAGGATCGTGCTCACCTGCGGGACGTGCACGAAGTCCGCGTCCGCGGTCCCGTGCGGCGGGGCGCCGATGCGGCGCGTGTAGAAGAGCGGCGGCGGGTCGCTCGTGGTGAACTCGGAGTAGAGGTGGGCGCCCAGCGGCCGGCTGCCCTCGGTGAAGAACGGCCGCCGCTCGTCGAAGAAGATCTCCGACGCCGTGAGGTTCACCTGCGCCGGGTCGGCCTCGACCTGCCCGAAGTCGGGATTGAGCGTCGCGTCGAGCGTCAGGTTCGGTCCGAGCCCCATCTTCACGTCCACGCCGCTGCGGAACCCCGTGCGGCTCCCGTCGTCCAGCGGGTTCTCGGGATCGACGAGCGCGTCGCTGCGGGTGCGCGTGTCGCTCGAGACGTAGGGCGTCACCTCGAGGCGGCGCGTCGCCGGCACGCCCTCGATCCCCACGAGCTCGCCGAACCGGGACGCCCACCCGCTCTGGTCGCGCGGGACCGCGACCCAGTAGTCGCTCTCGTTCCGCGCCGGCACGATCCGGTGGACGTTGACGCCCCACACCTGCGGATCCGCGCGCCGGAAGCGGAGCTGGGAGAACGGAATGCGCATCTCCGCGGTCCAGCCGCGCGGATCGCGCGCCGTCCGCGCGACCCACACCGGGTTGAAGGTCAGGTCGGTGCGGGTCTCGTCGTCGTCGGGATGGAACCAGTCCAGCCGGACGCCGGACGCGGTGACGCCGAAGGCGTACGCGGTCCGGCGGTCGTGGAACGTGTCCAGCGTGACGACGATCCGCTCCGCGTTGCCGTGGTCGTCGCGCGCGGTCACGACGTCGCCCACCGCGTCGGGGTCGCGGCTCTCCATCCGCGCGGCGACGTAGAGCGCGTGGTCGTCGTAGAGGAACGCGACCTCCGTACGCTCGACGGGCGCGGCGCCGTGATCGGGCTCCTTCTGGACGAACCCCGCTTCGAAGGCGGCGGCCGCCCACGCCGCGTCGTCGAGGCGCCCGTCCACGTGCGGGGCCTGCGCCGGGATGCGCGCCGCGGGGACGCGCTTGGGGGCGGGCGAGTCCCCCCGCGACGTGCCGGCGGCGTCCTGCGGCGCCCCGCTCGCGGGCCGGATCGTGTCCGCCACGGCCGACGCCGCGGCTCCGCGCGGCGCCGCGACCGTGTCGGCCCGGACCTTCGCGGCGCCTGCGGCGGGGCCTGCGAGGGGCGCCGTTCCCGCCACGGCGCCGCCGTAGGGCTGCACCTGCACGGCGGCCGGGCTGCGGGCGGGCTCGGCGGCCGCGAGGCCCTGCACGAGAGCACCGACCAGTGCGGCGACCAGGGTCGCCGAAGCGCCGGCCGAAGGCCTCGGCGCCCGCGCGGCGCGAGCGCGGCCGCGATCGTCGCCGCCTTCCTGCGCGGGAGCGGCCTCTCCGTCGGCGGCGGCGTGGCCGGCCTCCTCGATGAGCCGCGCGAGGCGCTCGAGCCGGGCCGGAGTCAGGGACGCGACGGTGGGATCCAGGAGCGCCTCCACGACGTCCTCCGCCGAATCGTCGAAGAACGTGTGCAGCAGCCGGCGGAGCTCGAGGCGGCGCGCGTCGGACCGCGCCGGCCGCGGAGCGTAGACGTACCGCTGGCCGTCGGGACGGTGGACGAGCAGGCCCTTGCGTTCGAGGACGCTGAGCACGGCCCGCACGGCCGAGTAGCCCGGCGCGTCCGGCAGGGCCGCCCGGACGTCCGCCGCGGAGGCGCAGCCGAGCCGGAACAGAACGTCCATCACCTGCCGTTCGCGGCCGCTGAGCCGGCTCTGCGCCATCGCCGTACGTCCGGATGAGGGACGGGGTCCGCGGCGGCGGAGCGCCGCCCCGGCGGTGCTAGAAAAGCAGCAGCAGGGACGGACGACAATCGATTTGGGACCGGACGCACGCGAATCGCGCGGGACGCGCGGCGCGAGGGATGAACCGGAGACGGGCGCAGTGGCGTTCCTCCGCGGGTGGTGCCCCTCGGGGGCGGCGGCGGTTACCTTCGTACGGCAGCCGGACTCGCGGAGTTTCGCGGCGCCGGCCCGAGCAGGCTCCGCCGCGGTTCCGCTCACTGCGTTCACGTCCAATCCCCGAGCCGATGCGCGTGTCCGATGGAGAAACCCGTGGGGACCTCGGGCGTTCGCGGGCCCGTCTGGACTCTCGGGCGTTCGCGACGTCACGAGGACGCCGGCGTTCGCACGGCGTCTCTGGATGCCTGCGGCCGCGGGACCGGCGCCGGCAGGCGCCGCCGGCCGTGCTCGCCACCTGCCTGCTGGCGGCGCTGGCATGGGCGGCCTGCGGTGATCCGGGCGGCGCGCGCGACGCCGGCGCCGACGGCGCATCCGACGCGGAGGGCGCGGGCTCGAGGGCCGCGGGCCCATCCGGCGCGATGGCGGCCCGGCCGGACGACCCCGAGGTCGAGCCCGTTCGGCTGGCGAGGGCCGCGCTCGCGTCGGCGGACATCCCGCTCTATCCCGGCGCCGGCGGCCTCGACGCGACCGAGTTCGAGGCGAACACGGCGCCCTTCGTGGCCGCGGAGTTCTTCACCGTCGATGCCCCCGATCGCGTGGCCGCGTACTACGACCGCGAGCTCCGGGCCAGGACGCGGCGCCGCAACACGACGCTCCAGCCGGGCGTCGTCCGCTACGAGTTCGAGCGCGCGTTCTCGGGGCTCGCCGTCGAGCCGTGGGAGCCGGAGGGCGCCGACCGCGAGGCGATGCTCGAGCGCTTCGACCGCCGCGACGCGCAGGGCGTCACGTCGGCCGACCTCGACGCCTACGGGGAGCTGCTCGCCGCCGCCCGCACCCAGGTCGTCGTGAACCTGCCGCGGCCGGAGCCGCGATGAGGCGGCTGGCGGCGCCGCCCGCGGCGCGGGGAGCCCGGGCCGCGGCCGTGACGGCCGCCCTTCTGACGGCGGCGACCGCGCTCGCGACCGGCTGCCGCCCCGATGCATCGTCCGACGACCCTCCCGCGTACGCCGGCGGCGCCGCGCAGGCGACGCTCGCCGACTCCGCCGCCGTCGCGGAGCGCCGGCGTGACGTCGCTGAGCGCGGCGCGCGCGTGATGCCGTTCGACCTCGACCGCACGACGCACGTCTTCTCGCCGAACCCGTCGGGCGGCATCCAGACCGTGACGGCGGACGACCCCGCGGACGGCGAGCAGGTCCGCCTGACGCGGGTCCACCTCCGCGAGGAGGCCGAGCGCTTCCGCCGGGGAGACTTCGCCGATCCGGCCGCGATCCACGGGGCGGCGATGCCGGGGCTGGCGGAGCTGCGGGCGGGAGCTGCGCGGATCGAGGTCACGTACACGGACGTGCCGGGCGGCGGGGCGATCCGGTACGAGACACGCGATCCGGCGCTGGTCCGCGCTCTGCACGCGTGGTTCGCGGCGCAGCGCTTCGATCACGGCGCCCACGCGGCCCAGGGTTGAGCGCGGCGGCGCGCCGGTGAAACCCTGCGCACGAGACCGGGTAGAGGCGGGGGACACCGTCCGATGCGCCGCTCCCTCGTCCTCCTGCCTCTCGCCCTTCAGCCGGCTCTCGTGAGCTGCGCCGGGGGATCGGCGTCTCCACCCCCCGACGCGCTCGAGATCCGGATCGCCTCGCACGTCCGCGAGCTCGCCGACGACCGCTACGCGGGTCGCGCGCCCGGCACGCGGGGCGGCGAGGCCGCCGCCGAGTACGTCGAGGCGCGGCTGCGCGAGGCCGGCCTGGAACCCGCGGGCACGGAGGGGTTCCGTCAGCCCGTGCCGCTGCGGGGGATCCGCACGTCGCGCCGGACGGCGCTCACCTGGCATCCCGGCGACGGTCCCGATCCGACGGCTTCCGTCGCGGCCGTGCGCGCCGGATCCGACGACTTCCTCGCCGGCTGGAACGCGCCCGTCGAGAGCGCCGCCGTGGAGGGCGGGCTCGTCTTCGTGGGGTACGGCATCTCGAGCTCCGCCGCGGGGTGGGACGACTTCGGCCAGGCGGACCTCCGCGGACGCTGGGCCGTCGCGCTCGAGGGAGAGCCTCCGGGGGAGACGCGGCTCTCGCACGCCGCGGCCCAGCCCGTCTCGAAGCTCTACGCCGCCGCGCGCCGCGGCGCGGTCGGGCTCGTCCTGCTGTCGCACGTGACGGAGTGGCCGGAGCCCCACGACCTGGCGCGCGAGGAGCGGATCCTCCCCGGCTGGGGCCGCGGGCAGCGCGGGCAGCCCGCACCCTGGGTCGCGCTGAAGGGGCCGCTCGTCGCGGCGATGTCGGGCGGCATCAATCCCTGGGAGGAGGCGGTCCGACCGGGATTCGCCGCCCGCCCGCTGCCCGGCCGGCTCGCCCTCGAGCTGCGGCAGGACCTCCGCCGGTTCCGCAGCTCCAACGTCCTGGCGCGGCTGCCAGGCGCGGATCCCGCGGTCGCGCCGGAGCACGTGTGCCTCTCCGCGCACTGGGACGGCCTCGGCCGCAGCGATCGCGCCGTCTACTCCGGCGTGATCGACAACGCGATGTCGGTGGGAGAGCTGATCGAGGTGGCGGCGCTGGCGCGGCTGCAGGGCCCCTCGCGCCGCTCGCTGCTCTTCTTCTTCCCGACCGCGGAGGAGGCCGGGCTGATGGGATCGGAGTACTTCGTCGAGCACCCGACGGTCCCGCTGGACTCGATCGTCGCGTGCCTCAACAAGGACGGATCGCCGGAGGCGTGGGGCCGCTCACTCGACGTCGTCGCGGTCGCGGCGTCGGCCGCGGCCCCGTTCGAGGAGGCGCTCCGCGGCGCCGTCGAGGCGCAGGGGCTCGAGTGGAGCCCGAATCCGTTTCCGTCGGAGGGGTTCTTCTTCCGCTCCGACCACTACTCGTTCCTGCGCGCGGGCGTTCCCGGCACGCTGCTCTTCCCCGGCCTCGCATTCGAGGAGCGCGAGCCCGCCTGGGGGGTCGAGCAGGCCGCGCTCTACCTCAAGGAGCACTACCACCGCTCGACCGACGACCTTTCGCGCGTGCTCGGCTGGGAGGGCGCGGCGCAGTACGTGCGCTTCTGGCTGGAGACCGCCCGCGCGCTGGCCGACGGACCGGGGCTACCGCCCGGGTCCGTGGATCTCGCGGGAAGGAAGTAGGAGTCGCCTCGCGGCTGACGGCGCGTCTGCAGGCGCCGCCCCGTGGAATGCGGCGGGGCACGACCTTTCGCGCGCGTCCGACGGGTGCGCCGCTCGCTCGGGTCGAGCTAGTCGCGCACGGTCGGCAGCCCCGCCCTGTGCCAGGCGCCCATCCCGCCCGTGACGTTCAGGAGGTGCTCGAAGCCCGCGCGCTCCAGCACGCTGACGGCCACGGTCGAGCGGTAGCCGCTGCCGCACACGACCGCCAGCGGCCCCCCGCCGTCGCGCGGCACCTCGTCGAGGCGGGAGGGCAGCGTCCCCCCCATCACGTGCACGGCGCCCGCGATGTGACCATCCTCCCACTCGTCGTCGGTCCTGACGTCGAGCACGCGGAGCCCGTTGCCGCCGCTGAGCCGCCGGTGGAGCTCGAGGGGCGAGATCTGCGGGGTCTCCGCGACCGGGAGCCCCGCCGACACCCACGCGTGCATCCCCCCGCGCAGGTAGCCGCGCACCTCGTCCAGGCCGACCCGGACCAGCGCCCGGACCGAATCCTCGTCGTAGTGGCCGTCCTGCGTCACGAGCAGGATCGGGGTCTCGTAGGGGACCACCCACGCCGCCCACTGCGAGAGGCTGCCGCCGGCCCCGATCCCGAACGCGCGGGGCACGTGGCCGCCGCCGAAGGCGAGCTGGTCCCGGAGGTCGATCGCGACGTAGCCGCTCCGGAGCAGCGCGCGGAACGGCTCCGGCGCGACGGCCTCGTTCCCCGGCAGCCCCTCCAGAACCGGCGCGCCCGCGGCGTTCACGCGCTTCATCCTGCGGTAGTAGTCGGGGAACGGGGGGACGTGGGAGAGGACGTGCTCCACGAACGCGTCCTCGTCGAGCGAGGCGTCGAGGTACGAGTTCGCCGCCCGCTCGTACCCCAGCGTGCTCTGCGGCCGACCGCTCATTCCCGATCCGCACATCGAACCCGCCCCGTGGCCCGGATGCACCTCGAGGCCCTCGGGGAGCCCGGCCAGCTTCTCTCGAACGCTGTGGAAGAGCCGGCGTGCCAGGTCCCTCTTGGCCTGCTCCCCCAGGAGGTCGGGGCGTCCGACCGAGCCCACGAACAGGAAGTCGCCCGAGAGCAGGAGCTCGGGGACCGTCTCGGAGCGCGCCCCGTCGTAGACCAGGAGCGACACGTGCTCGGGCGTGTGGCCGGGCGTATGCAGCGCCTCGAGCCGCACCCGGCCCATCGTCACCGCCGCGCCGTCGCGCAGCTCGCGGTGCGGCAGCGTGGACTCGTACGTCTCCCCCGCGTCGTAGGCGGAGAGCCACAGCTCGGCCCCCGTCCGCTTCGCGAGCTCTCCGGCGCCGGATGCGTAGTCGGCGTGGATGTGCGTCTCGAGGACGTGCGCGATGCGCATCGAACGGTCCTCGGCGAAGTGGAGGTAGACGTCCACGTCGCGGCGCGGATCCACGATCGCGAGCTGTCCGGTCGTCTGGCAGCCGACGGCGTAGGAGTACTGCGACAGCCCGGGATCCTCGAAGCGCTCGAAGAGCATCCGTCCTCCTGGATGTCGGGCGGGGTATACTTATGTCTATTCCCCCCGTCCCCCGCCGTCCAGCGATGGAGCCGCTCCCTGCCAGCGCCCGCTTCGAGGAGCACGTGGGAGAGCTCAGGCTGGCCCTGCGCGCGCCCACCCTCGAGGGCCTCTTCGTCGAGGCGGCCGGCGTGGTCGCGCGAGAGTGCGGCCGCACCGAAGGGGAGCCCGGACCGTGGGAACCGCTCCGCCTCGCCGCGCGCGACCCGGCGACGCTGCTCGTGGACTGGCTGAACGAGCTCATCGGCCGCTCCGAGGTCGAAGGCCGGGCCTACCGCGAGGTGCGCGGCCTCCGCCTTTCGGGCGCGGTCGGGCGGGGCGACACCGTCGGAGCGCCGACCGCCGTCGCCGGCGCGTCCCGCCGCGCGACGCGCTCGGAGCGTGCCGCGCCGGATGCCCTTCCGGGTGCCGCGAACGCGGTGACCGTCGATGCGGAGGTCCGCGGATCGCCCGTGTCCGTCTGGGAGTCCGCCCTCAAGGCCGCCACGTACCACGGCCTGGAGCTGACCCGCGACGGCGACGGCTGGCGGGCCGCCGTGCTCTTCGACGTCTGAGCCGTCGCCGCTCGCGCCGGCGCCATCACCGGAGACGACGATGCCCGAGCCGGCCCTGCCGAAGCGCACCTCGCCCTGGGCGTACGACATCCCCGCCGGTTGGCGGCCGGGCATGCACGTCCCGGCCCGCGTCTACGCCAGCCACGACCTCCTCGAAGCGATCCTCGAAGGCGAGGCCGTCACGCAGCTCGCGAACGTGGCGACGCTCCCCGGCGTGGTGGGCCGCGTCTACGGGATGCCCGACATGCACGAAGGGTACGGCTTCCCCGTGGGCGGCGTCGCCGCCATGCGGATGCCGGACGGCGTCGTTTCCCCGGGCGGGGTCGGCTTCGACATCAACTGCGGGGTCCGCCTGCTCTCCACGCCGCTCCTCCGGCGCGACCTCGGCGACCGCGCCGAGGCGTTCGTGCACGAGATCTCCCGCAGCATCCCGTCGGGGACGGGGCGGGGCGGCCCCTGGCGGGCGACCGACGCCGAGCTCGACCGCGTGCTCGCCGAGGGCAGCCGGTTCCTCGTCGAGGAGAAGGGCTTCGGCCTCGCCGCCGACGTCGAGCACACCGAGTCCGAGGGCTGCCTGCCGGGAGCGGATCCCGACAAGGTGTCCCGCCGGGCGCGCGACCGCGGCCGCGACCAGCTCGGCACGATGGGGGCGGGGAACCATTTCGTGGAGGTGCAGGAGGTGGAGGCGGTCCATGACGCCGAGGCCGCACGCGCGATGGGCCTCTTCGAGGGTCAGGTGACGGCGCTCGTCCACAGCGGCTCCCGGGGCCTCGGCCACCAGGTCTGCACGGACTACGTTCGGCTGATGGACGCCCGGCTCGCCGAGCGCGGAATCACCCTGGTCGACCGCCAGCTCTCGTGCGCGCCCGCGTCGTCGCTCGAGGGCCGCGACTACCTCGCGGCGATGGCGGCGGCGGCGAACTTCGCGTGGTCCAACCGCCAGCTCATGGGCCACCGCGTGCGGACGGCGGCGACGCGGATCTTCCCCGACGTCGCCCCCGAGGACGTGCGCGTCGTGTACGACGTGGCGCACAACATCGCCAAGATGGAGCGGTACGGCGGGCAGGACGTGTGCGTCCATCGGAAGGGCGCCACCCGCGCGTTCGGTCCCAGCCATCCCGAGATGCCCGCGGCATACCGCGGGATCGGCCAGCCCGTGTTCATCCCCGGCTCGATGGGGACGGCGTCGTGGGTGCTGGCGGGCCTGGACACCTCCGACGAGCGCTCCTGGGGCAGCGCCTGCCACGGCGCCGGCCGCCGCCTCAGCCGGACGGCCGCGAAGAAGCAGGTGACCGGCGCCGACCTCCGCCGCCAGCTCGAGGCGCAGGGGATCGTCGTGCGGTGCGCGTCGAACAAGGGCCTGGCCGAGGAGGCTCCCCTGGCCTACAAGGACGTGGATGCCGTGGCGGAGGTCGTGGAGGGCGCGGGGCTGGCGCGGCGCGTGGCCCGGTTGCGGCCGTTCGGGGTAGTGAAGGGCTGACGACCCGGCGGCCGCTCGCCGGACCACCCGAGCCGTTGCGAGACGGTTTTTGGCGCACGATGGGCTAGGCCACGAGACCGACGCGAATCCGGCGGCACGCCGCTTGCTATCGGAGCAGGATTCGGGCACCGTCGGCTTCCTCGTGGACTCCAGCCCGCCCAGCGCTGGTGACGCTTCCGTGAACCCTCTCATCGCCGCCGCGACGCCAGCGACGGAGCCGGGAGGCGGGGCGAGAACGGCCCCGGGCCTCGGAAGCGATCCCCCGGCCGCGCCCTCACGGCGCGTCCTCGTCCTCTCCCCCCAGCCGTTCTACGAGGACCGCGGCACCCCCATCGCCCTGCGGCAGCTCCTCGAGGCCCTGAGCAGCCTGGCGTACGAGGTGGACGTGGTCGTCTACCCGGTGGGCGCTCCTCTCGACATCCCGGGCGTCCGCTTCCACCGCGGGAGGAACCCGCTCGGAATCCGGCACGTGCGGGTTGGCCTCTCGCTGCGAAAGCTGGTGCTGAACGCCGGCCTGGTTCCGGTCCTCCGGCAGCGGCTCCGGGAAGCCGATTACCTCTGCATCCACGCCCTCGAGGAGGGGGCGTTCCTGGCCGCCCTGCTGGGGTCACGGAGAAAGGTCCCCATCGTCTACGACATGGCGTCGAGTCTGCCGGAGCAGCTGCGGGCGCACCGCGGCTTCCGCAACCGCGTCGCACAGGCCGTGCTCGTTGGCTGCGAGCGGTGGCTCCTGCGCCGGGCCGACTTCGTGGTGAGCAGTGCCGGCCTGCTGGACCGGATTCGACGGCTCGCTCCCGACACGCGCACCCGCGAATGGCGGTTCTCGGGGTTCGACCGCGACGCCGCACCGGGCGAGGCCGAGA
>DATBJZ010000137.1:0-8833 GCA_036556125.1 Gemmatimonadota bacterium | reverse complement strand
GGATCGACGTTCATCATCGCGCGACGCTACCACAAGGCAACACCGTGTTGCCATCTGCCTCGTGTGCTAGCCTGGCCGCGATGCCGCCGCGCCGCACCAAGGGGGTCCTCGGAGGCCGCAGCGACGACGTGGTCCGCCGCGTCCTCGCCGCCGCCGTCGCCGAGCTCGCTCGCCGCGAAGCCGCCGCGCGACGGCCGGCCCCCGCCGTGCGACGCGCCGGCGCTGACGGGGAGAACCTCCTCGCGCTGATCGCGCGCTGGGCGGCGCCCACCCTCGCGGCGGCGACGGTCCTGGCGGCGCTCTCGGCCGCCGGGCTCGCGCTCGCGCGGCGCGACTCCGGGGCGATCGTGGAGACCCGTGCGCCCGCGGAGACGCTCGTCGGCGCGCTCGAGCTTCCCGAACCGGCCTCGACGTGGCTCGTCGAGGACCGGAGTCCCGGAACCGACGACCTCATCCTGGCCGTTCAGGAGGACCTGCCGTGACCGACGCCCCTTCAGACCCGACCGGACCGGGAGAGCGGCCCGGCGCCCCGGCCGCGGAGCGGCCCGCGGCGGCGCGGACCGCCGCCGGCACCCGCACCCTCGCCGCCGCGATGCTCGTCGCGTCGTTCGCCACCGGGGCCCTCGTCGGCGCCGCCGGCGACCGGCTCCTGGCGCGTGACGACGACGACGGTCGCCGGCCTCCCAGGTTCGCGTTCGGCGCACCGCACCGCCCGGGCGAGCACGTCGTCGGGAAGCGCGTGCTGCTCTTCGAGCCGCTCGACCTCTCCGAGGGCCAGCGAGAGGGCATCGAGGACATCCTCGAGCGCCGCCGGGAGCAGATGGAGCAGTCGTGGCGGCGGATCCGCCCGGAGCTCGGGGCGCTCGTGGATTCGACCCACGACGAGATCCGCGCCCTCCTCACCCCCGAACAGCAGCGCCTCTTCGACCGCTTCCGTGAGGATCGGCTGCGGTTCCGCCGCGGCCGAGGCCGGGCCGACGGCGTGCCGCTCCCCGGCGCCGGGATGCACCGGTTGCTCCCGGGGAGGCCGTTCGACCGTCCGCGTCCCGGCGATCGATCGGAGGGGGAAGCAGGGGAACGGGCACGCGAGGGAACGGTCGGGGGAGCCCCGCGGGACTCCGCCCGGTGAGGCGACGCCTCGCCGCCGCGGTGGCGACCCTCGGCGCGGCAGCGGCGCTGTCGTCGCGCGTGTCGCTGGCGATCGCGCAGGAGATCCGCGGCGACTCCGAGGGCGCCGCAGCCGTCCAGGAGCAATCCGCAGCCGTCGGCGAGCCGTCCGCAGCCGTCACGCCCGCCGGGGAGCCCGTCGTGGTGACGCTGGACGAAGCCGTCCGCCTGGCGCAGGTCCACAGCCCCGCCGTCGTGGCGGCGAGCGGCGACGTGCGCGGCGCCGAGAGCGCCGAGAGGGTGGCCGCCGCCTCGTGGCTGCCCGACGTGAGCTTCTCCGCCGGGACGTCGCGCTCCAGCACGCAGCGCTTCGATCCGGCGACCAACCGGACCGTCTCGGGCTCGGAGGACAGCTATCGCGCGGGTTTGGGCTCGAGCCTCGAGCTCTACGACGGCGGCCGCCGAGGCGCCGAGCGCACCCGGGCGCGCGCCGAGACCGCGGCGGCCGAGGCCGGGCTCGAGGCCGAGCGCTTCGCGGTCGCCCTCGAGGCGAAGCGCGCGTACTTCGAGGAGCTGCGCGCGGCGGACCTGGAGCGTGTCGCCGAAGCACGCGTGAGGCGCGCCGAGGAGGGCCTCGCGGCGAGCGAGCGGCGCCTGGACGTGGGCGCCGCAACGCGGTCCGACGTGCTCCGCTCCCGGCTCGAGCTCAACGAGGCCCGCCGCGAGCGTCTCGAGGCGGCGAGTCTCCGGCGCACCGCCGCGCACGCCCTGGGAAGGCTCGTGGGGGCCGACGGACCGGTGTCGGCGGCGGGCGGAGAGGCGCGGGGGCCGCGCCCGCTCGCGCTGGCGCCGGCGGAGCTGGAGAGCCTGGCGCTCGAGACCTCGCCGGAGGTTCGCGCCGCCGGCGCCCGGCTCCGCGCGCTCGAGGCCGGCGTCGGGGTCGCCCGCTCGGCCTGGCTGCCCTCGCTGCGGCTCTCGGGCGGCACCGACTGGTTCAACCAGGACCCCGAGCTCACGGGCGGACGGCTGGGCTGGGACGTGGGGCTGGGGATCTCCTATCCGCTCTTCGACCGCCGGGAGCGCTCCGCGGCCGTGACGCGCGCCGACGCCGCCGCGGACGCGGCGCGGGCGAGCCTCGCCGACGCACGCCGCGCCGCACGCGCCGAGCTCGAGAGGCTGCGCGGGGAGCTGGAGCTGGCGGAGCGCTCCGTGGAGCTGGCCGGCGAGGCCGTCGCCGTGGCCGAGGAGGACCTGCGCGTGCAGGGCCAGCGCTACGCGCTCGGCGCGGCCACGATCCTGGAGCGCATCGCCTCGCAGGAGGCGCTCGCCGAGGCCGAGTCCCGGCAGGTCGTGTCGCGGCACGACTACGAGCTCGTGCGGGCGGAGCTCGAGGCCCTCGTGGGGCGGGAGCTGTGATCCGCCGCATCCTCTTCGTCGCGACCGCGGCAGGTCTGCTCCTGACCGGGTTCACCTTCGGGTGCGTGGGGGAGGACGACCGCGCGGCGGCGCCGCCCCAGACCGCGGCCGTCGAACGGCGCGACCTCGAGGTGCGCGCAGAGGCCGCCGGCAGCGTCGAACCGGTGCTGGTGGTCGAGGTCAAGTCCAAGGCGTCCGGCGAGGTCCTGCGGATGCACGTCGAGACGGGCGACGCGGTGGAGCGGGGCGCGCTCCTCGCCGAGATCGATCCGCGAGACGTGCGGAACGCGCTCGCCCAGGCGGAGGCCGACCTTGCGGTGGCGAGCGCGACCCTCACGACGGCGCGCGCGCAGCGCGGCCGCGCCGAGGAGCTCCGCGAGGCGCAGGTGGTCACGGAGCAGGAGTTCGAGGCCGCCGCCCTCGACGAGGCGCAGGCCCAGGCGGCGCTCGTCAAGGCGCGCACGAACCTGGAGCTGGCGCGCGAGCGGAGCGGCGACGTGACGATCCGCGCGCCGATCGCCGGCACCGTCATCGAGAAGAGCGTCGAGGCGGGGCAGATCATCGCGTCGGCGAGCGCCAACGTCTCGGGCGGCACGACGCTGCTGCGGATGGCGGACCTTTCCACGATGCAGGTCCGCGCGCTCGTGGACGAGGTGGACATCGGGCGGCTCCGTCCCGGGCAGCCCGCCCGCGTGACGGTCGAGGCGCATCCCGGACGCGTGTTCGAGGGAAGCGTGCTCAAGATCGAGCCGCAGGCGGTCGTGGATCAGACCGTGACCGCCTTCCCGGTCCTGATCGCGATCGACAATCCCGAGGGGCTCCTGCGGCCGGGGATGAACGCCGAAGTGGAGATCGCGCTCGCTTCGCGAGCGGACGTGCTGACGGTACCGAGCGGCGCCGTCGTGCCCCTGCGCGAGGCTGCGGCGGCCGCCGCGGCGCTCGGCCTGGATCCCGAGGCGGTCCGGACGGCGCTCGGCGGAGCCGACCGTTCCGGGGGGTCCGCGGGGTCCGCGGTCGCCCCTCGCGCCGGAAGAACGGCATCCGGACCGTCCGGCGACATCGCGGCCCGGCAGCGGAGACCGGCGTCCGGACCCGGGTCCGGCGAGATCGCGCCCGAGCGGGTCGGAACGGGGCCCGGTCGCCGATCCGGCGCGACCGCGTCCGACGGGGGGCGGGGAGGCGCCGCGCCCGCCGAGGGCAGGCCCGCCGCCGTCTTCGTGAGCACGCCGTCCGGGATCGAGCCCCGGCTCGTCACGCTCGGGCTCGACGACTGGGACCACTCCGAGGTTCTGCGCGGCCTCCGCGAGGGCGAGCAGGTGGTGCTCGTCTCGACGGCGCTCCTGCGGAGCCAGCAGCAGGAGATCGAGCAGCGCTTCCGCGACCGCGCCCCGAACCCCTTCTCCGGCCCGCGGATCGTGACCGAGCGCGTCGCCGCGCCGGCGCCCGCGGCCGGCGGCCGCTGAGGCCGGCGTGGTCACGGCCGAGGTCCTGCGCGTCGCCTTCGAGGCCGTCCGCGCGAACAAGCTCCGGTCCTTCCTCACCACGCTCGGGATCGTGATCGGCATCGCGGCCGTGATCACGATGGGCGCGCTCGGCGAGGGTGCGCGCCGCGCGGTCGAGGAGCAGGTCCGCCGCCTCGGCACGAACGTCCTCACGGTCCGGCCGGGTCAGCAGTTCCAGGGCGGCGTGGACCGCGGCGACGCGCGGCTCACGACCGAGGACGCCGAGGCCCTGCGTGCGGCCGGAGGCGCCGTCCGGAACGTCGCGCCGGAGATCGAGCGCCGGGTCCAGGTCCAGCACGCCGCCGCGAACGCCAGCCTGGAGGTGCTCGGGACCTGGCCCTCCTACTTCGACGTGCGGAGTCACGCCGTCGCGGCAGGCCGGCTGTTCAGCGAGGCGGAGGAGCGCGGCCGCCGCCGCGTCGCGGTGCTCGGCGCGCGGATCGGCGAGTCGCTGGGCGGCGCGCCCACCGCGGCGCTGCTGGGCGCCACGATCACGGTCGCGGGCGTGCCGTTCGAGGTCGTGGGGGTGCTCGCGGAAAAGGGGCAGCAGGGCTGGATGGATCCGGACGCGACGATCTACGTCCCCCTCTCGACGGCCCACCACCGCGTGTTCGGCACCGACGCCCTGCGCGCGATCAACGTGCAGGCGACCGACGAGACGGCGATGGACGCCGCCCTGGCGCAGGTGGACGCCGTGCTGCGGCGCGAGCACCGCATCCGTCCCGGCGAGCCGTCCGATTTCCAGGTGCGCGACCCGGCCGGGCTCCTTGGAACGTTCGGCGAGACGACCCGGACGTTCTCGCTCCTGCTGGCCGGCATCTCCCTGGTGTCGCTTCTGGTCGGCGGCATCGGGATCATGAACATCATGCTGGTGTCGGTGACGGAGCGGACGCGCGAGATCGGCGTGCGCAAGGCGCTGGGCGCGCGGCGGCGGGACATCCTCCTGCAGTTCCTGATCGAGGCGCTGGCGATCTGCCTGGCGGGAGGCGTGATCGGGGTCGGGCTCGGGCTCGCGGCCGGGGCGGCGCTGCGCCGCTTCGCGGGGTGGCAGGCGTTCGTGGCGCCCGAGGCGATCCTCGCCGCCTTCGCGTTCGCGGCCGCCGTGGGGCTCTTCTTCGGCATCTGGCCGGCGCGGCGCGCCGCCCGCCTCGACCCGATCGCGGCGCTGCGCTACGAGTGAGCGGCGGCGAGGAGCCGCCGCGCGATCGCGGCGCCCTCGCCCGCCTCGTCGTGCTTCACGTACACGAACCCCTCGCGGCCGGCCGCCGCCTGCTCCCGCAGCCATCCCGCCCACGAGGCGAGCTCCTCGTCGTCGTACCGCTCCTTCCGCAGCCGGGCGTAGACGAAAGGCGCCGTCGCCTCGCGCGGCGCGGCGAACTCGTCCGACTCGGCGACGCAGAGCGCGGCGCCCGCCTCGCGCAGCCGGTCCAGCACGGGCGGCTCGAGCCAGCTCGGGTGGCGGAACTCGAACGCGCAGCGCGTCCCCGCCGGCAGCGCCCCGAGGAGCCGCGCCAGCCGATCGTCGTCGCGGGCGAGCTTCGGCGCGAAGCCGAAGAGCACCGGGCCGAGCTTGCCCCCGAGCGCGCCGCAGCGATCCACGAACTCGCGGGCGGCGGCGGGCGCCTCCGCGCGTGGACCGACGTGCGTGATCCGGCGGTTCGCCTTGACCGCGAACCTGAAGCCGGCCGGCGTGCGCGCCGCCCAGTCGGCGAGCTGCGCCTCGCCCGGAAAGCGGTAGAACGTCTGGTTGATCTCGACGGTGTCGAAGCGGTCCGCGTAGAACTCCAGGAAACGCGCGGCGGGGAGGTCGGCAGGATAGAACGCGGGCTTCCAGCCGGGGTAGGCGAACCCGGAGGTCCCGACGTGCAGGCGCGGCACGCCGGATCCGCGTCCGGCGCCCGTCAGGCCTTGCGGATCTTGTTGGCCTTCAGGCAGGACGTGCAGACCCGCAGCCGGCGCGCGCCGCCCGGGCCCGCGACCCGCACGCGCTGCAGGTTGGGGCGGAAGACCCGCTTGGTCTTGTTGTTGGCCTTGGATACATTGTGGCCCGCGGCGCTCTGCTTGCCGCAGACCGCGCACTGACTCGGCATGCGTGCTCCTGGTGGGTGGACCGGCCCCGGGGAGGCGGAACCCGGGGAAACCTCGTAACTTAGCCCGCTTTCCGGCCGGCGGCAACGCCCCGCGGCTCGACCGCCCGCCCGGCGGGCGGCGGTGGCCGCGCGGTCCGCGGGGGGGCGCGAAGGCGGCCTGCGCGGGCGCAACCCATCGGCGGCGCGCGGGACGATTCCCGCCGGGCCTTTGCAGCGTCCCACCCACGGATCTCCATGCGCGTACTGCTGAGCGGCGGAGCGGGCTTCATCGGCTCGCACGTCGCCGAGCGCTACCTGGCTGGCGGCTGGAACGTCGTGGTCGTGGACGACCTGTCCACCGGACGGCGCGAGAACGTTCCCGACGGCGCCGAGCTCGTCGTGGCGGACCTGTCGGAGCCGCACCTCGATCGCGTGCTCGCGAACGTCGCGTTCGATCTCGTCAACCACCACGCAGCTCAGATCGACGTGCGCGCGTCCGTCCGGGACCCGGCGCACGATGCGCGGCTCAACCTGATCGGGCTCCTGAACCTGCTCGAGGTGGCGCGCGCCCGAGGGATGCCGCCGGTCGTCTTCGCCTCGTCCGGCGGGGTGCTCTATGGTGAAGCCGACGTCATCCCCACGCCGGAGACCGCCCCCAAGGTGCCGATCTCGCCCTACGGTGTGGCCAAGCTCGCGAGCGAGTACTATCTCCGGTACTACGCCGAGGTCCACGGCCTGCGGTACGTGGCGCTGCGCTACGGCAACGTCTACGGGCCCCGCCAGAACCCCGAAGGCGAGGCGGGGGTAATCTCCATCTTCTGCAACCGCATCCTGGAGGGTGCGTCCTTGACCGTCTTCGGCACCGGTGATCAGGAACGCGATTTCGTGTACGCCGGGGACGTGGCCGAGGTGAACTGGCTCGCCAGCCAGGCGCTCGCCTCGGGCTGGGACGGGCGGGAGGAGCGGGGCGATCCCCTCTCGGTCCCGATCGGCGCTCCCGCCGGCGAGGAGGGCGACGCCGTCGACCCCGCGGCCCTGAACGTCGGCACCGGGCGCGCCGTCTCCGTGCTCGACCTCGTCCTCGCGCTCGGCGGCGTCACGGGCCGGAAGCTCGAGCGGCGTCACGACGCCGCGCGCCCCGGCGAGCTCCTCCACTCCACGCTCGACGCGTCGAAGGCCGCCCGCCGGCTCGGCTGGGCGCCGCGGACGCCGTTCCTCGAGGGGCTGGACGCCACGTTCCGCTGGGTGAGCGAGTCCCGCGGGGATTCCCGATGAGCGCGCCCGCGATCGGGCCCGGGCCGGCGCGGGTCGCGGCGGCGGTCGGGGCGGCGCTCGGTCCTGCCGCGCTCGCGGCGCAGGAGCCGCTCACCGGAGCGGGCGGCGGCGGCCCCAACGTCTGGCTGATGATCCAGATCGCCGACCTCGCGACCAAGATCATCCTCGTCATCCTGCTCGTCTTCTCGGTCTTCTCCTGGGCCATCATCCTGCGCAAGCTCCGTGCGGTGCGCCGGATCCGAGGGCAGCGGCGCCAGTTCTTCCACGTGTTCGAGCGGCGCGAGAGCCTGGCCGACGCCTACCAGGCGACCCTTTCCCTCCCGGAGAACCCGTTCAGCGAGGTCTTCAAGGCCGGCGTTCGCGAGCTGCGCCACCTCACGCAGGGCGCGCCGGAGAGGCCGGCGCCCGGGACGGTGCACGAGTTCGAGGAGCGGAGCGCGGCCACCGCCACGATGCCCAAGCTCGGCGCCGTGTCGCTCCTCGAGAAGGAGCTGATCGCGATGGCGCTCGACCGGGAGGCGGCGCGGCAGGTCGAGGACCTGGAGCGCCACCTCCCGTTCCTCGCCACCACCGGCAGCGTCTCCCCCTTCTTCGGCCTGCTCGGCACGGTGTGGGGCATCATGGACGCGTTCGTCAACCTGGGGATGCGCGGCGCGGGCAACATCAACGTCGTGGCCCCGGGCGTCGCCGCCGCGCTGGTCGCGACGGCGGCCGGCCTCGCGGTCGCGATCCCGGCGGTCATCGCCTACAACTACTTCGTGAGCGAGGCCAAGGTTCTGGGCGACGACATGCGCAACTTCTCCACCGAGCTCCTGAACGTGATCGTCCGCGAGTACCGCCTGCGGTAGGGAGGGAACGCCGTGGCGATCGGAAGCACGCGCAAGGAGATGGCGCCGATGGCGGACATCAACGTCACGGCGCTGGTGGACGTGATGATCGTCCTTCTCGTGATCTTCATGATCACGGCGCCGATGCTGCAGGGCGGCGTGGACGTGCGGCTGCCGCGCGCGACCACGGCGCCGCTCGAGCAGGCCGAGGCGCTCGTCGTGACCGTGGACGCCGACGGCCGCATCTTCGTGGACGAGGCCGAGGTGCGCGCCGGCGCGCTCGGTCAGGTGCTGGGACAGATGACCGCCGCGCGCGGAACGGAGCGCATCTACTTCCGCGCGGACGAGCGCGCACCGTGGGGCGCGGTGGCCGCGGCGCTGGCCGACGTGCGGCAGATCGGCATCGAGAACGTGGGTGTGGTGCTGGAGCCGGAGGCGGAGGGGCCGGGTTCCTGAAACGACGGCGGCCGGCCGATGCGTCGCTCGCTCCTGATCTCGCTCGCCCTTCACGCGCTGGTCCTCGTCGGGCTCGCCGTCTCCGGCGGCCTGGCCCGCGACCGCCGCTATCCCCCCGTCTACCGCGTCAACCTGATCGCCGCGCCGCCCGGCCCGGTGATGCGGCAGCCGACCGTCCGCC
>DATBJZ010000136.1:0-10895 GCA_036556125.1 Gemmatimonadota bacterium | reverse complement strand
GCGCCGTGGACCTCCAGGCCGAACGCGATGTTCCCCTCGACGGTCATGCGCCCGAAGAGCGCCTGCTCCTGGAACACGACGCCGAACTCCCTGCGCTGCGGCGGAAGGAGCGTCGCGTCCGCGCCATCGACGATCACCGTGCCGGCGTCGGGCGTCTCCAGTCCCGCCAGGATCCTGAGCAGGGTCGTCTTCCCGCTGCCCGACGGTCCGAGGACGACGACGATCTCGCCGCCGTGGACGTCGAGGTCCAGGCCGGCGAGGACGACGGCGCCGGCGAACGCCTTCCGGATGGCGCGCACGCCGACGGCGGGAGGCGCCGACGCTTCGGACTCGAGGCGGAGCCGGGTGATGGAGCGCTCCGGGCGGGGGCGGACGTCTGGGCGGGGCCGGCGCAAGATGCGGGCGCGCGCGCGGGGCCCGCCAGCCGCGCGGCGCCGGACCCTCCCCTCGCGCCCTCGCGAAGGCCGCGCCAAGTTCGGGCGCCGACCCCGCACCGGGAGCGCCGCCTGAAGCTGCCGCACGATCCACCGCCCCGCGGCGGCGTGTACTGGATGGACGCCTCGCGCCGCCGGCAGGCGCTCGCGTGGCTCGAGCGCGACGACCTGACGGACGAGGAGCGCGCGGCGCTCGAGGCCTTCGTCCGCGACTGGCGCACCGCGCCCGGGCTGACGGGGACGGAGCGCCGGCGGCTGCAGGACGCCTACGAGCGGATCGAGCGCCGGCTCGGCAGGGGCGCCGCGCCCCCGGCGGGATGCGTCGGATCGTCCGCCGCGGCCCGGGGCGAGTCCTCCGGGTCCTTCGAGGCCGCGGCGGCCGCGGGCGGCGCCGCCGCGCGCGCGGAGGCCACCGCGCCCCCCGGCGGCGAGCCCGCATCCCTGTCCGAGCCCGCCCAGCCCGCCGTGCCCGGGGGATCCACCTCGCGGGCCACCGCGATCGTGATGGCGGGAATCGCCGCGAGCCGCGTCGCCGGGCTCGTGCGCGAGCAGGTCGTGGCGCTGGTCTTCGGCCGAAGCGCCGACCTCTCCGCGTTCTGGGCCGCGTTCAAGCTGCCCAACCTGTTCCGGGTGCTGGCCGGCGAGGGCAACCTGTCCGCCTCCTTCGTGCCGGTGCTCTCGGCGCAGCTGGCGCGCGGCGACGAGCGGGCGGCGCGCGAGACGTCGGCCGCCCTGCTGGGCCTGCTCCTCGTCGGCGTCGGGGCCTTCACCGCCGCCGGCATCCTCGCCGCGCCCGCGCTCGCGATCGTCGCCGCGCCGGGGTTCGAGGGCGAGCTCCGCGACACGGTCGTGCGGCTCCTCCGCATCCTCTTTCCGCTGTCCGGTCTCCTGATCCTCGGCGCGTGGACGATGGGGGTCCTGCACGCGCACGGCCGCTTCATGTGGCCGAACCTGGCGCCGGTGTTCCTCTCGGCGGTGTCGGCGCTCTCGCTCGTGCTGCTGCTCGACCGCTGGGGACGGCCGCCGATCGAGCTCCTGGCGTGGGGGACGACCGCCGGCGGGCTCGTTCAGCTCCTCGTCCAGCTCCCCGCCTCGGCGCGCGTGCTCGGGGGGCTGCGCGCGTCCCTGCGCTGGGGCGACGCCGGCGTGCGGCGCGTGCTGGCGCTCTTCGCCCCGATGCTGCTCGGGACGGGCCTCGCGCAGCTCAACGCGCTGGTCGAGACGCAGATCGCGAGCTTCCTCGACCCCGAGGCGGTGGCCACGCTCCAGTACGCCGTCCGTCTGCACACGCTTCCGCTCTCGCTCTTCGGCACCTCGGTGGCGATGGCGGCGCTCCCGTCGCTGGCGCGCGATTCGAGCGGCGGCGCGGCCGCGGCGTTCGAGGCGGGGGTCTCGGCCGCGTGGACCCGCGCGCTGTTCTTCCTGGCGCCGTCCACGGCCGCCCTCGCCGCGTTCGGCGAGCCGCTCGTGCGCGTGGTGTTCGAGCGCGGCGCCTTCGGGCCGGGGGACACGGCGGCGGTCACGCGGGTGCTCGCCTTCTACGCGCTCGGTCTCGCGGCGTTCGCATCCGTGCGCATCTTCGCGGGCGCGTTCTACGCGCTCGAGGACAGCCGCACGCCGACGCGCCTCTCCGCCGCGGCCCTGCTGCTGAACGCGGCCCTCAGCGCCCTCCTGGCCTGGCGCATGGGAACGCCGGGCATCGCGCTCGCGTCCAGCCTCGCGGCGGCGGTGAGCGCGCTGCTCCTCGGCCGCGCGCTCGCGCGGCGCGCCGGTCCCCGATGGGCCCGCGCGGCGGCCGCCCGGATCGGCCGCCTGGGCGCCGCGACCGTCGCCGCGCTCGCGCTCGCCTTCGCGGCCGACCGGATGCTGGCTCCGTTCGTCGCCTCCCCGGGGTTCGGGCCGGCCGTCCTGAGGCTGGGGGTCGTCTACGGCGTGCTGGGCCTCGCCTACCTGACCGTCACGCGCCTCCTCGGGGTCCTGCCCCCGCTGCGCCTCCGGCGCTGACCGGCGGGACTCTCCCGCGCGGGACCGGGGGGGCCGCTCCCGGCCCGCGCGGGTAGATTTCGGCCCATGCGCAGACTCCCTCGCCAGCACACCGCCGGCCTCAGCGCGGCCGGTGAGCCGGGCCGCGCGGAGGCGCTGCGCCGCAAGCTGGCGCTCGTCCCGCGCAAGCCCGGCGTGTACCTGATGAAGGGCGCCGGCGGGGAGGTCCTCTACGTCGGCAAGGCGAAGGACCTCCGCAGCCGCGTCCGCAGCTACTTCGCGCCGAGCCGGGCGCCGCACGTCCGGATCGACGCGATGGTGGGCCACGTCGCCGACGTGGACTACCTCGTGACCGACAGCGAGGTCGAGGCCCTGCTGCTCGAGTCGAACGTCATCAAGGAGCACAACCCGCGGTTCAACATCGAGCTGCGGGACGACAAGACGTACCCCTACCTGAAGGTCACGAACGAGCCGTACCCGCGCGTCGTCGTCACCCGCCGCCTGCGCAACGACGGGGCGCGGTACTTCGGCCCGTTCACCCAGGTGGCCGCGATGCGCCGCAACCTGGCGCTGATCCAGGACCTGTTCCGCGTCCGGAGCTGCCGCTACGACCTGCCGCGCGAGCGGCCGTCGCGGCCGTGCCTGGACTACTTCATCAAGAAGTGCGACGCGCCGTGCGTGGACTACGTCTCGCGCGAGGAGTACGGCGCGATGATGGACGAGGTGCTGGCGTTCCTCTCGGGGCGGGTGGACGTCGTCGCGGAGCGCGTGCGCGAACGGATGGAGGCGGCGGCGGAGCGGCTCGACTTCGAGCGCGCGGCCCTGCTCAAGAAGCAGCTCGACCAGCTGCGCGCCGTGGAGGAGGGGCAACGCGTGCACGCGGCCGACGGCGACGACCGCGACGTGATCGCGCTGGCGCGCATCGGCGACCTCGCCTGCGGCCTGATCCTCAAGGTCCGGGCCGGCCGCGTGCTGGGGAAGGAGCACCACGTCCTGCGGAATCTCACCGCGGCGGGGTCGGATCCGGCCGAGGCGCTCGGGTTGTTCGTGACCCGCTGGTACCTGCGGGGGACGGACTTCCCGCCCGAGGTCCTCTTCCCGTTCGACTTCGGGGACCGTCCGCTGGTCGAGGCCTGGCTGGCGGAGCACGCCAGCCGGCCGGTGCGCGTGCGGGTCCCGCGCCGCGGCGAGAAGCGGAAGCTGACCCAGCTCGCCGAGCGCAACGCGTTCCTGCTCCTCGAGGAGGAGACCCTCCGCGGCGCCGACGACGCGCAGCGCGCGGCCGACGTCGTCCGCGCGCTCCAGCGCGAGCTGGCGCTGCCGCGGCTGCCTCGGACGATCGCGTGCTTCGACGTCTCCACGCTGCAGGGCGCGGACCCCGTCGGTGCGTGCGTCGTCTTGGAGAACGGCGCGCCGCGGAAGTCGGAGTACCGGAGGTTCCGGATCCGCTACGTCGAGGGGCAGGACGACTTCGCGATGATCGCCGAGATCGTCGGCCGCTGGCTCCGCGGACGCCTCGAGGGCGGCGAGGACCTGCCCGACCTGCTGGTGGTGGACGGCGGCAGGGGCCAGCTGGGCAGCGCGCTCGGCGTGCTCGCCGAGCTGGGCGTCGAGGACGTGCCGGTGGCGGCCCTCGCCAAGCAGGACGAGGAGATCTACGTCGCGGGCCGCCCGGATCCGCTCGTGCTGCCGCGCCGCTCCGAGGCGCTGCGGCTGCTCCAGCGCGCGCGCGACGAGGCGCACCGCTTCGCGGTGGCGTACCACCGCCATCGCCGCGCCGCCCGCACGCTCGTCTCCGGGGTGGACCGGATCCCCGGCGTCGGCGCCCGCCGGCGTCGGGCGCTCCTCTCGCGCTTCGGCTCCGTGGACCGGTTGCGGACCGCGCGTCCGGAGGAGATCGCGGAGCTGCCGGGGTTCAGCGTGCGCACGGCGGAGCGGATCCTCGCGCACCTGCGCGGCGCAGGGGACGCGGAGCCGGCCGGCGCTCCGGAGCCGGAGACCGCCGGCGGGCCGGCGGGCGGTGCGGCGGGGCGCGTGCCGGGCATCGCGGTGGACCGACGCATCGACGGCGCGTCGGCGAGAGGGGTCGCCGGCGAGCCGGAGACGAGCCGGTCCGGGGAAGGCGCCGGGGCCGCCGAGCAGGCCGCGCTGGAGCCCGCCTTCGACGGGATGGGTCGGCCGCTGTGACGCCCGGGGCCCGCACGGCGCTGCTGCGGCGGCTGTGCGGCGAACAGGGCATCGAGCGCGTCGGCGTGGCCGCGGCCGGGCCGACGGGCGAGGCGGCGCGGCTCGAGGAGTGGCTGGGCCGCGGCTACCACGGCGGGATGGCGTGGATGGCGCGGTGGCGCGAGAAGCGGACGGACCCGCGGGAGCTCGTTCCCGGGGCGCGCGCGGTGGTCTCGGTCGCGCTCAACTACTACCGGCCCGCTCCGCGCGATCCCGGGGACGGGGAGGGGCGGGTCGCCCGCTACGCCTGGGCCGAGGACTATCACCGCGTGCTGCGCGACAAGCTGCGGGCCGTGCTCGCCGGCCTGCGCGACGCCGAGCCGAACCTGGGCGGCCGCGCGTTCGTGGACTCCGCACCCCTCCAGGAGAAGCTCTGGGCCGAGCGCGCCGGCGTGGGCTGGCGGGGGAAGAGCACCAACCTGATCACGAAGGACCTCGGCTCGTGGATCGTGCTGGGCGAGCTGGTCCTCGACCGCGAGCTCGTGGCCGATGCGCCGCACGCCGACCACTGCGGCACGTGCACGCGCTGCCTGGACGCCTGTCCCACCGGCGCGATCGTCGAGCCGTGGGTCCTCGACGCGCGGCGCTGCCTCTCCTACCTCACGATCGAGCACCGCGGCGAGCTGCCCGGCGAGTTCGCGGACGACATGCGGGAGTGGGTGTTCGGGTGCGACGTCTGCCAGGAGGTCTGTCCCTGGAACGTGAAGCACGCCACGCCGGCGACGGAGGCGCGGCTGGCGCCGCGCCTCGCCCAGGTCGCGCTCGACCTCGCCGAGGCGGCGGAGCTGGACGACGCCGCGTTCCACGCCCGCTTCGCCGACGCCGCGATCAGTCGCGCCCGCCCCGAGGGGCTGCGTCGGAACGCCCGTGCCATCCTCGAGGCTCGCACACGGGCGGCCGACGGCACGCCCCGCGATCCCCGGGGCGAAGGCCGCGGGGCCCCGGCGGGGGTCGGCGCCCCGTGACGCGCGAGCCGGACGCCGCGGCGCGCCCCGCCGCGGCGACGGGAACCCCGGCCGCGCTCCACGTCGAGACGCTCGCGGTCGGCCCGTTCCAGGCGAACTGCCATCTCGTCCACGACCCCGCGTCCGGCGAGGGCTTCGTCGTGGATCCCGGGGCCGAGGCGGAGCGCATCCTGGGCCGCGTCGCCGCGCTCGGCTTCCGGCCGGTCTACGTGCTCCTGACGCACGGCCACGGCGACCACATCGCGGGCCTCGAGACCGTCGCCTGCGCGCTGCGCTGCCCCGTGTACATCCACCCTGCCGACGCGCCCATGCTGGAGTCGCCGACGGCGAACCTGTCCGCCTTCGCCGGGACGCCGGTCGCCGCGCCCGTGGCGCACCGCACGTACGACGACGGCGACGAGCTGCCGTTCGCCGGCCGCACGATCCGCGTGCTGCACACCCCGGGTCATTCCGCCGGGGGCGTGTCGCTGTTCCTCGCGCCCGACGTGCTCTTCTCGGGCGACGCGCTCTTCCGGCGCTCGATCGGCCGCACCGACTTTCCCGGCGGCTCCTACGAGGTCCTCCGCGCGTCGATCGAGGAGAAGATCCTCACGCTCGGCGACGCCGTCCGCGTCTTCCCGGGCCACGACCGGCCCACGACCGTGGGCGAGGAGCGGCGCGAGAACCCGTTCCTCCGGCCGGACTGAGCCGTGCCGCTGTTCCTCGAGCTCTGGCGCGACCACCTCGAGCTCGAGCGCGGGCTCTCGCCGCGCACGCTCGAGGCATACCTGGCGGACGTCCGGGACTTCGCGGAGTTCGCCGGGGAGGCGGGCGTGCGCGAACCGGAGAGCGCGGGCGCGGACGTGCTGCGCCGGTATCTGCGCGCGCTGCGGGCCCGCTCGCGCAGCCCGGCGACCCAGTCCCGCAGGCTGTCGGCGCTGCGGAGCTGGTTCCGCTTCCTCGAGGGCGAGGGCCTGATCGCGGCCGACCCCACGCAGACGCTGGACCGCCCGCGGCGCGGCCGGCCGCTTCCGTCGGTGCTCACGCGGAGCGAGGTCGAGCGCGTCCTCGCGTCCGCCGCCGCGGGATCCGCGACGCCGCTGGGCCTGCGCGACCACGCGTTCCTCGAGCTGCTCTATGCGAGCGGCGTGCGGATCTCGGAGCTGCTGGGCGCCCGGCTCGAGGATCTCGACGCCGGCTCGGCCTTCCTGTCGGTGCGGGGGAAGGGCGGGCGCGAGCGCGTGGTGCCGGTGGGGCGCCGCGCGCTCGCCGCGGTGGACCGCTACCTGGGGGAGTCGCGTCCGTGCCTGGCGCGCGCCGGCGGCGGCCGCCGGGTCCTCTTCCTCAGCCGCCGCGGGCGGCCGCTGAGCCGGATGGGTGGCTGGAAGATCGTGCAGGGGCACGTGCGTCGGGCGGGGATCCCGCGTCCCGTCGGGCCGCACGCGTTCCGCCACTCGTTTGCGACGCACCTGCTCGAGGGCGGCGCCGACCTCCGCGCGGTGCAGGAGATGCTGGGGCACGCCGACGTCTCGACGACGCAGGTGTACACGCACCTCGACCGCACCTACCTCAAGCAGGTCCACCGCAGCTTCCACCCGCGTGGCTGACCCGGGCCGCTTGCGCGGCGTGGTGCTGCTCGCCGCGGTCGCGGTGCTCGTCCGTCCGGCGCCGGCGCAGGAGCCGGATTCGCTGCGGGGCGTGCTCCCCCCCGACTCCGTGGAGATCCTGCTGGACACGGCGCCGCCCGACTCGCCGGGCGGGCCCGCCGGGCAGGATCCGACCTCGCCGGCGGTCGACTCCGTCGTGCTCGGCCTCCATCTGACGGACCGCGGACGGGCGGAGCTCGAGCGCGCGATCGCCGCCGGCCCGGCCGTCCGGATCGGCGATCTGTCGGTCCCGCGTGACAGCGTGCTCGCCGGCGGCCTGCTGGTCCTGGACGGCACGGTGCGGTTCGCCGGACGCACCCCGGGCGGGGTCACCGTCGCGGGCGGGAGCCTCTACCTGCGGCCGGGCGCCGACATCGGCGGCGACGTGGTCGTCGTCGGGGGCTCCTACTACGGCACCGGGCTCGCGCGCGTGGGCGGCGAGACGCGGGTGCTGCGGGAGGACCGCGTGACGGTGGAGCGCCGAGGTCGCGTCGTCGAGATCCGCGGGGTGCCCGAGGAACGACGGCCGGCGGTCGCCCTCCGCGGGCTCTACGGCTTCCTGCCGGAGGGCTACAACCGCGTGGACGGTCTCGCCGTGCGCTGGGGCTTCCGCGCGGCCGTGCCGCCGGGGCGCCGCGACGCGGTGCGGCTGACGGCCGAGGCGATCCTGCGCACGTCGCGCGAGGACGTGGGCTGGGTCGGCCGCATCGAGCGCGAGCTGCGCCGCGAGCGGCTCCTGCTCCGCGCGTCGGCGTACGACCGGACGGACACCGCCGATCGCTGGCACCGCACGGACGTCGAGGCCGCGCTGGCGACGCTGTTCCTGGGCGAGGACAACCGCTTCTACTTCGACCGGCGCGGGGTCGAGCTCTTCGTGCGGGGGGAGGTCCGGGGACCGCTGGCGGTGGAGCTGGCCGCGCGCAACGACACCTACGACTCCGTGCTCACCCAGGATCCCTTCACGGTCGCCGAGGACGACTTCCTGCCGAACCTCCCGGTGCTGGAGGGGACGATCCGGTCGGTCGCGCCGGCGCTGGAGTGGCGTGCCGTCGACGTGCCGCGCGAGCCGAGGGTCGGCTGGCGCGTGCGGCTCGAGACGGAGGGCGCCGGCGGTCCCCTCGGCGGCGACGCCGACTTCACGTCCGCCCGCATCGACGTGCGGCGATACCAGCCGGTGGGCTCGCACTTCCTAGCCGCGCGCGTGATGCTCGGCGGTCGGCTCGGGGGATCGCTCCCGGAGCAGCGCCGCTACCACCTCGGGGGCGCGGCGACCCTGCCGGGTCACGAGGCCCTGAGCGTGCGCGGCGACCGCGCGCTGCTCGCCGGCCTCCGCTACCGGATCCCCCTGGGGCCGCTTCCCAGGATCGGCCTGTTCCGGTACGGGTCGTGGATCACCCTGCTCGCCGACGTCGGCGACGCCTGGGAGAGCGCCGGGCGCGGCTTCGACGCCCGCGGCTCGGCCGGGGTCGGGATCGCCGGGACCGGCGCCTTCCGCGAGGTCGGGGTCTACGCCGTCGTGCCCTGGAACCGGGCCGAGGACGGTCCTGACGTGTCGGTGTTCCTCTACCTGGGGAGCTTCTTCTGAATCCGGCGAGCCGCGGCGGCCCCGGCGCAGCCCGCGCCTCCTGCGAAGCCGCCGCGAGGACCGGCGCGGGGAGCGTCCTGATCGCGATCCCGGCGCGGCTCGCCTCCACGCGGCTGCCGTCGAAGCCGCTGCTGGACCTGGGCGGGGAGCCGATGATCGCGCGGGTCGCGCGCAACGCCCTGCGCGTCGGCGGCGTCCGGGTGGTGGTCGTCACCGACGATCCCACGGTGGCCGCGGCGGCGCGAGGCGTCGGGGCGGACGCCCACCTGTCGGTCGTGCCGGTCGCCAGCGGGTCCGACCGGATCCGGCGCTTCCTGGACGAAGCCGGCCGCGCCTGGCCCGGGGTCGTCGTGAACCTCCAGGGCGACGAGCCGCTGCTGGAGCCCCACGTCGTGGAAGCCCTGCTGGCGCGGGTGGGGGAGCCGGGGGTGCGGGTCGCCACGCCGCTGCGGGCACTCCGCGGGGGCGAGGCGTCCGACCCCGACGTCGTGAAGGCGGCGCTGCGCCCCGACGGCGTGATCGAGGACTTCGCCCGCCTGCCGCTCGAGGACCTGCCGCCGGTCACGGACGAGGAGGAGCTCCGCTGCGCGCAGGGCCGGAGGTGGCACGCGCACGTCGGCGTCTACGCGTTCCGCGCCGAGGCGTTCCGCGCGTTCACGGACCGCCCGCCCTCCCCGCGCGAGCAGCGCGAGCGGCTCGAGCAGCTGCGGATGCTGGAGAACGGGATCCCGGTTCACGGCGTGGTGGTCGAGACGTCGGCCGTCTCGGTGGACACGCCGGAGGACGCCGAGCGGGTGCGGCGGATCCTGCGGGCCGGGAGCCGCGCTCCGGGCGAGGCGTGAGGACCGCGGGACCGCCGGAGGAGAGTCTCCGGAATCGAGCTGACGGACGGACGCGTCCACGTCCGCCGCCGGTGACCGCCGTGACCCCGATGTGGCGCCCTTCGGGGGGCTCGCACTAGATTCGCGCTTTACCTCCCCCAGCGACGCCGCCCGGAGGAGCCGATCCCGGATCCCGCCCGCCCCGTGAAGTACGTCTTCGTGACCGGGGGGGTCGTCTCCTCTCTCGGGAAGGGCATCGCGGCCGCCTCCCTCGGGATGCTCCTCAAGGCCCGGGGCCTCCGGGTCACCCTCCAGAAGTTCGACCCCTACATCAACGTCGATCCCGGGACGATGAGCCCCTTCCAGCACGGGGAGGTGTTCGTCACGGACGACGGCGCCGAGACCGACCTCGACCTCGGCCACTACGAGCGGTTCATCGACCGCTCGCTGTCGCGGGACAACAACGTCACGACCGGCGCGGTCTACAGCTCGGTGATCGCCAAGGAGCGTCACGGCGACTACCTGGGGGCCACGGTCCAGGTGATCCCCCACATCACCGACGAGATCAAGGACCGCATCACGCGGCTCGCGCGGGGCGGCGACCTGGACGTGGTGATCACCGAGATCGGAGGGACGGTCGGCGACATCGAGAGCCTGCCGTTCCTCGAAGCGATCCGTCAGTTCCGCCTGGAGCGCGGACCCGAGTCCGTGCTGTTCATCCACGTGACGCTGGTGCCGTACATCCGCGGGGCGGGGGAGCTCAAGACGAAGCCGACCCAGCACTCGGTCCGCGAGCTGCGCGAGATCGGCATCCAGCCCGACATCCTGCTCTGCCGGACCGAGCTGCCGCTGGCCGAGGAGACGCGTCGCAAGATCGCGCTCTTCACCAACGTGACGCCGGACGCGGTGATCGAGGCCCGTGACGTGGGCTCGATCTACCAGGTCCCGCTCGTGCTCCACGAGGGCGGACTCGACCGGCTGGTCGTCCAGCAGCTGGGGCTCGGCGAGCGGGGCGCCGGGGCGCAGCCGGACCTCGCCGCTTGGCGCGAGATGGTCGGCCGCATCTACCACGCCGGCCGTCGCGTGTCGGTCGCGATCTGCGGCAAGTACGTGGGCCTGCGCGACTCCTACAAGTCGATCGAGGAGGCGCTGGTCCACGGCGGGATCGCGAACGACGCGAAGGTCGAGATCGCCTGGGTGGACTCGGAGTCGGTGACCGAGGAGAACGCCGGCGCGCTGCTGGCGGCGCACGACGG
>DATBJZ010000135.1:0-13128 GCA_036556125.1 Gemmatimonadota bacterium | reverse complement strand
GGCCGCCGCCGCCCCGGCGTCGAGCCGCTCGGCCGCCTCGGCGTAGAGCGTCAGGAGGTCGGGACGCGTCGCGGTCTCGCGTTCGCCCGCGGCGATCCGCAGCAGGTCGCGCCAGAGCGTCGCCAGCGCGTCGAGCCGCCGGTCGTGGTCTTCCCGGCTCCCGCGGTAGCCGGCGCCCAGCACGTGGCCGTAGCTCGCGAGCGGGCCGCCTTCCAGGACGCGACGGAAGAGCTCTTCCGCCTCGGCGCCGGCCGTGTCCTCCAGGCGCAGCAGCTCGAGCAGCCGCCCGGGCCGGCCCTCGGCCCGGGCGAGCGCGTCCCGTCGCGCCGCCGCGGCGGGCGCCTCCAGGCCGGCGTGGGCGACCGCCTCCTCCAGGAACGCCTCCATCTCCTCGACCGAGAGCGGCCCCAGCCTCACCCGGCGGCACCGCGAGAGGATCGTCTCGGGCAGGCTCGGCACGCGCGCGGCGGTGAGGACGAACGTCGTCCGCGGCGGCGGCTCCTCGAGCACCTTGAGGAGCGCGTTGTGCACCTGGTCGCTCGGGTTCCGCTCGTAGTCGCCGAGGATGAAGACGCGCTCGCCGTCCTCGAACGGCCGCGCGCTGGCCAGCCTGCGGATCGCGGTCGCCTGATGCATCCGGAACGAGGCCGGCTGGGAGAACCGGGTCAGCGTGGGGTCGAGCGGATCGCGCCGGATGCGCTCGAGGAGCCGGACCCACTCGCCCTCGCCGAACGGCGTGGACTCCGGCGGGACGGGGAAGAACCAGTGGACGTCGGGGTGGCCGAGCGTCGCGACGCGCGTGCACGAGGAGCACACGCCGCACGGCCGCTCGCCGGGGGCGCGGCAGAGCAGGAGGCGCGCGACCCAGAACGCGAACGTCTCCTTGCCGACGCCGCGCGGGCCGGTCACGAGGAGGGCGGGACCCAGCTGCCCGCGCGACGCGGCGGCCGCCACCCGCCGGCGCGCTTCGGCGTGCCCGACGAGTCCGAGCCTGGGCCTGGCCGGCGTCTCCGGTTCCGCGGCGCTCCCCCGGCGCCCCCGCCCCGCCGCCCCCCTCGCCATCAGCGCTTTCGGAGCCAGGTGATCGGGTCGACCGCCTTGCCGCCCTTCCGGATCTCGAAGTGGAGCTTGGGACCGTCGAGGCTGCCCGTGTCGCCCACGGTGCCGACGACCGCGCCGCGCCGCACCTTCTGGCCGCGCTTCACCCCGATCTCCTCCAGGTGCGAGTAGATCGAGTAGTGCCCGCCGTCGTGGTCGAGGATCACCGTCTTCCCGTAGGCGCCGTACCAGTCCACGAACTGGACCGTTCCCGACTCGACGCTGCGCACCGGCGTGCCGCGCGCGGCGCGGATGTCGATGCCGTTGTTGATGACGGTCGTGCCGTAGACCGGGTGCACGGACTTGCCGAAGCCCTCCAGGATCTCGCCCTGGACCGGCCACTCGAGGTTGCCGTACGCCGAGGTGAGCGTCGAGCGCGCGGGCGCCGGAGCGGGGCGGCCGGCGGCGGCCGCCTCGGCCTTGGCGCGCGCCTCCGCCTCGCGCCGCGCCTTCTCGAGCGAGGCCAGGAGCCCGCGGATCCGCTCGGACTCGCGCTCCAGCTCGCGGGCGGCCTCGATGCGCTGCGCCTTCTCGCCCTTGATCGAGCGCAGGAGCTTCTCGCGCTGCACCTCGCCCGTGCGGAGCACGTCCACCTGCTGGACGCGCTCGTGGCGCCGCTCCTCGATCATCCCGCGCGCGTGCTGGAGCGCCCGCCGGTGATCCTCGATCTCGCGCTTGAGGATCTTCAGGCGCTGGAACAGGCGGTCGTCCTGCCGGGCGATCAGGCTCAGGTACTTGTACCGGCCCAGGATCGAGGCGAAGGAGTCGGCCATGAGCAGCATCTGGAACGCGCCGTAGCGCCCGAACTTGTAGATGTTCCGGAGCCGCCGCTCGAGCACCTTGCGCTTGACGATCAGCTCCTCCTCGAGGCGCGCGATCTCGCCCGTGAGCCGCTCGATCTCGCGGCTCCGCGAGCCGATCTGGAGGTCGAGCTCCGCGATGTAGGCCTCGGTCAGGTCGATGTCGCGCTCGAGCTCGTTCAGGTTCGCGAGCACCCCCCGTTCGCGGCGCGAGAGCGCGGCCGCCTCGGCCCGGTTCTTCTCGATCTGCTCCTTGAGCGCCTGCAGCCGGGCTTCGCCCTCCGCGGGGCTGGCGGGCTCCTGGGCCGCGGCCGCCGCGCGGGGGGCGACCGCCGCCGGCGCGGAGAGGAGCGCGGACGCCAGGATCAGGGCCGCGGCCGGACGTCGCGCCCGGAGCACGGCGATCCCGGCGGGGTGGGCGGCGGCCGTGCGTCTCACCCCGGGGACCCCGATCCCGTCCCGGTCGGCGGCGGACGTCATCCCTCGACCAGCTGGTTCCGGAGCGAGAGCCAGCTCGCGATCATCCCGAGCAGCGCGCCAGCCGTGACCGAGGCCGCCGAGAGGCCGGGACCGTAGAAGCTCACGCGGATCACCTCTTCGTTCACGACCGCGTAGACGATGAAGGTGAGGACCAGCGCGGCGAAGCCCCCGATGGCGCCCTTGACGAAGCCCTCGACCAGGAAGGGCTTGGCGATGAAGGCCCCGGTGGCGCCGACGACCTTCATGATCTCGATCTCCTCGGCGCGCGAGAGCAGCACGAGCTTGATCGTGCTGGAGATCACGACGAAGCTGATCGCTGCGAAGACGGCGCCGGTCACGACGCCCAGCACCAGGAAGATGTTGCGGAGGAAGTCGAGCTTCCGCACCCAGTCACGTCCGACCTGCACCTCCTCGACGCCGGGCGCGCCCTCGAGCGCCCGCCCCACCCGCGTCACGACGGGGTCGTTCCGCTGCCCGGGCTTGAGCCGCACCTCGAGGCTCGCCGGCAGCGGGTTGGACTCGAGATCCGCGAGGAGCTCGAAGTCCTCGGGCATCTCGGCCCGGAACCGGTCGAGGGCCTCGGTCTTCGAGACGTAGGCGACCTCGAGCACTTCCGGACGGGAGCGCATCGCCGCGGCCAGGCTGTCCACCGCCTCCCGCGGCGTCATGTCCTCGAGGAAGGCGATGACCTCGATGCGCTCCTCCACCCCCGCGAGCTGCCGCTGGATGTTGAGCACGAGCAGCCCGAAGACGCCCAGGCTGAAGAGCGAGAACGTGATCGTGATGATCGAGAGCGCCGTCAGGAGCGGCGCGCGGCTGAACGCGAAGAACGCCTCGCGCGTCGTGTAGGACATCTAGCTCCGTCCGCGCGGCCGTTCGGGCGCGCGGCGCCCCCGTCCCCCCGCGCGCGGCGCGGGCCCGCCCGCCGGGCGCGACGCGGGACCCGCGAACCAGGCCGAGTGCAGCCCGCCCTTCCGGGAAGTCGCTCCGGCGGGGGCGACCGGCGGGCCGGCTCCGGCTTCCGCCGCCGCGGCGAGGCCGCTCCCGCGGGCCTCCACGGCCGCGGACGCGGACGGTTCGCCGGCCCCCTGCGGCCCGCCGTCGTCGTCCCCCCCGCCATCCGCGGACGAAACGGCGCGCCGCACCCCGTCGGGCGCCGCCGAGTCGGCCGCGACCGCGCCGTTCTCGAGGTGCAGCACGCGCGCCTCGGGGTAGTCGCGAAGAAGCGTGTAGTCGTGGGTCGCGAGGAGAACGGCCATCCCCAGCGTGTTGATCTGCCGCAGCAGGCGGAGGATCTCGAGCGAGGTCCGGGTGTCGAGGTTCCCCGTCGGCTCGTCGGCGAGCAGGATGAACGGGTCGTTCACGAGCGCGCGGGCGATCGCCACGCGCTGCTGCTCGCCGCCCGAGAGCTCCCGCGGGTAGCGGTCCGCCTTCTCGGCGAGCCCGACCGCGGCCAGCGTGCGCTGTACCTTGGGCGAGATCACCTCCCGCGGCGCGCCGGTCACCTCGAGCGCGAACGCGACGTTCTCGCGCGCGGTGCGGGTCTTCAGGAGCCGGAAGTCCTGGAAGATGATTCCCAGCCGCCGGCGGAGGTACGGAATCTCCCGCCGGTGGATGCGGGCCGACGAGAAGCCCGACACGCGCACCTCGCCGTGCGAGGGGCGCAGCTCCATCGAGATCAGCTTGAGGAGGGTGCTCTTGCCGGCGCCCGACGGCCCGGTGAGGAAGACGAACTCGCCCTTGGAGAGGACGAGGTTCACGTTGCGGAGCGCGAGACCGCCCCGCGGATAGCTCTTGCTGACGCCGGTGAAGCGGATGACCTGCATCGCGGCTCTCGAGAGGGTCGTCGGCCCGTCCCTCCCACCGGCCCGGCGGAAGGTTACACGGGATCGCCTGCGGCCACAACGGGTTGGGCCGTGCCGGCGCGGCGGTCGGCGAGCGCGCGGGCGAGATCCAGGGCTTCGCGAAAGCTCGCCGGACTCGCACGTCCCGTGCCGGCGAGATCGAACGCGGTGCCGTGGTCGGGCGACGTACGGACGAACGGCAGCCCCAGCGTCACGTTCACGCCGCGCCCGAAGCCGTGCAGCTTGACCGGGATCATCCCCTGGTCGTGGTAGAGCGCGAGGACGGCGTCGAACTCCCCCGCCGCGGCGCGCACGAACGCGGTGTCCGCAGGCAGCGGACCGGCCACGTCGTAGCCGCGGGCGCGCAGCGACACGACCTCGGGCTCCACGACCCGGTCCTCCTCGTCGCCCAGCACCCCGCCCTCGCCGGCGTGGGGGTTGAGCCCGCAGATCCCGATCCGCGGCCGGACCACGCCGAAGCCGACGCGGAGCGCCTCCTCGGTGAGCTCGAAGGCGTCGCGGATCCGCTCCCGCGTCGCCCGGTCGGGCACCTCGCGCAGCGGCAGGTGCCCGGTGACCAGGGTCACCCGCAGGCCTCCCGCCACGAGCATCATCGCGACCCGCGGGGCGCCCGAGAGCGCGGCCAGCATCTCGGTGTGACCGGGGAAGCTCCAGCCCGCGAGGGCCAGCGCGAGCTTCTCGATGGGCGCCGTCACGAGGACGTCGCCGCGCGCCGGGTCGAGTCCGCGGACGGCGGCCTCGATGGACCGGCCGGCCCAGGCGCCGGCGATCTCCGGGGCCAGCACGCCGTGCGGCGGCGGAGATGCCGCGCCGGCGCGCCGGCCGGGCGACGCGCGCCGCTCGCCGGAGCCGTCGGGCTCGCCGGCGGCCGCGTCGCGCACGTCCACGATCTCGTCGGCCAGGGACTGCAGGACGGCCTGCATCCGGGGCAGCCGAGCGGCGCGCTCGAACACCCCCCGGACGCCGACCAGCCGGACGCGGGTGCGCCCGGCGGCGAGAGGACGCCAGCCGGCCAGGGCGCGCAGAGCCACCTCCGGACCGATCCCGCGCGGGTCGCCCATCGTGACCCAGGTGACCGGCACGCGGGAGGCGGACGACGTCACCGCGGAGCGTCCGGCGTCGTGACGGTGTCGGAGGGGGCGCCTGCGCCGGCTCCTGCGCCGGACGACGGCGCGCCCTCGTCGGCCGCCGGAACCGCGTCGGCGGGCCCGTCGGCCGCCGCATCGCCGTCGTCCGCGTCGTCCGCGTCGTCCGCGTCGTCCGGTCGCCCGGCCGGCGGCGCGCTCGGATCGGCGGGCTGGCGGGAAGGATCGGTCTCCGGCGGCGGAACGTCGGCGACGGGCGGCGGAGCGTCGAGCGGGTCCACCGGCACGGGCGGCTCGGTCTCGACGTCCGGCGTATACGCCTCCGCGGCGCCGGGCTCGGAGGGGCCGGTCACCGGCTCCGGCGGTTCGTAGGCGGTGGTGTCGAGGGCCGCCGGCTCGGCGGCGGAGGGGGCGACGCCCGCCGGGCGGGGACCCGTGACCGCCTCTCCCACGGGACGCACCATGACGTAGAGGTCGCGCCGCAGGTCTTCGACGAACTCCCGCTGCCCCAGCGTCTGCGCCAGCTGGGACCGGAGCCGCGGCGCGATCTCCTCGAACGTCCACGGCTCGCCGCCGCCCCGGCCCTCGAGGCGCAGGATCGCGAAGCCGCCCGCCGCGGGAAGCGCGCCGGTCGTCCCGCCCACCGGCAGATCGCGCAGCGCCTGCTGCCACTCCTCGGGCAGCGCGTTCAGCGGAACCTCGGCGACGTCGCGCTCCTCGGGCGTGGCCTCGGTGTACCGCTCCTGCAGCTCGGCGAAGCTCGCCCCGGCGGCGAGGCTGTCGGCGAGCGCCCCGGCCAGGGCGCGCGCCGCCGCCTGGTCGGCCTCGGAGGTCCGCGGCACGACGAGGATGTGCCGCGCCTTGATCTCGTCGCCCTGGCGGTCGTCGAGCCGGATCACGTGCCAGCCGAAGCGGCTCTCGACCGGACCCACCAGACCCCCGACCGAGTCGATCGCGAAGGCCGCGTCCTCGAACGCCGGGACCATCACGCCGCGGCGGAAGTACCCCAGGTCACCGCCACGCTCCGCGCTCGCGGGATCGCCGGAGAACTCCCCGGCGAGCTCTGCGAAATCCGCGCCGTTCCGGAGCTCGGTGACGAGGCTGTCGGCGACCGCGCGGGCCCGCTCGCGCTCCTCGGACGTGGGCTTCACCAGGACGTCGAGCTCCCGGATCCGGACCGTCACCGGCTTCGTTCCGAGCCGGCCGCGCTGCTCCTCGAAGTAGCTGCGCACCTGCTCGTCCGTGACCGTGACGGGGCGGATGCGCGCGGCGTGCTTCGCGAGGTACTGCTGGGCCAGGAGCTCGCGACGCTTCACGCGCCGGAGGTTGCGGCGGTAGTTCTCCAGCGTCCGCCACTGGCTGCGCGCGAGCTCGCGCTCGAACTCGGCGGTCGAGGCGAAGCGGCCGCGGACCTGGTCCAGCTCGGCCTCGACGGCCTCGCTCACCTCGCTCTCCGACACCTCGATCGAGTCGTCGGCGGCCGCCGCCGCGACGACCACCAGGTCCGACACCATCCTTTCGAGGACGTCGCGGCGCAGCGCCGCCATCGCGTCGGGGTCGTCCGTCGGGACCCCGGCCCCCGATGCGGCCAGGATGGTCTGCTCCTCGAGCTCGGAGAGGAGCAGCGCCTCGCCGCCGACGACGGCGACGATCCGCTCCGAGGCGACGGTCTGGGCC
Source organism: Gemmatimonadota bacterium (assembly GCA_036556125.1). Classification (GTDB taxonomy): domain Bacteria; phylum Gemmatimonadota; class Gemmatimonadetes; order JACCXV01; family JACCXV01; genus DATBJZ01. Next base: position 6,123 of record DATBJZ010000135.1, on the reverse strand, counting down.
GCCGCGAGGGCGGGGAGCGCCAGCGCCGCCGCCGCGGCGAGCAAGGTGCGGATCACGGAGTCCCCGACCCCTCCGGGCCCGGCCCCGCAGCGTCGCCGGCCGCGGGAGCCTGGCCGGTGCCCGCTCCGGCCGCGCCCGCAGGCGCCTCTCCCAGGCCCGCGCCGGCGTCGCCCGCAGGCGACTGCCCCGCGCCCGCGCCGGCCGCGCCGCCGCCGGCCACCGACGAGGTGTCCGGCGGGGGTCCGAGGAGCTCGAGGACCCCCTCGTAGCCGTCCTCGTAGCGCTCGACGTCCACGTCGTCGCGCACGGTCTCGGCGATCTCGAGGACCATCTCGCGCTGGCCCTCCCAGGAGTTGGCGCGGTTCAGCCTCTCCTGCACGACGCTCTGCCGCAGCGCGGGCGTCGCCTCCTCGAAGGAGCTGCCCGCGAAGCGCGTGGAGTCCGCCGTCCACGCCGCCCGCAGCGCGGAGTCGGAGACCGTGACGTTCTCGCGGACGCGCCGGCGCAGCATCTCGGTCACGCGTACGCTCTCGAGCCGGTCGTCGAGCTGCCGCTGCCGGGCCTCGTCGAGCTCCATCCCGAGAGCCTCGGCGCGCCCCACGATCATTTCGTTGCGGACGAGCGGAGCCAGCGCCTGCACCATGCGGCCGCGGTCGAGCGCCTTCACCGCCGCCTGGTTCTCCGCCGGCAGACCGCGGAACCGCTCCACGACCGTTCCGATCGTGAGGCTGTCCGGGCGCGGCGCGGCGCCGGCCTTCCCGCCGGAATCGGGCCCGGGCACGCGCCAGGTGGCCACCGGCAGGGAGGCGAGCCGCTCCGGCACCCGGCCCACGCTGTCGGCGGCGAACACGGCCACGAGGCTGTCCACGTTGCTCTCGAGGAACTCGAGGCCCGAGCCGGTCATGAGGCTGTCCTCGAACGCGCGGACCGCCTCCCGCTCCTTCGGCGCGCGCAGCGCCTCCTCGATGCTCGGACGCAGCTCCTCGAGCGACTTCTTTCGCTTGCCCTCGAGGCGGATGACGTGGTACCCGAAGCGGGTCTCCACCACGTCCGAGATGTCGCCCGGGTCGAGGGCGAACACGGCGCGCTCGAACGCCGGCACCATGTCGCCCCGGCCGAACCAGTCCAGCTCCCCGCCGGATGCGGCGGTCGTGCCGCTCGAGTACTCGCGCGCGAGCTCCTCGAAGTCCTCCCCCGCGCGCGCCCGCGCGAGCGCCTCCTCGGCCCGGGCGCGCGCGGCCGCCTTCTCCTGGGGCGTGGCGGTGGGCTCGACCGCCACCAGCACGTGGCGCGCCTTCACCTCGTCGCCGACCTTCTCCCGGTAGTACGCCTCGACCGCGCTGTCCGGGACCGCGATCGACTTGTAGAGGACCGAATCGCGGTACTGGTAGATCATCAGCTGCTCGCGCCACGTTTCGCGCAGCGCTTCCTGCTCCGGCGTGAGCGGCTCCCCCCGGGCCGCCACCTTGACGAGCTCGACGGCGATCAGGTCCTCGACGGCCCGGCGCGCGCCCTCGTGCGTGCGGTCGGCGCGGGTGGCGCGCATGTACGAGGCGGTCTGCCCGACGGTGATCGTGTCGTCGTCCACGACGGCGACCGGCCGCTCGGCCGCCTCGACCTCCGCGGCGTCGTCGCCGCGTTGGCAGGCGGCGAGCACCGCGGCGGAGAACGCGATCAGCGCCGCCGCCGCGGGACCGTGCAGGGCACGTGCGACGCGGCGCGCGGCTCTCTCGTGAACGCGGATGGGTCGGATCAACGGCGGGACTCCGGTCAGGGGACGAGTGCGGGGACGGCGCCGTCCGGGCGCGAGGCGGGCGCCTCGTCGCCGGCCGCGGCGGCCAGCACGTGGATCGCCGCGGCGATCGCGGCGGCGGGATCGAGGGCGCGGAGGCGCAGGCGCGTGGGGCTCTGTCCGAGGACCTCGACGCGGGTCGCCTCGGGGAGCGGCAGCCCCTCGAACGCGCCGAGCGGCGGCACTACCCCCTGCGGCCACTCCAGTTCCACGGCGGGGAGCCGCGGCGCGACCCGGACCCGGCGCAGCCCCGCGCGCGTTCCGCGCAGCCGCAGCTCGAGCGAAGCCAGCAGGTTCTCGGCCTCCGGCGGCGGCGGCCCGTAGCGGTCGGCGAGCTCCTCGCGCAGCTCGTCCACGGCGGCGGGATCGTCGAGCCGGGAGGCGCGCCGGTAGAGGTTCAGCTTCAGCCGTGCGTCGGGAATATAGGCGTCGGGGAGGTACGCCGGCCCCTCGAACGCCACCTCCGTCTCGGGCCGCTCCTCGGGTCGCTGCCCCTTGAGACGCCGCACCGTCTCCTCGAGCAGCTTCAGGTAGGTCTCGAGCCCGACGGACTGGATGAAGCCGGACTGCTCCCGCCCGAGGAGATTTCCCGCGCCGCGGATCTCGAGGTCCTTGAGCGCGATGGCGTGTCCGGCGCCGAGCTCGCTGAACTCCTCGATCACGCGCAGGCGCTTCTCGGCGTCCTCGGTCATCCCGCCGCGGGGCGGCACGAGGAAGTACGCGTACGCGCGCCGGTGCGAGCGGCCCACCCGGCCGCGGAGCTGGTACAGCTCGGCCAGGCCGAACCGGTCGGCGCGGTCCACGAGCAGCGTGTTCGCGCGGGGCACGTCGAGGCCGGACTCGACGATCGTGGTGGAGACGAGCACGTCGAGCTCCCCGTGGAAGAACCGCAGCATCAGCGGCTCGAGCTCCGCGTCGGCCATCTTCCCGTGCGCCGCCTCCACTCGCGCCTCCGGCACGAGCCTCCGCACGACGTCGGCGACCTCGTCGATCGTCTCGATCCGGTTGTGGATGAAGAAGACCTGGCCCCCGCGGTCGAGCTCGCGCCGGATCGCGTCGCGGATCAGGTCCTCGTCGAAGGTCGAGACCACCGTGAGAACCGGGATCCTGTCCGCGGGCGGCGTTTCGAGCAGCGACATCTCGCGGATCCCCGCGAGCGAGAAGTAGAGCGTGCGCGGGATCGGGGTGGCGGTCATCGCGAGCACGTCCACCGCGCTCCGGACCTTCCGCAGCCGCTCCTTGTGCTTCACCCCGAACCGCTGCTCCTCGTCGATGATGACGAGCCCGAGGTCGCGGTACTCGACGTCGGGGGAGAGCAGCCGGTGCGTCCCGATCACGACGTCCACCTCGCCCGCGGCCAGGGCCTTGAGGACCCCGGCCTGCTCCCTCCTGGATTCGAAGCGCGAGAGCGCCTCGACGCGCACCGGGAAGTCCGCGAGGCGTTCGCGGAAGGTCTCGAGGTGCTGGGCCGCGAGCACCGTCGTGGGGACCAGCACGGCGACCTGCTTCGCGTCCTGCACCGCCTTGAACGCGGCGCGGATCGCGATCTCGGTCTTGCCGTAGCCGACGTCGCCCGAGAGGAGCCGGTCCATCGGCCGCCGCGACTCCATGTCGCGCTTCACGGCCTCGGTGGCCTTCGCCTGGTCCGGCGTGTCCTCCCACAGGAACGAGGCCTCGAGCGCGCGCTGCCACGGCGTGTCCTGCGAGAAGGCGAAGCCGCGGTCCACCTCGCGCTGCGCGTAGAGCTCGAGGAGCTCCTCGGTCATGTCCTCGATCGCCTTGCGCGTGCGCGCCTTCTGCCGCTCCCAGCGCGGCGTGCCCAGCCGGTGGAGCGCCGGCTCGGCGCCGTCCTCGGACGTGTACTTCTCCACCAGGTTCAGCCGGTCGACCGGCACGTAGAGCTTGTCGCCCGCGGCGTACTGCAGGGCGAGCGTCTCGACGGTGCCGCCCTCGAGCGCGAGCCGCTCGATGCCCAGGAAGCGGCCGATCCCGTAGTCGATGTGGACCAGGTAGTCGCCGGGGTGGATGTCGGTGAACGACTCGAGCGGCGCGGCGACGCGGTAGCGCACGCGGCGGGGGATCCGGCGCTGGCGCTCGAAGATCTCGTGGTCGGTGTAGACCGCGATCCGCTCCTCGGGGAGCCGGAACCCGGCCGCGACGTTCCCGACGTCGAGGCGGGCGAGCGCGGCGTCCTCGGCGAGGAGCTCCTCGAGGCGCTCGAGCTGGCCGAGGTTGTCGCAGTAGATCACGACGCGGTCGCCCCGCGCGTGGTGGTCCGCCACCACCTCGCGGAGGCGGCGCACGTCGCGGGCGATGGTCTCGGGCTCGCGCGTCGAGAAGCGGACGGTGCGGAGGCCGCGGTCGTCCTCGACGGCCTCACCCGCGGGCGACCCCTCGTCGGCGGAGGGCCGAACCTCGTCCGAGGCGGGCCCGTCCTCCGGCCGCGCTTCAGCAGCCGCGCCGCCGGTCCTCGATCCAGCGGCGCCGTCCTCCCGCGGCGGCCCCGTCTGCATGTGCAGCGCGTGGAGCGCGAGCGTGCGGCGGCTCCGGAGCTGCCGCCGGAGCGCCTCTGGCGAGCCGTACCGGCTCTCGGGCGGGGGCGGCGGCTCCGCATCGTCGGCCGCGGCGTCGGCGGCGGCGTCCGCGTGCCGGCGGAGCACCTCGTCCCAGTGCTCGCCCCACGCCCGCGTCACGTGCTCCGGCTCGTCCAGGACCACGAGTGCGTTGGCGGGGAGGTAGCTCACCGGCGAGACGAGCGGCGCGGCGGACCGCGCAGCCGGTCGGCTTCCGTCCGTCGAGGCGTCGTCGCCGCGCCGGCCGCCCGGCTCCCTCGCCGGCAGCACCGCGACCTCGCTCAGGGGCTGGATCGAGCGCTGGCTCGTGAGGTCGAACGTGCGCATGGTCGCGATCTCGTCGCCGTCGAACTCCAGGCGCACGGGAGCGGCCATCCCGAAGCCGTAGAGGTCCAGGATCCCGCCTCGCGAGCTGAACTCTCCGACCCCGGACACCATCGCCTCGCGCTCGAACCCGAGCTCCACGATCCGGCGCAGCAGGCGCTCGCGCTGCCAGCGGTCGCCGATCCGCAGCACGAGGACCAGCCCGCCCAGGTCCTGCGGCCCGACGACGAGCTCCGCGAGAGCGCGCGCGGGGGACACCCCCACCACCAGCTCGCCGCGCGCGAGGCGCGCCAGGAACTCCAGCCGCTCGCCCACGATGTCGGGGTGGGGCTCGCGGTCCTCGTATGGCAGCACCTCCCAGGCCGGGAACACCGCCGCGGCGCCCTCGCCCAGGAAGGCCCGCAGGTCCTCCGCGAAGGCGTCCGTGCCCTCCGTGGCGGGCGTCACGACCAGGATCGTCTTCCAGGGCGCCCCGCCGCGGATCCCGCGCTCCGCGAGCGCCGCGACGAGGAGGCTCTTCGACGACCCCACGACGTTCGACGCCGCCGCGCGCGCGCCGGGCGCGACGAGCGCGCGCTCGAGCGCGCGGTAGGCGGGCCCGGCGGCGAGGAGCTGGGTCAGCTCGGTCATCCGATCTCTCGAAGCGCAGGGCGTCCGTCGAACGTCACGGACGGGAGCGTGGCGAGGCTCGACCGCGGCCCTGCAGTCGTCCGGACGCGACGGAGCGGCCTCCGGCGCCACCCGGCGCCGGGACCAACACAGAAAACCGCCGGACCGGGAGAACCCGCGTGTTCACGGGATCTCCCGTTCCAGGCGGTGCGGCGAATGTTCGGAACTTAGCCGCTGAACGTTCGGGCGATCAACCGGAGGCGGGGACGGCGTCGGCCGGCGCCGTCCGTCCCGGAGGCGGGAGGCTCCTGCGGCTCGAGGGCGACGCGCGAACGCCGCCGGAGCCGAAAGCCCCGGAAGGCGGGACTCAGGTCGAAGAGTGCGTTCCAGCTCCCGGGGCGGAAACCGCCCGTTCACCCGAACGGCGCAGGAAGTCGAGCACGAGGGCGTTGAACGTGCGCGGGTCCTCCAGGTTCGGATGGTGGCTGCGGCCCGGGAGGATGCGCTTCTCGGCGCCCGGAATCCCGGTCGCGAGCTCGTCGGCGATGGTCAGGATGGCGGGAACGTCGAGGTCGCCTGCGACGACGAGCGTCGGCACCCCGATCTCGGAGAGGCGCTCCGCCGTGGGACGCTCGGGCCACCGGACCTCGATCGGGCTCTCGGTCGGACCCCAGTAGCGGAAGTTGTCGGCGAGCATCGCCCGGACGCGCTCGGCGAAGTGCGGCGTGTCGCGGCCGCCCGCGAAGAGCGGACTCTCGAGCCACAGGTCGATCGCCCGGTCGCGCCCCTCCGTCTCGGCCGCCCGGTAGATCGCGGCGATCTCCT